>JAAXZI010000024.1 GCA_012719955.1 Phycisphaerae bacterium | reverse complement strand
GCTCCTGTGGTGCTTCTTTGACAACCGAGAACGAGGCGGGGGAGGCGTCTGCCTTCCGGGAAGAGGGGGATGGTGGGGTGTGAGCGAGACGATTTCAATTATCATTCCGGCATACAACGAGGCGGATCGCATCGGCAGATCGCTGGTTGAGGTGTTGCGCTTTGCCGCCGACTATCGCGGCGGCGCGGAAGTGATCGTCGTTGACGATGGCTCGACGGATGCGACCGCGGCCCTGGTAGAGAGCCTCCAGGCGAACGCGGGCGAGCGGCTCAAGCTGGTTCGCCATACTCACAACCGCGGCAAAGGGGCGAGCGTTCGCACCGGCTTTGAGCAGGCCGGCGGCGAGATCGTGTTGTTCACGGATGCCGATCTGTCCACGCCCATTGCCGAAGCGGAACGGCTGATTGGGCCGGTGGAGGCGGGGGAATGTGACGTGGCTATCGGCTCGCGGGCCATGGCCCAGTCGCTGATCCAGGTACAGCAGAGCTGGGTTCGCCGGACCATGGGCCGAACGTTTAACCGGTTGGTTCGCATGTGGACGGGGCTTGGTTTCAGCGATACGCAATGCGGGTTCAAGGCTTTTCGTCGCAGCAGCATGGCCCGCGTATTTGCCCTCCAGCGGCTGGAGGGTTTCGCGTTTGATGTTGAGCTGCTTTATCTGGCCGCCAAGTTTGGCCTGCGCGTGCTGGAGGTGCCGGTAACCTGGAGCCACGTGGGGCAAAGCCGGGTGTCGCTGGTGGGTGACTCGGCGGCCATGCTCGTGGAACTGATCCGCATCCGGCTCAATGACTGGCGCGGTTTGTATCGCGAGGCGTGATTCATATCCTTTGCCGCGGCACAGCTCATCTGCCGCGAATCTCGGTCCCAATTGCTTTTAAGAGAGAAAACTCTGAGGGCCTCGCTTCGGAGGGGTAAAATCCCTCGGAGCGGCGTGGAGTCGTTCCGGGTCGATACGGAGTGCCTGACATGAACGGACCACTCAGCGGGGTCAAGATTGGCATCCTTGTGGCGGACGGATTTGAGCAGGTGGAGATGACCGAGCCGCGCAATGCCCTTGAGACGGCCGGCGCGGGGACCGACCTGATCTCACCCAACAAGGACAAGGTGCGGGGCTGGAATTTCACGGACTGGGGAGACGAGTTCAAGGTGGACGTGAGTCTGGATGAGGCCCTGCCCGCGGATTATGACGCGCTGGTGCTGCCGGGCGGCTCCTTGAACCCGGATAAGCTGCGCCGGGATCCACGCGCGGTGCAGTTCGTGCGTGAGTTTTTCGACACCGGCAAGCCCGTGGCGGCCATTTGTCACGGCCCCTGGACACTGGCTGAGGCGGGTGTGCTGCGCGGCCGGCGGGTCACTTCCCACGAGGCGATTCAAACGGACCTCAAGAACGCTGGCGCCCAATGGGTTGATGAGGCGGTGGTGGTGGACGACGGATTGGTGACCAGCCGCAAACCCGACGACCTCCCGGCCTTCAACCAGAAGATGATCGAGACGTTTCAGCAGTACTGCCCGCTGCCGGCGGGTGTCGCGGAATTGCACGTGCCGGAGGATTAGAAGAGGTTTCAGAACGTCAGCGGCTGATCAATCCAGCGGCCGTTCTTTACTGAGATCCCCCGGCGGGCACACCGCGTTTGGTCGCCACAGGTGGCCGGTTCGCCACATTTTTGCGGAGCGGAGCGATGATTGCGGAGAAGACGCAAAGGTTGTCGGCCCCAGCCTCGCGCGAGCGAAGCTTTTCCTGGCTGGGCGTGGCCCCCGACATCGTGGGGCTTCAGACGATGATCGCCAACTTGTACATGGTCGGGCCGGCGGGCACGGCCGAGGGTTGGGTGCTCGTGGACACCGGCGTGCCCTATTTCACCGGCCGGATCCTGGACGCGGCCCGGCAGCGGTTCGGGGGGCAACCGCCGCGGGCGATCGTGCTGACCCACGGTCATTTCGACCACGTGGGCACGGTGCGCGACCTGCTCCGGGACTGGGACGTGCCGGTTTATGCGCACGAGGAGGAGCTGCCTTACCTGACCGGCCAGCGCGACTATCCGCCGCCGGATCCGACGGTGGGAGGCGGGCTCCTGGCCCGGGTGGCGAGCATGTATCCCAGGCAGGCGATTGATCTGGGAGATCGCGTCCAGGCCCTGCCGGCCGATGGGAGCATTCCGGAGATGCCCGGCTGGCAGTGGATTCACACGCCGGGGCATACGCCGGGTCACGTGTCCCTCTATCGAGAGGCCGATCGGGTCCTGCTGGCCGGTGATGCCTTTGTGACCACCCGGCAGGAGTCGGCTCTGTCGGTGCTGCTTCAGTACGGGGCCGTACATGGTCCGCCGGCCTACTTCACGCTGGACTGGCGGGCCGCGCGTGAGTCGGTGCGGAAGCTGGCGTCTTTGCGGCCTCTGGCGGCGGGGACCGGCCACGGTCCGCCCATGCGCGGCGAGCGGCTGCAAAGCGGTCTGCAATACCTGGCCCACAATTTTGATCGCGTGGCCGTTCCTCGCCACGGCCGCTATGTGGAGCCCAGTCAGCCCGTCGAGAAAGGTTGGCGGCCCGCCCGTGGCTGGATCGCCACCAGGGAATCCAAGGATGAGCCCAAAGGATCAATGTGGGATCAGGCCCTGACCAACGTGGCGGCTACGATCGGAATTGTGCTGGGGGTCGCCGCAGTGGTCCGTGCTCTGCGCAGGCGGAGCCGTACACCTCATCACGTCGAATGATACCTCCGCCGTTCTGTTGGAGAGAGTGAGTGCCATGGCCTGTGTGCCACGGCTCTTGAGTCGTGCTTGTGGCCAGCCTGTTGTTCCACACTGCTCAAGCGCAGTGATGTCCAGCGGGCGCTACCGTGAACCGCCGCGCCCGGTCCACCGCCGGCAGCGGTCTGGCCATGATGGCCGGCACGGCTACAATGTCGGGTTCGTGCGTTTGGCTCATGTGGGCGTGAGGGCTCACTGAAAGACGAGGTCAAGGATGAACAACTTCGAATATCACAATCCCACGCGAATCGTGTTTGGTCGGGGCGTTATCGAGCGGCTTTCCGGGCTGATTCCGGCAGAGAAAAAAGTGCTGATGACCTACGGCGGGGGCTCGATCAAACGCAACGGCGTCTATGACCAGGTCATGAAGGCGTTGGCCGGCCGGCAGGTGCTCGAATTCGGGCAAATCCCGCCGAATCCCCATTACGAGCACCTGATGGAGGCGGTCAAGCTGGTGAAGCGTGAGCAGGTCGGGTTCCTGCTGGCGGTGGGCGGCGGCTCGGTCGCCGATGGAACCAAATTCATTGCGGCCGCGGCCCGATACGAAGGGGCCGATCCCTGGGACATCCTGGCCAAGGGGGCGGAGGTGGCCAGCGCCGTGCCCATGGGGGTGGTGTTAACGCTGCCGGCCACCGGTGCGGAGTCCAACGGCGGGGCGGTCATTTCTCGCCACAGCACCCAGGAAAAGCTGGTATTTTCCAGCGATCACTGCTTCCCCCGGTTTGCGATCCTGGACCCGGAGGTCACCTTCTCGTTGCCGGACAAGCAGGTTCGCAACGGGATTGTGGACGCGTATGTGCACGTGATGGAACAGTACGCGACCTACCCGGTGAACGCCGCGTTGCAGGACCGGCAGGCGGAGGGCATCCTGCTGGCGCTGATCGAGGAAGGGCCCAAGACGCTCCGGAATCCGAAAGACTATGACAGCCGGGCGAACCTTGTCTGGTGTGCCACGCAGGCGCTCAACGGGTTGATCGGCGTGGGCGTTCCGCAGGATTGGGCCACGCACTACATCGGCCATGAGCTGACCGCCTTCTACGGGCTCGACCACGCCGAGACGCTGGCCATTGTGTTGCCGGCGCTGCTGCGGAACCAGAAGGCGCGCAAGCGGGCCAAGCTGCTTCAGTACGCGCGGCGCGTGTGGGGCGTGACCGATGCGGATGAGGATGCGGCCATCGAGCGCGGCATCGCCTGCACGGCGGAGTTCTTCGAATCGCTGGGTATGCCCACGAAGCTGGCGGCGTACGGCGTGTCGCCCGAGGAGGCCGCGAAGCGGGTGAGCGAGCGGTTTGCCCAACGCGGGACGAAGCTGGGCGAGTACGGAGATATCGGAGCGGAGCAGGCGGCCCAGATCCTCAGAACCTGCTGAGTGCCCGTTGGGTTCGGATTTCAGTTCACCCCGGAACGGCCGCAGGCTATGATGTCCGTTATGGCAGCGGAATCGGTCTTAAAGTACCTGCAGCCGGATATCATCGCGAAAGTGGGGCGGCTGGATCTGCGCGCGCGGTTCATCGTCGAGGGTTTCCTGACCGGGCTGCATGCCTCTCCCTACCACGGCTTCTCCGTGGAGTTTTCAGAGCATCGCAAGTATGTGCCGGGCGATGATTTGCGGCTGATCGACTGGGCGGTATTCGGCAAGACGGACCGGTTTTATATTCGCAAGTTCGAGGCCGAAACCAACTTGTCGGCCTATCTGCTGGTGGACACCTCCGCGAGCATGGCCTATCCCGGCACGGCCGGTTTGGGGTCTGCGGGTCACAGCGGCGCGGCCTCGTCGTCACACCAGGACGGTGGCCGGACGTCCGTCACCTACCGGATGAGCAAGCTCGAATACGCCATCTGCCTGGCGGCGGCGCTGGGCTATCTCATGATCGGCCAGCAGGATGCGGTGGGATTGGCCCGTTTCGACAGCGAGCTGCGGACGTTTCTGCCGGCGCGGAGCAAACGGTCGCATCTCACGCGGATCATCGCGGAACTGGCCGGCGTCCAGCCAGGCCGGGATGAGGCCGGCCGGGGCCTGGGCGAGGCGCTGCACACGATGGCCCGGCGGGTCCACAAGCGCGGGCTGATGGTGGTGCTCAGTGATTTCCTGGCTGACGAGCGGGCGGTCCTCGATGGGCTGCATCATCTGCGCTTCCGCGGGCATGACGTGATCCTGTTCCAGGTGCTGGACTGGGCCGAGGTGGAGTTTCCGTTTGAGCAGGTGAGCGCGTTCGAAGACCCGGAGACCGGCCGAAAGTTGGTCGCCAACCCGGATTCCGTCCGCAAGGCGTATCTGCGGGCCCTGGCCGAGTGGACGGAGCATTACCGCCGTGAAGCCGCCGGCGTGCGGTCCGATTTCGTGCAGGTGCATACGGGCATGACCTTTGACCAGGCGCTGATACAGTTCTTAATCAACCGGCAGCAGCGGTTTTGAGGAAGGGTCAGTTGTCAGTGGTCAGTTGTTGGGGTTTTTGTCCTTCGCTCCAACAACTGACAACAAACAACTGACCACTGACTCTTACGTTGAATAGAGCCGTTTCCCCAGCCAGACCGCCGGCACCAGCAATACGACCACCAGCAGGCTCAGCGGCAGGCCGCGGCCGAATGCGACCAGTGCCGCGTCAAAGATGATGATGCCGAGGATGGCCGTCTTGACCGCGCGCTGGATGCGGACGGGGGTGGGCGTGAGGATCGCCTGGGTCATGGTGTAGCCGAGGGCGGCGGTCAGCGCGAGAACCCAGATCATGCCCGTGGCGGAGGAGATCTCATTCGCGAAGAAAATCCGCAGCAGGGCCAGCATCAGCACCCCGGAGGCCGTGAAGCCGGCGCCCAGCAGCAGGTGGTCTCGGCGGGACAGGGTCGTTTCCCGCCGGGCGAAGACGGTCACGCCCAGTACGTAAAGCCCCATCGCGACAGCCGGGTAGGCCCGTGGCATGGTCGGTGCGATGATCAGGGCCATACCCAGGAGCAGGTTCAAGGCCCGCGCGAGCCCCATCAGGGCCGGGGCGATGGGAATGTCCTTCATGACGATGTCATACAGCAGGATAGCCACCAGCAGCAGGAACCCGATGCCACTGGTGGCTTCTCCCAGGGCGGAGGCCAGCAACTGCCCCGTGGCCAAAAGGCTCAAGGCCGCGGTCAGTGCCTTCCAGCGGGTGATCCGGCCGGAGGGCAGCGGACGTTGCGGGCGTTCGACCCGGTCGCGATGATAGTCGTGCCAGTCGTTCAGGGCCATACCGCCGGTGTAGAAGCACGCAGAGGCCAGCATGGCCACGAGAATCTTGCCCGTGTCGCGCCAGCCGGCGCCCATGACCAGTGCGCCGGCCAGGGGGTCGGCAATGGCCGTAAACACGTTGGGCAGCCGGCAGAGTTCGAGCCAGTCTCGCCAGCGCGCGGCCGGGGTGGGTTCTGAAGACTGAACGGTCGATGGCTCAACGCTCATGGTTTCCCCTGCATGGGCAACGCCTGCTCGCTCCCGCGAAGGCCGGCGGGGCCGGATGCCGGTCAACGGATAAAGCTCCACCGTGGCCCGGCCCTTAGTGTAGCGGATTCTCCAATGGGGCGGGAGGGATACGATGATGAACCCGTACGATAGGAAATGAGCATTGCCATGCCGTTGGATGGGTTCGGCAGAACAATCGACTACCTGCGCATTTCGGTTTTCAGATCGCTGTAACCTGAGTGCGTCTATTGCAGGCCGCTGTAGGGGCTGCGCTTCGCGCCGACGGAGGAGCTGCTGCGTCCCGATGGAATCGCCCGGGCGGGGAACGGCGGAGATTGAAAACGCCCTCCGTCGGGCGGTGGCCGCCAAACCTCGCGGCCATCACCTTGAGAAGGGCGTTTCCACAGAAAAGCGGGCCATGTTCCAGATCGGCGGTTGACGCTGTCTGCGCCGCAGGCGCGAAATGGGTTTACCGGGAGCGCCGTCAGGTCAGAAAAAAGAGCGGAGTGCTCGTTGCAAGCAGGCACTCGCTTCCGAGAACCGCTGCCGCGATGGCGGCGCCAACTGTGATCTGGATCAAACGGATCGAAACGCGTTTCATGGGTTCTCTCCGAATCTGATCACCCACCGCCAATGATGAAGCACTCGGACCCGAGCGACGCGGCCACCAGCGAGACGGCGGTGGCCGCCTTCAACAGGCGAATAGCCAAATCCTTCATAACAGGTTCTCCTTGTCCGGTAGCAGGAAGGGGAGTTTGGACAATGGACCCCCCTGACATTCCAAGGCTATTCCCTGTGCGCGAGGTTTTTCCAGGGGTAGAAATGCTTAAGCGTCGTTAAAACGAACTTGCCGGATGTGCTGCGCGTACCACAACGGCAGGAAACCTGGTTGAGCTGGTTTCCTGCCGTTGCAGAGGCATGGAGAATCGGAAGCGGGCGGCATCCCAGGCCGCCGGCCAATTGCTTACCACCACCAGTAGTCGTAGTAGTAAACAGGTTCCTCGATGATGACGTAGTCGTAATAGTAGGGTTCGACCCAGCGAACTGCCGGGAAGCCCTCGATCTCGATATCGCAGTCGCCACCCATCAGGAAGCCGAGGGACAGTACCATCAGGATTACAGCGAGAATTGGTTTGGTCCGACTCATGGCTTAGTTTTCCTTCCTTGGCATGTGGGCAAGGTCTCTCCAACGGGTGCCCGCGTCGCCTGTACTCGTATAGACACGCTTGAGGTGGAAAGGTTGGACGCTGTGCCCCGGCGGTGGGTCCAGCCGGCCTCCCTCCATCAATACGGGTCTTGGTTGGGTATCCGCAAACGTCTACAATACCCGGTTCGCCCGGGTTCGCCAAGCTGACGGATGAGGGAGATCGGGAGTAGCATTCAACCCATGAGTTCGACATTTGTAAGGGTTCGGGGAGCTCGCGAGCACAACTTGCGCAATGTCTCGCTGGAGCTGCCACGCAACCGGCTGATCTGCTTCACCGGGGTTTCCGGCAGCGGCAAGAGCAGCCTCGCGTTTGATACGCTCTACGCCGAGGGACAGCGTCGCTATATCGAATCGCTCAGCGCTTACGCCCGGCAATTCCTCGGACAACTGGCCAAGCCGGACGTGGACCAGATCACCGGACTGAGCCCATCCATCGCGATTCAGCAGAAGGCCACCGGCTGGAATCCGCGCAGCACGGTGGGGACGGTTACTGGGATTTATGATTTTCTGCGGGTACTTTATGCGCGGGTGGGGCGACAGCATTGTCCCCAGTGCGGCCGGCAGATTTCCGCCCAGACGCAAGAGTCGATCGTTGCCCGGATCCTGGCCTTGCCGGAGGGTACCGGATTGCTGGTGCTGGCTCCGGTGGTGCGCGGCCAGAAGGGCGAACACGTCGATCTGCTGGCTGATCTCCGCCGGCGGGGCTATGTGCGGGCCCGGATCGACGGGCAGGTGGTGCACCTCTCGGATGCGCCCAAACTGGGCAGGCATAACCGGCACGACATCGAAGTGGTGATTGATCGGCTCACGCTGCGCGAGGGCGTGCGGGCCCGTCTGGCGGAGGCGGTTGAAAATGCGCTGGCCGTGGGGGAGGGGACGCTGATTGTGGC
>JAAXZI010000023.1 GCA_012719955.1 Phycisphaerae bacterium | reverse complement strand
GCGTAGAGCGGGAGGGAGAATCCGTGGGACGGGGGGCATGGATCGGGTGGCCCAGCTCTTCAGAGCTGGGTTCACGATTTCGGAACGCAGTCGGGTGGCCCCGCTCTCCAGAGCTGAGTTCGGGTGGCCCAGCTCTTCAGAGCTGGGTTCGCGATTTCAGGGATGCAGGGGACACGACGGAGAGTCACCAATGTCTGATCAACCATTGAATCAGGCCATCCTGGCGGCCGGAGCGCGCATCGAGGAGGTGGCCGGCGTGCGCATGGCCGTTGACTACGGCGATCCGTCCGGCGAATACGCCGCCGTGCGTTCCGGTGCGGCCCTCTATGCCGCAAGCGACCGCGGCCTGATCGAAGTCCGTGGCAAGGACCGCGCCGCCTGGCTGCACAACCTGACCACCAACGCGGTCAAAACCCTCGGCCCTCACGAGGGCAATTACGCTTTCGCGCTCAACGTCAAGGGTCGCGTCCTCTTCGATCTCAACGTGCTGGCCCTGCCCGACGCCTTCTGGCTGGACATCGACCGCCGATTCATCGCCAGGGCCCTGGCCCATTTCGAGCGTTACATCATTACCGAGGATGTCCAGTGCCAGGACCGCAGCGGCGAATTCGCCCGCATCGCGCTGTGCG
Source organism: Phycisphaerae bacterium (assembly GCA_012719955.1). Lineage (GTDB taxonomy): Bacteria > Planctomycetota > Phycisphaerae > UBA1845 > PWPN01 > JAAXZI01. The sequence continues at coordinate 22,371 of JAAXZI010000023.1, read as the reverse complement.
GCCCGAAGGCGGTGGATATTGTCGAGGCGCTGGGCGTCACCCAGGCCGGAACCATGCCGGCCCTGAGCACGATGCCGTTCGCATGGCCCCGGGGGGCTGGCATCCTGCCCGCCTTATCCCCACAACCCGGGAGGGCGGGCATCCTGCCCGCCTCATCCCCACAACCCGGGAGGGCGGGCATCTTGCCCGCCTCAACTCCCCCTGGCGAGCAGGAATCGCAGGAGGGTTCTTCAACTCCACCCGCCTCGCTACTGGTTCGCCATGACTTCGCCGGCGTCTTCGGCGTGGAGTTCTACCTTCCAACCGGCGCCGCGGCCGCTTTCTGGAATCACCTGCTGGAGCTGGGCCGACCGATGGGCCTGCGCCCGGCCGGTTGGCACGCTGTCAACACGCTTCGCATCGAAGCCGGCATCCCCTGGAACGGCCACGACATCGACGAGGATGTGCTCCCCGCCGAAACCGGCCAGGCCGAACGCGCGGTGAGCTATGTGAAAGGCTGCTACCTCGGCCAGGAGGTGGTCGAACGCATGCGCTCGCGCGGCGTCGTCGCCAATAAGCTGGTCGGCCTGCGGCTGGGGGGGCAGGGAGTTGATGATCTTCTCGCTTCCGTGGCGGCCGGGCCGGGTCTCCGGCGAGAGCCGGGGGCCGGTCATTCTCCCAGCGAAGCGCCCGCAACGACACTCCCCGTCCCCAGGCCGGCGCTGAAAGCCGGGGAAACCGAAGTGGGGCGGGTTACCAGCATCTGTCACTCTCCGGCCCTGAATGCCTGGATCGCCCTGGGCTACGTCCGTTTATCCTACGCTGCCCCCGCCACGCGACTGACCTTGGCCGGCGACCCGCCGGTTGAAGCGGAAGTCGTCCTGCTGCCGTTCCGCCAATGAGCCGGCCAGCGGCTCTCATGCGGGGACCCTGGAGGAAGCAGATAGGCGGATATGCGGTGGCATGGCGTCCGCAGACTTTTCGCCTGTCACGATTTCCCTCCCCTCGCCACTTTCCATTACCATTTCTGTTATGTTCACGTTGCCTGATACAGTCCGCCAACTGATTGAGAAGTTCGAGAATGACCTCGATCACTATCTCTCCCCGGCGTATAACGAGACGCTCTGCCGGGTGGACTTCATCAACCCCATGTTCGAGGCCCTGGGCTGGGACATGTCCAACCGGGCCGGCTACGCCGATGCCTATCGCGACGTGATCCACGAGGACGCCATCAAGATCGGCGGGGCGACCAAGGCCCCCGACTATTGTTTCCGCATCGGCGGCACGCGGAAGTTTTTCCTGGAGGCCAAGAAACCGGGCGTGGCCCTCAAGAACAACCCCGAGCCGGCGTTCCAGCTTCGCCGGTATGCCTGGAGCGCCAAACTGCCCTTGTCCATCCTCACCGATTTCCAGGAATTTGCCGTCTACGACTGCCGGATCCGGCCCAGCAAAGACGACAAGCCGTCGGTGGCCCGGATCTTCTACTGCACCTACGACCAGTACCCCGACAAATGGGGCGAGATCGCCGCCATCTTTGCCCGCGAGTCCATCCTGAAAGGCTCGTTTGACAAGTTCGCCGAGAGCGCCCGCGGCAAGCGCGGTACGGCGGAGGTGGATGCCGCGTTCCTGAAGGAAATTGAGGGTTGGCGCGAGCAACTGGCCCGCAACCTGGCTCTGCGCAACCATCTTTCCCAGCGGGATCTCAACTTCGCCGTCCAGCGCATCATCGACCGCATTATCTTCCTGCGTATCGCGGAGGACCGCGGCGTCGAGACCTATGGCACGCTGCGGGCGCTGGTCGATGGTCCGAGAATCTACGAGCGGCTATTGAAGATCTTCCACCGGGCTGACGAGCGGTACAACTCCGGCCTGTTCCACTTTCATCCTGAAAAGGGCCGGAACGAACTCCCTGACGAGCTCACGCCGGAGCTTTCTGTAGATGACAAGGTCCTGCGCGACATCATCCGCGGCCTGTACTACCCCGAGAGCCCCTATGAATTCTCGGTGTTGGGCGCGGACATCCTGGGGCAGGTGTACGAGCAGTTCCTCGGCAAGGTCATCCGCCTGGCCGGCCAGCACCGCGCCGTGGTGGAGGAAAAGCCCGAGGTCCGCAAGGCCGGCGGGGTCTACTACACGCCGACCTACATCGTCGACTACATCGTCAGGAATACGGTGGGGCGGCTCGTGGAGGGCCGGGAGGGCATGACCCCAAAAGACGTTGCCAAGCTGCGCATCCTTGACCCGGCCTGCGGCTCCGGCTCCTTCCTCATTGAGGCCTATCAATACCTGCTCGACTGGCACCTCGACTGGTACATCCGCAACGACCCGGAGAAGCACGCAAAAGGCCGCAAGGCCGCCATTTGCCGTTCACGCTCCGGCGGCTGGCGCTTGACCACCGCCAAGCGCAAGGAGATTCTGCTTAACAACATCTACGGCGTGGACATCGACCCCCCAGGCCGTGGAGGTTACCAAGCTCTCCCTGCTGCTCAAGGTGCTGGAGGGCGAGACCGGCGACACCCTCAACAACCAGCTCCGGCTCTTCCACGAGCGGGCCTTGCCCGACCTGGGCAACAACATCAAGTGCGGCAACTCGCTCATCGGACCGGACTTCTACGACAACGAGCAGATGAATCTGCTGGACGTCGAGGAAAAGCTCCGCATTAACGTCTTCGACTGGAACAAGGAATTTGCCCACATCATGAAGGCGGGGGGCTTCGATGTGGTGATTGGGAATCCGCCGTATATCCGAGTGGGGAATATCAGCGAATCTGTTCGTCCGTATCTTTATGAACGATATAGTGTTGACCACCGTTTCGACATCTATGTTGCGTTCGTCGAACGGGGATACAGACTTCTGTGTGAAACGGGCCTGCTCGGCTTCATTTTGCCGAACAAGATGTGCAGCTCTGACTATGCACACCGACTGCGCGGTCTTTTGAGTTCAGAGCAGGCCCTGAGTGCAATTGTCGATTTTGGCGATTCCCAGGTTTTCTCCGACGCGATGACGTATACATGTCTGCTGTTCCTTTCGCGGACGCGTGAGCCCAACCCAGCTTACATCCGAGCGAAGACTTGCCGGGGTGCTACGCAGATGAAGACAGACGAACCCCTTTTCGTGGATGTGGCTCGGCTGGGCAGTGATGCGTGGCGGTTTGTTGATCCTCACACCGAGGCCTTGTTGGCCCGTTTGGGGCATTTCCCCACCCTGGGGCAGGTTTGTAAGATAGAGCGGGGTTTGGAGACAGGGTTCGACGATTTCTTCTTCCTGCAATTGGTGCGGGACAATCAGCCCGACCTGATCCACGTGACGTCTGCTTTGGAGCCCGATGGATTTGAGTTGGAGCGCGGGGTAGTTCGCAGGCTTGCGAAGGGGGCGGTGGACATAAAGCGATATAGCATTCAGAACTCAGGTCGCTGCATCTTCTTCCCATATGAGTCTGCCGATGGAAAGCCTGCTGTAATTCCTGAAGCGGTCTTGCGACGCGACTTTCCAAAGGCATGGGCATACGTTACACGCCACGCTGCTGCCTTGAGGGACCGGAAGGTGCCGGTTTGGTATGCCTATCGGCGCCGAAATTACGACCTTGCCGATGCCGTGCCCCGATTGTTAGTTCCTTCAATAGGATTGCGTGCCTGCTTTGCTCTTGACGAGGCTGGACAGTTTCATTTTGTTGGAAGTGGTGGTGGCGGTGGTGGTGGATATGCACTTCGAGAAGGTCAAACGAACTTCGGCGGTCTGAGATATTTGCTGGGTCTGTTAAACAGCAAGCTCCTCGACTGGCGTATCAAGTTGGTCAATTCGCGGTTCGCGAACGGATACTACTCGTTCAATCGCCAATACATCGAACCTGTTCCGATTCGCGTTATCGACCCCTCACTTAAGGAGGAGAGAATTCGGTACGAGAAGATGGTTTCTCTCGTAGATCAGATGCTCTCCCTTCACCGCCAGTTCCCCTCCGCCCGCACTGCCTATGAGCGGGACGCTCTTCAACGCCAGATCGACGCCACCGATGCCCGCATCGACCGGCTGGTGTACGAGCTGTACGGCCTGACCGAGGAGGAAATCCGGATCGTGGAGGAGGCCACGGGATGAAACTGCCCGATGGTGACCGTGCGGTGGTCGCGGGCCAGTATTGATCCGGCGCACCTGGATCATTTGGGGGCCGTGACAGGAACGGCAGCGGCCTATTGAGCCCGAAGCGCGAGCGAGGGAATGCTAAGTAGGCATCGCCAGCCCTCGCTTGCGCTTCGGGCTCAGATCATCCGAACCGGCGAGGGCTTACCGCGTTGGACCACCTGTTTTGTGCTCTGACGCCATGAACACGTCGCTCCCTTGAGAGCGCCGCGCGCATGTTTCGCGTGGAAGTCCCCCCCAAAAGAACTCGGCGGCCACGCGCCGCCGAGCCAATAGGAAGCCTGTCCATTGAAGAAACCGGCCAACCAGGGACCGGCTGTTTCTGCATCCTGTTGTTTACACAAAATAATCCGGCACCGGGAACGCCAGGCACAGCTCCTGCACCTCGGCCCGTATCCGCCGGAGGTTGTCCTCGTTCGCCGACGGGTCTTTCAGGACCCGCAACATCAGTTCGCCGACCTTCTTCATTTCCTCGGTGCCCATGCCGCGCGTGGTCAGCGACGGCGTGCCCAGGCGGATGCCGCTGGGCTTGAAGGCCGAACCCTTGTCGAAGGGGATCATGTTCGCGTTGAGCTCGATCCCCGCCTTCTCCATGGCCACCGCCGCGGGCTTGCCGCCTTCCCAGCCCATGCTGGTCACGTCCGCGAGGATGAGATGATTGTCCGTCCCGTTGCTGATCAGCCGCAGGCCGCCTTCCATCAGCGTCTGGGCCAGGGCCTTGCTGTTGCGCACGATGTTGGCCGCATACTCGCGGAACGCCGGCTGCTGGGCCTCGAACAAGGCCACGCCGATGCCCGCCTGCGTGTGCTGGTGCGGGCCACCCTGCAGCAGCGGGAACACCGCCGTATCGATCTTCTGGGCCCACTCATGCTTGCAGACAATCAGCGCCCCGCGCGGCCCGCGCAGCGTCTTGTGCGACGTGGTCACCATGATGTCCACGTGCGGGAACGGCTGCGGGTAGGCTTTCCCGGCGATCAGGCCGGCCGTGTGCGACATGTCCGCCACCAGCACGGCCCCGACTTCCTTGGCGATGGCCGCAAAGGCCTCAAAATCCACGTTCCGGGGGAAGGCCGTGCCGCCGGCGATGATCATCTTGGGACGGGCTTGCCGGGCCAGTTCCCGGACCTCGTCCATGTCCACCACCTCGGTCTGCTGGTTCACCCCGTACTGCACCATGTTGAACAGCTTGCCGGTCAGGTTCACCTTGTGCCCATGCGACAGGTGCCCGCCGTGGTCCAGACGCGGACCCATGACCGTGTCCCCGGCCTGGCAGACCGCGAAATAACAGGCCAGCACCGCCACGGAGCCGGAATACGGCTGCACGTTGGCATGTTCGCCGTTGAAAACGGCCTTGGCCCGCTCGATGCAGAGGTTCTCCAGCTTGTCGATGTATTTCTGACCCTGGTAGTACCGCCGGCCGGGAAGCCCCTCGCTGTACTTGTTGGTCAGGATCGATCCTGTGGCCTCGCGCACGGGCTTCGAAGCATAGTTTTCCGAAGGAATGAGACGAAGGACGAGCTCCTGGCGAAGCGTCTCCTGCTTGATCAAATCGAAGATGGCGCTGTCTTGTGCACGTCCACCGATGAATGGATCTGTTTGCGTGTTCATGGGGCGAGATTCTAGTGACCCGATTGGGCCGATGCAATGAAGCTGCCCGGAAAATAAAGCCTCTCTGACAAAACAGAGGTTGCGCCTCCCTCACGGTGGTGAACGGCTTCCAGGGCTTTCGGGGATACCTGCCAAGTATCCGTGCACGTGTGAAGCAGGTCCCGGCTGATAGTCCCCTGAGCCGAGCGCGAGAGGTGTTATGACTCGGAGTGGACAGCGGCCGGTGCGAAGCCGGTGGGGGGCCAACAGGAGGGAAAGCACATGCGTCAGAAGCTCAAAGATCAGCGGACTTCGCCCCGGGCCCCCGGTCGGCGCTCCAGCCGCCCACCTTCCCGGTCATCGTCGCGGGGGGCCGACCGGCAGCGCGACGCCGATGCCTTGGCCGACGCCTCACCGCTGGCCGCCGCCCTGGCTCGCTCGATGGTCTACCGGCGGTTGCCGATGGGTTTACGCAGCCGGCTTGATTCGGCTATCCTCCTGCGCCCTAAGAAGTTGCAAACGCTGGAGGCGATCGCCGCCCATTTTGAACTGTCCAGCTACGGCATCTCGCCGGCCGCCCTGCGCTCCTACGCCCGCCGGCTCGAAGAACTGGTCCGACCGGCAGCCACTTCCCAGATGCTGGCTGCCGTCTTCGGTTGCCTGCCGGCCGGTTACCGTCGCCGTCTCTTGGATGGAACACAGGTCGTGCTTCTCAGCCGGGTGATCCAGGCCCTCTCCGCAGAGCCCGCCCAGCCCCTTACCATCGCGGAGATGGTCCGGCTGGGAACCGTGCTGTCTGCTATCGCTCGAACGACTGAAAGGCCCCAGGGCCCCGGCGCCAAACGGTCCCGTTCCACCAGGCCTGCGGCTGATCAGGAAATGATGCAACCAGCCAAAATAAAGGAACTTGTGCGTTCTATCTACGGCCTCTCGCTTTCCGTCCCTTCCGTGCCGGAGCCCATGCCAACCACGTCGCCGTCGGGAGCGTAGCCCCGGTTGCTCATATCGCCGACCGACTGGAAAGCACCGAGTGGATACGCTTGACCAAATCGCATTCCAGCGGGTTGACCGGCTGGAACCCGGCATATCGCTCCGCCAGTTGCTCCACGCCGGCCGCATCCACTGTCTCCGCGGCATCCGCGTCCTGACAGAGTATCGCAATTCGCTCCAACGCCGCCGGCGTGGCCTCGAAGGTGATCCGCGCCGCGAGCTGACACAACTGCCGGCGTCGCCCGTCCACCCACCAGCGCCGTGCCATCTCCGGCCAACCGCCCGCCGTGTCGCCCGGCGGAGTCGGCAGCGCTGCGGCGTCCAGCCACTCGATCGCCTGTCCGCGCGTCAGCCGCCGGGCCTCCTCGCAATCACCATCCAGAACGATGATCCGTGCTGGCCGTGCGGGTGAGTACTTCAACCCCGTACAGATGCTCAACCCCACCCGCAGCGACAGCGGCGTCGCCGCCAGGGCCGCGTCCAGCGCGGCGAACGGCGAATTCAAACCGGTCACGATGACGGACCGCCCAGCCAGCACCGCCTCCAGGATCGCAAAGATCGCCTCGCGGTTGCAGCCGATGCCCAGCGCCGATAACCACGCCGAGGTCGTAGAAGCGGGATCTGGCAAATGGAGGTATCCCGCGTTCGATTCCGTGCCATCCGCTGGTGCCGCATCCTGGGCCTCGAGCATCGCCGCGTACACGCGCACCGGGTGAAACTCGAAACGTTCGTAACTGGCCGTATCCAGCACCGCCACCTGCGTGTGCACGCGATAGCCGCCCCGGCCGGTGTGTTCCAGCTCCGCGTGGCGCGACCAGGCAACGGCATGTCGGCCGCTGCGAAAGGTCCACGAACACAACGCCTCGGCCGAAGCCCCGTCGTCGGTCAGGCTCTCGTGCGACGGGCAGCGCTGGACGATCTCCTGCCGTTCTTCCGGCCTCAGCCCGTGGCTGGCCGAGACGATCCGGTAGCCGCTCGCCCCCGCCGAAGGCAGCGACGTGAACACCGCCTGTTCGACGGCGATGAACCCGCCCGGAGCCGCGTCCCCGGGGCAGGCCGGCGAAGAAGAACGCTCGCAGGTTTCGATGTCTACAGTTGACTGAGCACCCATTCGAATGGCTCCAGGACCCCGCGGAGGGCCGTATGCAGTGGAACGGGTATGACATATTCGAGGTCGGGGCTGGTCGCGTAGGCCAGCGACCCCACCACGCTGCACGCAAAGAACTCCACATTGTCGAACCGGCTCTGACACAGGTTCCACAGCCGGTTCATGTTGGCGCTGACGAACTCGCGCGGGTTATCGAAGCATTCCGGACAGTAGTCCGACTTGCACAGCACCACCGCCGTCGGCGTGCTCACGCGGGCGTCACGTCCCGGCCCGTGCAACGCGTCGATGTAGCTGAGCATCTTCAACCCGAAGAAGTCCGGATCGGCCGCGCAGTTCGCCGCGCGCCCGGCGTCCACCAGCAGCAGCAGTCCCGCCGACTGGCTCAGCAGCCCCCGAATGACCCGGAAGGTCTCTGGGGACGCAACCTCGGCGGCCAGCGACTCGCCCGCCATGTCCGGCATCACCAGGTCCGCCCATTTGTTGGAGATCTCCGGCTGGCGCACCTGGTAATAAGCCCAGTACCACCGGTTGGCTTCCATGGGCGTCTTGGGCGGAAAGCTTCGCCGGGCCATGTGCGCGATCACGCTCTGTTGAAGGTCGATGGAGTATGCTCCCTTGGGGATGGCCTCGAACTCCCCGGCGCGCTGCGAGAGCATATCCAGCAAGAAGCCCAGATATACGGTCTTGCCCACGTTGCTCTCGCCGATCACACTGACGATCTGCGGTTCGCGATCCTGGGCCAGCGAGTCATGCACCAACGCCATGGGCGCGGAACACTCCGAGCACAAGACAGCGCCGGCCAGATTGGTGGTGTTGCAGATCAGGCAGTTCGTGCCCTTCCCAGTCGCCGGATATGCGGTAGCGGTGCCTGCCATTCAGTGTCTCCTCTCAGCGGAAAGATGGAGAGCAGCCGCGATACAGGGAAGGAGGGAGTCGTCCGGCACGTTCCGCTCCGCCATGGCTCCGCCTCTCCATCTCGCCTTCTCTCCAGGTAAAACAACCTCACGCACGCGCTGCGCCCAGATCCAGCGCGCAGCGGAAACCGGTGTTATGCGTTCGGGCCAGGCACGTGGCCCCGGTGCGGAAGCAGCTCGTGGCCTGGGCCGGAAAGTACGTGTCAAACGCGCCGCCGCGGATGCTCTTCATGATCGTGTCGCCGATCAGGCTGTGGCCCTCATCGTCGGTCATCTCGAAGTCCGACGAGGTCCATTCCCAGACATTGCCCACGAGCTGAAGCACGCCGTTGGGCGCCGCCCCCGATTCGTATGCCGTTACCGGCACCGTGCCGCCCACGCCGGAGGCCCAGATGTTGCACCGGCGGATATCCAGGGCATCGCCCCAGGGATATCGACGCAGCACGTCCGCCGAACTGCGAATGCGCCAGCTCGCCGCCATCTGCCACTCGGCCTCGGTGGGTAGCCGGTAACCTGCCCAGCGGGCATACGCGGCGGCCTCGAAATAGCAGATGCCCACCACCGGATGATCGGCCAGCAGCTTGTTGTGCCGGCCGTTGCGCCAGTAGCGAGGCCCTGCCTGGTGCGTCTGGTCGTGGAAATCGATGATGTGAGGCCAGATGTCCCGTGGCCAGTATTCGAGGTCTTCGTAGCCGCCGTCGTCCACGAAGCATTGATAGGCCGCATTGGTGACCGCATGACGCTGAATCAGGAAGGCCTCGACTTCCACCTCCGTCTCCGGCGCGCCTGGCAGGGCACCGGCGGTCTGGGCCAGCGCCGCCACGCCTTCCGGCACGAGCGCGAAGCGCTCATCCAGCGCCCGCACCGCCGCATCGATCGACGCGCGCCATTCCGGGTACTCGCGGTACTGTTCCCGGCGGGCCACGATGGTCCCGAAACGTTCGAGCTGAAGCATCCGGCGCAGCGGGTCGGCGCTTAACTCCAGAGGCTCGGCCGGCTCAAACGCCGGGGCGGCCGGCCTTTTCGGCTCCGGCCGGGGCTTGGGCTTCTCCGTGTGACGTTTGGCAAAAAGTGTCAAGGCCATACTGATTCCCTCAAATCCTGTGTGCCACCGCCTGGCAAGCCGCGACGCGCTGAGCGGCAGCGGCGCGCTTCCTCCTGGTTCGCGAACCCCCTCCGGGATTACCCGCCGACAACCCGGCGCTTGGCGTCACGACAGAGTTTCTGGAACCGCTCCATCGACTCGCGGGCCTGCTGCTCCACCTTGGGCAGTCCGGCATCGGCCGGAGCACCGGCGGCCAGGGCCTGTTCCGACACGCCGTACTTGGGCAGCAGGTCGACCTTTTGCTCGACCGTCTTGGCCAACTCGCGGTCCAGGTGGGCCTGGAGTGCGGCCAGGCTGTCTCGAACCGAATTCACCTCGCGCAACCGGCTCTCCCATTCCTGCCGTGTGGCGGCGAGTTGGGCCTGCTGCGCGTCCAGCTCCTGGCGCCGCGCTTCCAACGTGGCCGCAAGCTGGTCCAGCTCGGCCATGCGCCGCTGGCATTCCTCGTTTTGGCGCGTGACGGACACGTGCTGGTCGTTGAAGGCCTCCTGCTGTTGCTGAAGCTGCTCGGCTTTGAGTTTGAGCTCGGCTTCCATGGCCGCCTGGTTGCGACCCTGCTCTTCCAGCCGGGCGCGGTCCTGCTCCAGGGCTGCAAGCTGCGCCTGGATCGCTTCCTGCTCCTGGGCGAGCTGTGCTTCCCGCTGGGCCAGCGCGGCCTCGCGTTCATCCAGGTTCTTCTGCTGTTCTTCGAGCCGGCAGCACAACTCGGTCTCGCATTGCGAGAGTTGACCGCGCTCTTCGGCCAGTTGGCGATACTGCGCGTCCAGCGCATCCCGGCAGGCCTCCAGCGCGGCGGCCCGTGCTTCCAGCAGCTCACGAACCTGCTGCATGGCGCTGATTACTTCGCGGCCCATGGTCTCCACCTGGCTCACCGCATCGGACGTTGCCGCCGGTTCGGCCGGACTCGCCGGGCCCGGATCGCTCTCCGTCACGACGACCTGCTCGGCCTGCTCCTCGACCTTATGTGATGCCGCTTCCTTCCTTCGAAACATGCTCATGTTCTTCCCCTCGACCACCAGGACCTCCTGCGCCCTTCGGCGGGATCCTGGTCAGAACGGGTATGGGTGTATTCGGCAAGTAATTCACGAACGCTCTTCTTCTCGATCGACAGACGTCGCATGACGCGGATGGCTTTGGCTGTCTCCGGGTCCAGTGAAGCCAGGAGGGCTTCGTCCTCCTCGTCAGATGCGCTCCGTGACGGCCGGGGCTCGTGCTGGACCGGTTCGTTGCCCGGCGCCGCGTGCTCGGCAGAATGGGAACCGCAAGCCGCCTCCTGCGGGGCGGTAATCCCTGCCTCCGTTGGTGGCGGGGCGGTAATCTCTGTTTCCGCCGGTGGTGGCGCGGCCTGCTCAGTGGTGATCACCGGCTCGTCAGCGGCCACCGGCTCGTCGGCGACCGCCGCCTCGTCGGCGACCATCGCTTCGTCAGTTATGACCGTCTCGTCGGCAGTGACCGCCTCATCGACAGTGACGGCCTCGTCGGCGGTGACTGCCTCATCGGCGACAACCGGCTCGGCGGAGAGGTGGGGTTCGTCCGTGACGATGGATTCCGCGGCGACGGCCGGCTCCGCGGGAGCCTGGGCTGCCGGGTGGTGTTCCGCCAGCGCGGCCTGGACTTCGGCCATCGCGCTGGCCCATGCCGACAGCTTGGCTTCCACCTCAGCCAGGGCCTGGCGGATGTCCTCCATCGATGCCGGAAGCTCGGGAAGATCGACCGTCGTGTCGCACATCCTTTCAACGCTGCTCCACATGGCCGCCCGCGGACAAGCACCCTTCCCCGTGGGTGAATCTCTTGCCCCCTGTACCCATCGGGCAGATATCCGGTCGAAGACCGGGTACCCGGCCTTTGCTGTGTACCGGGCGGGGCCGTGTCGGCCGTTCGCGCGTGCCGGCCGGGTTTTAGTACCGGCCATGTCCGGGCGAAGGCACGAAACGGGTTTACCGGACGCGGCGCCCATCCACCCGGCGTAGTGGTTGGATTCGTCCGAGTCGGGCAGCCTGGGTAAAGATACGATTTGTTTGGACCGGATGGACGCAAGAAAATGTTAAAATGGGAAGTCCCATAAGCCCCATCTCGCAGGTGCGTTCTGGCCAGCGGCGGTTTTCATATCGTATGACTAAAGCCAAGAGGCCGGTGCTGAACGCCGGTCCGGGAATCGGAAGCAACCTACTAAAAAAGGGGCAGAACCCATGAATCAGTGGCAACAGAGTTTCGCCAAGCGCGTCGATGTTCTGCGCGAGTCGGCGATCAAAAAGTTCGAGACCTTCGCCGACGAGGTGCTCGACCGGACGTATGAGGAGTACGCGGCCTTCACCGCGCAGCATGACTTCCGCAACATCGCTCCGCCGCATCAGCGCGGCACGCGTTTCTATAAGTTCGCACTCAGCGAAGACGCTTACGTGCTGCTCTATTTCCGCGCTCGCGGCATCGACGCGGTCGAGTCCGAATACGAGTGCAGCGTGCCTGGCCATGGTTGCACGGAAGGGGAGAAGGTGACCGTGGTTCTCGCGGAAGCCAACCCCGCATGGGTGGAACGCCGCTTCCAGACCGCCTTGGACGACCTGATCAACCACGTTTCGCAGGCCTGCCCGGCGGAGAAAGAGGCCGAATTAGCGGGCGTGTAAGCGTCCGTTTCGGGAGCGGGCACGGAAATCAGCCTTGGTGGGCCGTTCATGCCCTGTCGGCGACGACAGGCGGCTCCGCACCGCGCAGTGGTGGGGCGCGCACTCCCCCGGGAAGGCGCGAGCATCCCTACGCGGCGATCAAGGACTATCCGTCCGTCTTGCCGGCCGCCACCTGCAGGTGTGGGCACCGGGCCAGGTTGGCGGGGTCGCGGTGCAGTGTCTTCTCGATCTCGGCCCAACGGCGGCGGTCGCCCGGGTCTTCGAGCAGGGCGCGATGCTGGCGCATGGGCAGGACGGTCTTGCCGATAAGGTCCAAAACCTCAAAGCCGGCCGCGGCGAGCATCTTGCGCAGTCCATCCGGCGCGAAGGTATGAATCTCGAAGCGCTCGGAGACGTCGCGCGTGAGCCAGTGGGTCTTCCCCGTCCGCAGGAACCGTTCCAGGGCCGCGGGATCGCCCTGTTGCACGTAGTAGTCGAGGCAGGCCACGCGGTTGTCGAACGTGGCCACCAGCACCCCGCCGGGGGCGAGCACGCGGGCGATCTCGCGCAGGGCCCGGGCCGGGTCGCTGCTCAGGCCGATCGGCTCGCCCATGGCGACGGCCAGGCTGAAATGTCCCTCCGGCAAGGCGCCGAGGTCAACCAGATCGGCTTGGATGAAGGTGGCCCGCGAGGCGTCGCCGGTCTCCTCAACCAGCCGGCGGGCCTCGTCCACCATTTTGGCCGACAGGTCCACGAAGGTTACCGGGTAGCCGCTCTTGAGCAAACGCCGGCCCCACTTGCCGGAGCCGCAACCCAGGTCGGCCACCGGCGCGCGCAGGTTCTGAGGCAGGAACCGCCTGAGATGATCGAAGGTGATCGCGTCGTGCCACTGCCAGTAGGCATCATCGTAGATGGACTCATACCGGCCGGCGACGCGATCATGATAGCGCTGGTTGGCATTACGACGGTGCCGTGGCATGATGCGCTCCGCAAAGCAAGCAGCGAGTCGTTCCTTGCACAGCGACAAGTGAGAAGTCCCAGATAACCTTTCTCACTTCTCACCTCTCACTTCTCACTTCTCAGTTCTCACGTCTTTCCCGTTCCAGTCACAGGCCTGCAGTTGAGACAACAGCTCATATTGCGTGAGGTCAAACTGCAGCGGCGTGATCGCGATGTAACCTTCGTTGAGGGCGTCGAGGTCGCTCTCGCACGGATCGGCGTGCTTGAAGCGGCCTTCGGCCAGCCAGTAGTAGTCCCGGCCGTCCGGTCCGGCGAAGCGCACAAAGTCATCCTCCATCACCCGGGTGGCCTGGGGCACCACCCGCACCCCCCTGGGCAGGCCGGGGGCCAGGTCGGGCAGGTTGATGTTGATGAGGCTGCCGGCGGCCAGACCGCGGTCCAGCAACTGCCGGATGATCGGCAGGGTGATGCGGGCGGCCCGGCGGAAGTCCCGCTCTTCGCCGCGTTCCATGGACACGGCAATGGCCGGATAGCCCAGCAGAGCGCCTTCCGCGGCCGCGGCCACCGTCCCGGAGTACAGCACGTTGGTGGCCACGTTGGCCCCGTCGTTGATCCCGCTCACCACCAGGTCGGGCGGTGCTTCCAGCAGATGGTTAATGGCCAGCTTGACGCAATCGGCCGGCCGGCCTTCGACGGCGTGGCCGAAAAAGCTGTCCTGAACATGTACCCGCCGGACGGCCAGCGGGCCGGTAACGGTAATCCCATGGCCGGCAGCCGACTGCACCGACGCCGGGGCCACCACCGAGACCTCGCCCAATTCCAACAAAACCTCGCGCAGAGCGGCCAGCCCGGGCGCGAGAATGCCATCATCATTGCTCAGCAGAATACGCATGAAGAGGGATTCTATGCCCTTCATCCGCCGACCGCAAAGCAGGGTCCAGGGACGGGGAAAACATGGCCCAGGGATGGAAAACGGACGCCATCGCGGACAGGCTGGAGAATCAACAGAGCTGCACGACCGTGTGGTGCTCGGGCACTGTGTCAGTCGTTGCCGCCCATGCCAGCCATTGCCTCAACCCAGTAGCGGCCGGGCTCCGTACCGGCCGTTCTCCATACTCCTGCAGCGGAGGGATCGGGTCTCCGGCGAAAGCTCGACGCTGGCCACTCCTCGGATTGAAACGCGCCCTCGTTCGAATTCATGAAGGCGGGCAAGATGCCCGCCCCCCTGTACCGACGAGAGGCCGGGGCCATACAGCAAATGCCGACATTCGGCATCCTGGTACGAATGCCTCTCTCGACTCTCTCGGCCTGGTTTCAGTCCATGCTCTCTGACATTGGTTCGGCCATTGACTCCAAGAGTGTTGAGTCCGCTGCTGCTGCCGGAGGAGGCATGGAAGACGTCTATCAGTCTGTGGCTTATGACATCCCCAGGAGTTCCAATAGTCGATTGATGCGCTCAAAGGCGTCCCGTTGCCGGATGGCCCGTGCTTCCGGGTCCGTAAGCTCGTCGAAATCGGCCACCCACTTCGGTCCCGCATGGTCCGGCGATGCGAACGTCTCCCGGATGTTTTCGAGGCCCTCTTTCATCAGGGCGTTTCCCATGTGGGCACGGAACTCAGTCGCCAATGCCTCCAGTCCACCCGGAGAGTACGTCAGGCAGAAGTGAATATCCCAGGCGTCCTTTTCCTTGACCCGGCTGGCCAGGGCCATGCCTTTCATAACAATGAACGGCACGATGCCGGCCACGCACACTGTGCCGGAATCATGGCCGCCGCCTGGAAGTGTGCCTTCCAGCCTCACCTCGGTGTTGATGTCGAAGGCCAGGTCACAGCCGCGGGTTTTTCTGACCATCACATCCTGAACGCGCTGGTGCCGATGAGACTTGGCCGTGCCGCCATATTCTCCCGAGGGCAGATCGACATGCACGGTGATCTCCCGCCCGTTTACGACGACCTTGCGCAGAAAAATGAATGGCTGCTTGCCCGGGACATATCCGTGCCTGGTCAGATGGTCATGGATGGTGCGATAGCCGGCCTCGGTCAACTTGCGGTGGTCCAGGGCCAGATCGACATCGTTGCTGCCGATGTGCTTTACTCCCGCGGCTGCCAGTATGAGTTCGGGCACCCAGCCGCCGACAATGACCAGGCTGTCCCGGTACTCGCCGAGAATCCGGATCAGTTCCAGCATCACCTGGCGTGCGGCTTGGACGGCGTCTTCGGTATACTCTTCGCGCGGGTTCACCATGTCGGCTTGATGACCTCATCCAGAATGGCCTCGGCCGCCTCCTCCCCGCGGCCATGGAAATTGAGCAGGTCAAGATAAGCCTGTATCGCAGACACGATCCGGATACCATCCACGCATTGGACTCCGAGGAACACACCCTCGTCATAGGGTTCGATCAGGCTGATATTGGCGCCGCTGGTGACGCGCTTCAGGCCCATCCGCCGGGCAACCTCGTCGATCCTGCCGCTCACGTAGGCAGTGGCCCGCTGGTATCGTACCATCGGCGCCAGCCTCGCACCCGCTGAAAAGCCCGTCAGCGCGTAATCGCAGCCTGCGTCTTCGCATACTTGCGCCAGCTTCGATTCCATCTGGGGGATGCTATCAAGCGAATAGAAGTCCTGAACGACGTTCCGGCTGTACTTGTAGTTTCTGGCCCAATCAGCCAGCAGATTGTCCGGCTGCGTAAGACGAAAGCCGTCCGCCTCGCGAATCAGCCATTCCCGATCCTCCAGCAGGCGCTTCACTTTGGAGGCCAACCCCAGGCTCACCTGGGCCTCTGCTGCAAGTGGTTCGATTTTCCGGGTCCGCCTCGGCTCGCTCAGCAGAACTCGTAAAATGCGCTCGGCCTTGGGTGAGTAGAGCGACCTCAACTCCCGTCGTTCAGCGGCCGGATTTGGCCAATCCGACCTGCGGATGTATACGTTGTCGAAGCAGAGCCGGCAGTTGCCGGCCAGATCCACATATCCGACCCCATCGTCCGTGGCAATCTTGCCGGCAGCTTCGGTGATATACGGTGCGCTGAAGACACAGTAAGTTTCCGGGAACCGGCTCTGGTACCGGAGCAACTGGTTGACCGCATCGCGAGCCACGCGCGGTTGGCCGGTACGCTTCACCACCACCAGCAGCAGACGCGTGTCGTTCCCCACCCGCAGGCGGAATACCAGGTCCACTTCCGGCGCCGCGGGAAGAGACTTCGCCGTGCTTTCCGCGACGGAACAGAACGGCACGTCCGAGAGATACTCGCGGAGCTTCTCAGCGATCTTGCAGGTGATGTCCCGTTGAGTCGTTTTCATCATTAATGCCAATTTCACCATTTGTTGAAATGGATCATAATGATGAAATCTGGCGCTTTCAAGGTCGATTTCACAAAAAAACGCCATTTCACCGCATGGTGAAAAAGCGTCATGGAACGTAAGTGCCGCTTCCGATGCCCTTTATGTCTGCTGTTATGTGGGCTGTTGTCGGGAGAATTCCCGGGAGGCCATACGAACGGCACATGCAGCGCTGTATATTCGTGCCGTCGAGCCAATGCCAAGGCTGGACCCCCGTGCGGTGCTAGGCACCGGACCAAGTCCGGCGTGAACGCTGGAGAACCCTACTGGCTCACAGCCTCATTCGCGGATTGATCACGACGACGGCCGTTCCGGCCAACATCCGCGCCAACTGGATCTCACTCTGGCCTGCCACACCATGCCGTCGTCCTGGAGGCGGTTGGCCACCTTGGATACCGTTGGCCACGGGACCAGCCGGGATGTAGGGCTACTGTAGCGCCTGACCTTGGAGCGGATCACTGGCTACGAAGTGACCAACGGGCTCCATCGAGCCGCGCAGGATCCAAGGAAGACGGGACCATCACCCATTGATGCACGACCCGCGTTCCAATTGCGACAAGCCTTGATGGGTCCGTAACGATCTCTGTATATGCGATTGCAGACCACAGTGCCATTAGTATGACGTCCCGAGATTATACCATCAGCCCAAGAGCTTGATCCCAAGAAATGCTCCAACGATTGCTACACCCTCTGCGCCTGCCTTCCCTTCGTCGGTCTTCAGCCACTCCTGTGTAGACTTCGCACCTCGCCTTGCCAGCCGCTTCATTTTTTCCCAGGTTGTCTCGCGTACACGTAATTCGAGCTCCTCTTCCAAGGCATCACAGAACAGCTCGGCCAAACGGGACTGGTAACTCCCCGCCATCGTAAGTTCATAGTTGCTAAGGACACCCAGCATGGCCTTTAATTCGCCCTCGTACGCATCGCGCAGGCCGGCCCGGAAGTCCCGCAAACTTTGGCGGATTGCTCGTTGATCCACATGGGCGAGCGCGTCAACCACCGCAAGGGTATCAGAGGCAATGACATCGTTGGGGCAGCTGAGGCATTGACAACCGGGGCAGCGATGCTGGCGATGGGCCACCGATTGCTTCGTCTGAAGATGGGCCCCACAGTGGGGACAGGTCCACAATAATTTGCGGTCTTGGATCATGGTGGACGGGTTTTCCTCAAACTCAGGTTCTATTTCGTCGTCCTCCGACGACACTGGGAACATCTGACGCGTTGGCAGGATGACTTACTTTGCCACACCATGGACAGTAGACTGGTTGGTACATCTCTCGCTCTTGGATGCGAACTCCAGAGGAGCAGGATGGACAGATGTACATTAGTGACACGTCTGTATCTCCCAACCGGTTGAAGGCTATCCGATTTGATAGTTGACCCATACGCGCGTGGGGATATGTGGAGCCCCTATCCCGGTCGACTGCATTATGGTACACTGACGCGCAGGGCTCAGCAAGAGAAGAGCAATTACCATTACGCATTTGGATATTCATCACATCGCGGGTTCGAGGGCGAGTCTGGAAGCGGATGTTGGTGGGAGTTGGGAGACTCGGGACAGCCTTTGTCCTTCCACCTCCGCCGCTCGTCGGCTGAGAGCCGAAATGCAAGCGCAGCCAGCTACGAAAATCCAAACCATTGTGTATCCGGAGGCTACGTGCGCAAAAGACGCGGCCCAGAGCCTGGGGCGATGGGGAGGGAATTCGGGCATCGCTGCTTGTTGAGCGTGCGGCAAAATTGCCATGGTGCCGTCGCCCTTTTTCCGTCGAACTCTGCTCCACTGCCAACCGCTGCGCCAGAAGGGGCTGGAAAGTCGCAACAGCCAGGCCCGGTCGGATAGCTCATCCATCCGCCTCTCCCTGTCGGCCTACAATCTGATGAGGGCCGAATACGCCAATCACCGGCCGGGAGGGCCACATGCCACACCTTCGCGACGGTCGTCAGCACACAGTCGGCTCGTTCCTGTTCGACTACCTCTACAGCAAGGGCGTCCGCCACGCCTTCGGCATCCCCGGCGACTTCGCCTTGCCCACCTTCCGCCGGCTGGAGCAATCCAAAATCCAGCTCATCACCATGACCCACGAGCCCATGGTCGGCTTCGCGGCCGACGGCTACGCCCGTACCCACGGCCTGGGGCTGGCCTGCGTCACCTACTGCGTGGGGGGGGCTGAACATGCTGAATTCGGTAGCTTGTGCGTACGCCGAAAAGAGCCCCGTGATCGTGGTGGCCGGCGGGCCTTCCGCAGTTGACCGGCAAGCCGACCCCATGCTGCACCACAAGGTCAAGACGTTCGACTCCCAGCGGCGGATCTATGAAGAGGTGACCTGCGCGAACGCGGTCCTGCTTGATCCGGACACCGCCGCGGCCGAAATCGTCCGCGTGGTCGAGGCCGTCATTGCCAACAGCCGCCCCGGCTACATCGAGATCCCTTACGACATGGTGGAGGTGCCCATCCAGCCCGGCCGGATTCGCAAAACGCCGCCGCTGCCCACGGACGCCGAGAGCCTGGCCGAATGCCTGCGCGAGAGCGTGGATTTTATCAACCGGTCCAGGCGGCCGGTGCTGCTGGCCGGCATCGAATTGCACCGTCACAAGCTGACGCGCCTGGCCCTGGATATCGCCGAAAAATTCAACATTCCGATGGCTGCCAGCCTGTTGAGCAAGAGCGTCATCGGTGAAACCCATCCGCTCTACATCGGCGTCTACGGCGGGGCGCTCTCCGATCCGGCCTGCCGGAAGTACGTCGATTCCAGCGACTGCGTCATCATGCTGGGGACCCTCATCACCGACATGTTCCTGGGCATCAACACCTCGCGCGTGACCCGGCAGCGCTCCATCCTGGCCACCACTGAGAAGGTCCGCGTGGGCCTGCACCATTACGACGGCGTCCGCTTTCCCGACTATCTACGCGGGCTGCGCGACAGCCGGATCCGCCGCCGGCCGGCGTTCGAGAATCCCAACCCGGCCGTCGAGCCCAAGCCCCTTAAGCCCGGCGAGTTGCACGACCGCCTGGAAGCCGAAGACGTCTTCCGCATCATCGCCTTGCATCTCGACGAGAACAGCGTGATCGTGGCCGACACCGGCGACGCCATCTTCGGCGCCATCGGCGTGCGGACCGCCAAGCGCAAGGAGTTCATCGCCGACGCCTATTACCTTACCATGGGCTTCAGCGTGCCCGCCGCCATCGGCGTCATGGCCGCCGATCCGAAGAAACGGGTCTTTGTCATCGTCGGCGACGGGGCTTTCCAGATGACCGGCATCGAACTGTCCACCGCCGCGAAGTACGGCATGGCTCCCATCGTCATCATTCTGAACAACGACGGCTACGGCACGCAGCGGATCATCATCGATGGCAAGTTCAACGATCTTCACCCATGGGACTACACCAAGCTGTGCGAGGTGATCCGTGCCGGGCAGTCGTCCGTCGTCCAGACCAAGGGGCAGCTCGATGGGGCACTCCGAAACGCAAAGAGTTCCGATCAACTATACATCATTGAGGCGAAGATCCCCAGAGAATCCTGCAGCACGGTCCTCAAGCGACTGGGGCAGGAGCTCGCCGCACTGCGGAAGATTCGCCCGCGAACGGAGCCGGGCATCGAATCGGCCCCAGGCCGGCGGAAAGAACCGGCTTCCCGGCCGCGACCCGGCACCTCGGCGCAGGTGTAATGTCTCTTCCCGGCACCATGCTCAGCGTTGCCTGTAACCTCCGGCCAAGCCCCGGGCGGCGAGTCTCGGAAGACGGATTGTGTCCGCCATAGACGCACGGGGATGTGAGGCGGAAAGGCGCAGGAATTCCCCGCCAGGTGGCGGCATATTTGCCGTCAACAAAGCAAGCGGAAACACTGTCAACAGGGCGGATATTCATGGTATAATTAATCGGGTCAGAGCTGGCGGAGAACCATTAACCTTTCTCCCTACCCGTTTCCAGCCGCCATGCCGTGCGCCGGAAGGAACTGTCATGGTCGATAATTGCCTCCATGAACACGGGCTCCTGCGTTTGCCTGGCTCTGGCGGTCGTCCGATCTGTCGGGGGTTTACCCTTATCGAAGTGCTGGTGGTGGTCGCGATCATCGCGCTGTTGGTAGCTATCCTGCTGCCCTCGCTGGCCAATGCCCGCGAAAGTGCCCGGGCTGCGATGTGCGGCAGCAACATGAGCCAGATCATCCGGGCCACGCTGACGGACATGGCCGAGAAGCAGGCGCGCAAGGAGCGCGTCAGCACCAACTACGGCTGGGCGACGTCCGCCCTGAAGGTCATGAGCGGCGAAACCGGGGTCTACACCTGTCCCAACGACAGCGACCCCAGGCCCATCCCGGCGCTGTTTGTACGAATCACGGAGACCGATGGTGCTACTCACCGGGGGACCACTTCCAGTGATGGCATCTACAACCGCATCAAACGGCTGCCCGGCAACGTATGGCGTGTCGATGTTCAGGACACCATTGACGGGACCGGGTTCGGGCTGGATGCCAAGAACCCTGGGGACGTTGACATACAGTTCGAGTACACGGTGACCCGTGGCACAAAATCGGCACCCGTGACCCTGCAGGCGATCGATTCGCAGCTCAGGTTCGCCGTGCTGGACTATCGTGGCCGGACCCTCTGGGATCCCGCCAATGCCCATCATGGCAAGCAGGCCAATATGCCCATCATGTGGATGAGCTACGGGGCCAACTCGCTGGCCGGCCTGAGGAACGTCAAGGGCAATCCTATCTTCATCGCCGAGGCCGCCAAGCTGGGCATCTTTCCCCGGCAGTTGGGCGCACCGCCGAATCATGATTATCCGGCGGATCATCTGGCCGCCGGCGGAGGCTATCGATCGCCGCTGCGTTTCCGTCACGGCGGACGGAACAACGACCCCAGGCTGTCCGGGGCCGACTTTACCGCCGATAACAGTTATGTGTACGGGACCTCCACGCCCGATCCGAACTACCAGCCCCGGGATCGAATGAACTGCGGCTTCCTGGATGGGCATGTCGAGCGTATCGGCCACGTTAAGCTCCTGAATCCCTCCAGCGCGCTCTGGAACGGCATCTTGAGGTCCGGCGCGGTGAGTTTCGACTGAGAGGCGGCCGGGGCGGCCGTCGGGAACGTCGTGGGCCGAATAAATTCCGGTTTTTTTCCCTTGACAAACCGGGAATCTGAAGTAGACTGCTTTCAGCATCGCCATAAGTGGCGCAGGCAGGGCGTAACCGCCCCGCGCAAGGCAGTGAAATGTGGTGGGTCGATGAGAGAGAGGATCTTTCGTCGGCCCATTTTCTGTTTTTGGAGACCGCTGGCCGGTTCAGGGCTGTTCGGGCGCCGATGGACCGACCGGTACAGGGAAGGAGTCAAATCAGCCATCGGGGCTCTTGGTATGCCCCTCACGAATCTCGGTGTTCTCCGCGTGGTTCCTCCCAGCACTCGCCAGGAGTGGAAAGGCACTGGTGGTGGAAAAGCCGGAGGGATGGGAAAAGCACCTGGTATCAGGGTGACCTGGCCGGGGAAAAGCATGGGTGCATGAGGAACGCCAGTGAAAGTCTTCCTCTCTCAAGGCAGAAGCTAGGGTAAACGCCAGGAGAGGAAAGCGCGGGAACAGCAATACCGGCCCGGGTTCGCGCCCGGGTCGGTATTTTTTGGGGACGAGGGATGAGGGATGAGGGATGAGGGGCGAGGGG
>JAAXZI010000233.1 GCA_012719955.1 Phycisphaerae bacterium | reverse complement strand
GACGAAAGAGGGCGGGGGGGGCTTCGGGTCTAAAGGTTCCCAGGGACTATGGCAGAAACGGCCGGTACGGAGCCCGGCCGCTACACACGCGCGGGAGTTTTCCATGGGAAGCGACGACGGGAAGGGCGAGGAGCAATCGCGTGCGGGGGCACGGGGAGCGTCTGAACCGAAGGCACTGGCCGGCCAGCCGGCGGTGAATGTTTCGCTCAAGCTCAGTTCGCTGGATCCGAACTTCGATCCCATCTCGCCGGAGACGAGCGTCCCCCGCGTCTTGGCGCGGCTTCGGCCGATCTTTCGCGAGGCCCGCAAGCTGGGGGCGTTCGTCAACATCGACATGGAGCAGTACAAGTACAAGGACCTCACGCTGCGGACATTTCGCGAGGTGCTGGAGGAGCCGGAATTTCGTGACTGGCCGGACGTGGGCATCGTGCTCCAGGCGTATCTGGTGGATACGGAACGCGACCTGGAGGAGATGATCGCGTGGGTACGCAAACGGGGAACGCCGATCGCCATCCGGCTGGTGAAGGGGGCGTACTGGGATTTCGAGACGGCGTGGGCGATCCAGCAGGGCTGGCCGGTGCCGGTGTGGACGCAGAAGTGGCAGTCGGACGCCCAGTACGAGGCCATGGCCCGGCGGTTGCTCGATGTGCGCGGGCTGATCCGGCCGGCGCTGGCCAGTCACAACGTGCGCAGCCTGGCCGCGGCCCTGGCCTATGCGGAGTCGGTGGGGGCGTCGTCGCGCGAGTTCGAGATCCAGATGCTCTATGGCATGGGCGACCCCCTCAAGACGGCCATCGTGGAGATGGGATACGCTCTGCGGGTGTATACGCCATTCGGGGAGCTGATTCCGGGGATGGCCTACCTGATCCGCCGGCTGTTGGAGAATTCCTCAAACGAGTCATTCCTGAAACAGAGTTTCATCGCTTGCGAGCCGCTGGACCGGCTCCTGGCGGATCCGGCCGTGGCCCGGCCGGTGAGCCCGCCGTTGCCTTCGCCGGTGGCGGTCGATCCTGAGGAGGTGCCGGACATGACACTCTTCAAATCAGAGCCGGTGACGGACTTTGCCCGCGAAGAAGCACGGCAGGCGATGCGGGATGCCCTGGCGGCCGTACGCAGGCAGTTCGGGCGGACGTACCCGCTGGTAATCGACGGCAAGCAGGTCGAGACCACGCCGTTGATGGATTCGGTCAACCCCTCCAATACGAGCGAAATAGTGGGACGGGTGTGCCTGGCCAGTGGCCCGTATGTGGAGTCGGCGGTGGCGGTGGCACGGCGGGCGTTCGCAGACCATTGGCTCAAAACCAGCCCACGGGAGCGGGCGAATTATCTCGCGCGGGCGGCGGAAGTGATGCGGCGGCGACGCTTTGAGCTGGCCGCGTGGATCGTGCTGGAGGTGGGCAAGCCCTGGCGCGAGGCGGACGCGGATGTCTGCGAAGCCGTGGATTTCTGCGAGTTTTATGGGCGGGAGATGGTGCGGTTGGCCGAACGGCCGCGACGGCGGGACTTCCCCGGCGAGGAGAACCTGTACGTGTATCAGCCGCGGGGCGTGGTGGCGGTGATTTCGCCGTGGAACTTCCCACTGGCCATCCTGACGGGCATGACGGCGGCCGGGCTGGCGGCGGGCAACACGGTAGTGATGAAGCCGGCCGAGCAGTCGTCGGTGGTGGCCGCCAAGCTCATGGAGGTGTTCGAAGAGGCCGGGTTGCCGGCGGGGGTGGTCAACTATCTGCCCGGCAGCGGAGAGGAGGTGGGCGCCCGGCTGGTAGAACACCCGGACGTGGAGACGATCGCCTTTACCGGCTCGCGCGAGGTGGGCGTGCATATCTACGCGGAGGCGGCGCGGTGGCGCGCGGGACAGCGGATGCTCAAGCGCATCATCGCGGAGATGGGTGGCAAGAACGCGATCATCATTGATGCTGACGTGGACATAGACGAGGCGGTCACCGGCGTGCTGGCGTCGGCCTTCGGGTATGCGGGGCAGAAATGCTCGGCGTGCTCGCGGGTGATCGTGGACCGGTTGGTGGCGGGGGCCTTTGTGGAACGGTTGGTGGAGGCCGCGCGGAGCATTCCGGTAGGGCCGGCAGAACGGCCGGAGACGGTGGTGGGGCCGGTGGTGGATGAGTCGAGCCGGCAGAAGGTGCTGGCGGCCATCGAGCAGGGCCGGCAGGAGGCGAAGCTGGTGTACAAGGCGGTACTGGGCGAGTTGGCGGAGCGCGGGTATTTCGTGCCGCCGACGGTGTTCGCGGAGGTGCCGCCGGGGGCGACCATTGCGCAGGAGGAAATCTTCGGGCCGGTCCTGGCGGTGACGACGGTAGCGAACTTTGACGAGGCTCTGCAGGTGGCCAACGGGACGGAATACGCCCTGACCGGCGGGTTGTATTCGCGGAGTCCGTCGCATATCGAGCGGGCCAAGCGCGAGATGTACGTCGGCAACCTGTATATCAACCGGAAGATCACCGGGGCGCTGGTGGATCGGCAGCCGTTTGGCGGACTCGGCATGAGCGGCGTGGGCAGCAAGGCGGGCGGACCCGATTACCTGCTGCAGTTCATGGAGCCGAAGACGATCACGGAGAACACGCTACGGCACGGGCTGACGGTAGTGCCGGCGGAGGGGGCACCGGCAGGGTGAGTACGGGGGCGAAGATGAGGGAGAGACAAGCGGACAGGGGGACGAGAGGATAAACAGAGGGAAAGAAGAAGGATGGGTGCCCCACCTCTGGAAGAGGTGGGCATCCGGCTTTCAGTCGAATCGTTCGGGGATCAGAGGGTAGTGGAGCGCCTGCAATCCATTACGGCGGGTTGCCGAATTCCTGGACCCAGTAGATGCCGTAGATGCCTCCGAGGCGGACGGCCACGCCGATCTCGCGCCACTGGGGGGCGAGGATGTTCTCGCGGTGGCCTTCCTTCGAGTTCATCCACTCCTTCATGGCCTGCTCGGGCGAGTTCTGTCCGCCGGCCAGGTTCTCGCCGATGGCGAGAAAGATGTACCCGGCATTGATGGCACGCTGGCCGGGACCCAAGCCGTCCGGGTCGGTGTGATCGAAAAAGCCCTTGGTGATCATCTCGCAGGCGTAGTCGTCCGCGATTCTGCAGAGCGTGGGATTGAGCGTGACCGGATTGAGGCCGCGTTTGGTGCGTTCCTGGTTCACCAGTTCCACCACGCGGGCGACGAGGGCGTCCTTGTTGGCGGGGGCGGCGCAGCCGGCGGACCGACCGCCGAGCCCCTCGACGGTCATACCCGCAACGGGCGTGGCGTCCTCGAAATCGCCGGCGCTGGGGCAACCGGCCAGGAACAGAGTTCCCGCCAATGCCCCGTGAATCAGGCGAATCCATGAACGCTTAGTGTTCACCCTCGTCGAGCTCCTGTTCTCTTCTGCTGGCCGATCAGCGGGGTTGTTCTGCCTGATGACCCCTCACGGAAAAATGGCTGAATACACCTAACGTGGGGCAAAAGTTGCATTACGCTCCCCGTTAAACTGTTTTATACTACCCTCTCATCGGTCATGCATCAATGGAAATCCAAGCATAACTGGCTGGTTGGTCCGATAAAATCCAATTGGAGTGGAACACCGCAAGGCGCGCCGCGTGTCGTTAGAGTTTGTCCGTCAGGCATTTAGAGACGGGTCCGGACGTGTGCCGGTCGGACAGTCCCCCGGGCACGAAACCGCCGGTGTCGATGGGGGGGCTGCAAGATTTTGGGGAGGATACCGACGTGAATCCGTCAGATAAAGTTGCATTGGTAACGGGTGCCGCCCGGCGAGTGGGGCGGGCGATTGCGCTGGAACTGGCGGAAAGCGGCTACGACATCGCCATCCATTTCAATTCTTCGGAACAGGAAGCCCGGGAGGCGGCGGAGATAATCCGGCAGAAGGGCCGGCGGGCGGCACTGGTTCGGGGAGAGCTGGCGGACCCCAATGTGCCGGAGCGGATTCTTCGCGAAGTGGTCGCGGAGCTGGGCCGGTTGGATGTCCTGGTGAACAGCGCGTCGTCGTTTGATCGGGTGGCGTTCGAGCAGGTGGATGCGGCGGCGTGGGAGCGGACGTTCGCGGTGAACACCATCGCGCCGGCCCTGTTGGCCCGAACGGCGGCGCCGATCATGCGCGCGGCCGGCGGGGGGCGGATCGTGAACATGATCGACATCATGGCGGGGCGGGCGGTGAAAGGCTATGCAGCCTATCTGGCCTCCAAGGCGGCGCTGGCCAGCATTACCCGGTCGCTGGCGCTGGAACTCGCTCCGGAGATTACGGTGAACGGGGTGGCGCCGGGCATTGCGGTTTTCCCCGAATATTACGACCAGGCGACACGGGAGCGATTGGTGTCGCGCGTGCCGCTGGGCCGGCCGGGTTCGCCGGAGGAGGTGGCCCGGCGGGTGCGGTTCCTGGTGATGGAGGGGGATTACATCACGGGGGCGATCATACCGATCGATGGGGGGCGGTCGGTGAGGATGTGACAGAGGACGAGTGAGAAAGTGAGAAGGTGGGAAGGTAAGAAGGTGAGAATGTGAGAAGGTGGGAAAGCAGGAAATCACAAAGGCGGGCAGGGATGCCCACTCTCCCACGCCAATGCCACACGGATCCTTCGCCCTCGCGACGCCAATGTCACACTGATCACCGGCGAGACGCCAATGCCACACGGATCCTTCACCTTCGCGACGTCGGTGCCACACTGAACCGGCGAGATGGCGATGTCAGCGGCCCTTTCCGATCCAGCAGTTTCGTGCCTCGGCTCATGAGGCGGGCATCTTGCCCGCCCTGATCTGACGAGAAACGGGTGTACTGCAAACGACCCCAGACAGCGCGGCTCAAGAGCCGTGGCACACACACCGGTACATCCACAGCCGTATACCACTGGCCTGCACACCTGACATGACTGGTATGAGTGCGTGTTTGGTAATGCTTATCGGACGTTGGGATGGCTTATCGGACCATGAAAGCGGGGAGATGGGTGCCCGGGGGTATTGCGGCTCATCTTGAGAGGCAAAAACTGCCGACAGGAAGGAAACTGTTGCCGATTGTCCGTGCGCTGTTATCGGACATAGGCAGTGTGTGCACGGTGTGGTCAGGAAGACCCATTGGGAAGGCTCTGGATGAGCGACGTG
Source organism: Phycisphaerae bacterium (assembly GCA_012719955.1). Taxonomy (GTDB): domain Bacteria; phylum Planctomycetota; class Phycisphaerae; order UBA1845; family PWPN01; genus JAAXZI01. Next base: position 24,464 of record JAAXZI010000233.1, on the reverse strand, counting down.
CCTGCACAACCTGGGATTTTCCAGCAACTGGCCGGTCGGTGGCAGGTGCCGCTGCTGCTCGTCTCGCTGGCGGCCGTTGTGGCCGGTGTGTGGCGACTCCGGCCTGAGCCCCAGCCTGCCGCGTTTGAACCTCTCTTCGAACATGCCGTTGCCCTGCACCGCGCGGGGTTGTACACGGAAGCCAGTTCCTACATCGACAAACTGCTGATCGAGCCCGGAAGGACGGAGAGTGAGAAGCGGAAGCTGTTCGGGCTGCTGGCCCGGGTGGTGTTCGACCACGAGCACGGGAACCTGGTTCATGGGCCAACGAACGCGGCCCGGATCATCGAGTACAGCAACAAATCGCTGGCCCCGGGGAAATCGCATGACGCGGCCACGCTGAAGATGCGCGGGCTCGCGTGGGAATGGCAGCGGAAAGCCGCGCAGGCCGTAGCCGAATACCAGGCGGCGATTGAGCTGGGTGCACCTGACAGTTGGTCGCTGCGCAAGCGGGTGATCGAGATTCGCCGGCACTTGGGCGAGCTCGATGACGACAAGCTGAAGGCCGAGTGCGAGGCTTTTCTGGCCCAGGGTGCCGACGGCGGACAGGAAGGGGGGCCAGATGCCGGCTCTTCCGGTACGGCCGTGGAGCGAAACGGCGGCGCCCGGGTGGACGACAAGCTGGCCTGGTGGGCTGCCGAGCAGATCGTGGAAGTTCTTGCCCGGCAGAAGAAGTACGAAGAGGCGGAGCGGCTACTGGCGACACATGCGGAACGGTTCCGCAACTCCACGGAAAAAGGCGCTTACGACTACCTGCAAGCGCTGATCTGGTTCCACATGGGCCGGCGGGCCGATTCGGAACGGCTGTTGCGAAACATCCGCGATCAAAGCGAACCGGCTGACCCGGTCTTTGCGCGGGCGGGGCTGCTGCTGGGACGGATGCTGCTGGATCAGCAGGCGCCGGAGTATGCGTTGTCCTTCTTTGAGGACGTGCTGGCACAGACGCCGCCGGGGCCGGATCGGTGGGCGGCGGTACTGGGCCGGGCCGAAGCGCTGGACGCGATGCAGCGGTACCGGGAGGCGCTGGAAGGGTACGGGCAGGCGATTCGCCACGCGAGCGAATCGCCGTACGAATCGGTCATGGACATGTTCCTGGCCGCCGATGCGGCGTTGGACGCGGTACCGGGGCTTGCGCCCGGCTGGCGGTTGTCCAGGGCGGCGGCCTATCTGCGGGTGGTACGTCGCCGGGCGGAGCTGACGCTGAAACTGGGCGAGGCCGCGCTGGCCGAAGCCAATCGAGCGGGCTTGGCCGACGATGCGCCGGAAAGGGCGGAGGCGAAGGCGATCCTGGCACAGGCGGCCGAGCATCATCTCGGGTTGGCCTCCCTGGTGATGTTGGACGAGGAAGGGGCGGTAGCCGCCACGCTGAAAGCGGTAGAGGCTTTCGAGCTGGCGGGCGATCGGGTGCGAACCGCGGAGGTGCTCGAATCGTTCATTCACGACCGGCCAAACCATACGGCCGTGCCGGAGGCCCTGCTGCGACTGGGCCGGACGTACCAGGCCATGGGGGAGTACGAAAAGGCCATTGCCCGCTACCAGGAAAACCTCATCAACTACCCGCGCACGCCGTCGGCCATTGCTTCGCTGGTGCCCCTGGCGGATTGCTTCGTGGAGACGGGGGAGCCGGAGAAGGCCGAGCAGACGCTGTTACGGCTGGTCGAGCACGTGCCGGGTGATCCGCTGGGGCTGGTCACGCCGGAGGCGGCCCAGTTTCGCGACGCGCTGTTCAAGCTGGCCGAGTTGTATACGCGGTCCAAGCAGTACGAGAAGGCCATCGCCCGGTATGAGGAGGCGATCCGTCGCTATCCGGAAGACCCGCGCGTGGGCCGGGCGACCTTCCGGCTGGCCGACGCTTATCGACACAGTGCGGAGCGGATCCGCAGCGAGTTCAAGGAGAGCCGGAGCCTGCCGTACCTGACGGAGCTCTCGAAGTCGTATCGGCAACGGCTGGAGCGTGCCCGGCAGCTCTACGGGCAAGTCATCGAGCGGTTGAGCGGCCGGCCGGTGGAGGAATTGGAGGAACTGGACCGCCTGCAGCTCAAGTTGAGCTACCTGTACGCGGCCGACGCGGTGTTCGAGAGCGCGGAGTTGGCCGATGCGCCGACGTTGCAGCCGGCCGCGGAGGCGTTGGAGATGTACGAACAGGCCGCCTGGGCGTGCGCGCAGGATCCAATCGCCATGTCGGCGCATGTGCAGATCGTCAACTGCCTTCTGCGGATGGGGCGGGTGGAGAAGGCCCGGCTGGCGTTGCAGCGGGCCCGGTGGGCGTTGCGGAACATTCCGGACGAGGCCTTCCCGGCGAAGCCGCGGGAAGATCGGGCGTTTTGGGAAGAGTATCTCACCTGGCTGGAGAAGACGCCGACATTCGCAAGCACGCAGCCGGCGGAGGGGTGAGAAGGTGGGAAAGTGGGAACGTGGGAAAGTGAGAAGGTGGGAAAGTGAGCAAGCAAGCAAGTGAGAGAGTGGGGATAGAAGGACGAGGGTGGGGGGCAGGGAGGCGAAAGGACAGGGAGACAGCGAGACAAGGGGACAAGGGAACAAGGAGACAAGGGGACAAGGAGACGAGGAGACGAGGAGACAGGGGGGGAGAGCAGAGGACGAAGGGCGAAGAACGAAGGACAAAGAACCAAGGACAAGGGACAAAGAACCAAGAACAAAGGACCAAGAACCAACCGTACCTGGTGCCCTATGAGCGTGATGCCTGTGAATTGTGAAGGTTGCGACAGCCGCGAGTTGATAGACCTGCTTTCGGAGCAGCGGGATTTATATGTGGAGCTCCGCAAGCTTTCCGGCGAGCAACGGGCGCTGATTACAGGCGAGTCGCCGGAGCAGCTCCTGGGCGTGCTGGTCAAGCGGCAGCGGATCATTGATCGGCTGGATGGGCTGACCCGGCGCTTACGGCCGTACCAGCAGGAGTGGCGAACCGTGCGGGCGGGGCTGAACCCGGCCGACGGGCGGCGGGTCGATCAGCTCGTGGCCGAGGTGAACACGCTGCTCAAGGGTATCCTGGAAGAAGACGCGACGGATGCGGAACTGCTGGCCGCCCGCAAGAGCGATACGGCGAGGAAGATGCAGACCACCAAGACCGCGCGGTATGCGGGCGCGGCCTATGGGGCCGGCCAGGCCGTGAGTGGCGGACGGATCGATTGGACGGGCGAATGAGCATGGTTTCCCCTGAACTGACGCAGCGCGAACGCGAGCTGGGCGCGATCATCACGGCTTACAACCAGGTGACCGAGCAGCTCAAGGGCGCGCATGAGAAGCTGCTGGCCGAGGTGGGCCGGCTGCGGGATGAACTGGCCCGCAAGAACCGGTTGCTGCGCCGGCGCGAACGCCTGGCGGCGCTGGGCGAACTGGCGGCCGGCGTCGCCCATGAGATTCGTAACCCGCTGGGTGGGATCCGGCTGTTTGCGTCGCTGCTGGAGAAGGATGTGGCCGACCGGCCGGACGCCCTGCGCCTGACCGGCAAGATCATCAAGGGCGTGACGTCGCTGGAGGCGATCGTGAGCGGCATTCTCCAGTTCGCCCGGCCGGCGGAGCCGTCGCCCGCGCCGGTGGAACTGGAGCGACTGGTCCGCGAGACCGTGGAACTGGCCACGGAACGCTCCGAGCAACAGGGCGTCCGCGTGGAAGTGAGCCGGGGCTTGCGTGACATCGAGCTGTTCACCGATGGCATGCTGCTGCAGCGGGCGTTGTTGAATCTGCTGTTGAATGCGATTGAGGCGGCCGGAAGCTCCTCGAAACCTGCCTCGGCCAAGAGGGAAAAGGAAGACGGGCAGGATGCCCGCCCCCCGGGCGCCGACCGTTCCCCGGCCGACGCCCCGGCGCCTCGCAAGGACAGGCGGGATGATCACCTCCCCACTGTCACGCTGAGTGCCCGCGCGGGGACCGGCGGACGCATCGTGCTGAGCGTGACGGACAACGGGCCGGGCATACCGGCCGAACTGATGGACCGGATCTTTAACCCGTTCTTCACGACCCGGGCTACCGGGACTGGCCTGGGGCTGGCGATCGTTCACCAGATCGCGGAGATGCTGGGCGGTTCGGTACAGGCGGCGAACCGGCGGGAAGGCGGAGCAGTGTTTTCGTTGTGCCTGCCTCGGAGGCTGGAGGTCGCAGAAAAGGAGTAGCCACAGAGGGCACTGAGAGTGGCATAGCCACAGAGGATACAGAGGGAGAAATGACTAATGTCTAAGCACTAATGTCTAAGAATGACTGATGCGAGGGCGGTCTTGGTTTGTCCTTAGTCATTGGTCATTGGTCATCCATTAGACATTCAGTCATTAGACATTGAGCATTTAAGCGAGGTTCTTATGGGCCGTATATGCGTCGTTGATGATAATGAGATGCTTCGCGAGTCACTGTCCGAGACTTTGACCCGCGAGGACCATTCGGTCAGCACGTTCGCCGATCCGATCGAGGCCTTGCGGGCTATTCGGGCGGGGATGTTCGACTGCATCATCACCGATTTGAAGATGCCGGGCATGGACGGCGTCACGCTGTTGCGCGAAATGCGGTCGGCGGGGTGCGAGGCGCCGGTCATTTTGATGACGGCATTCGGCACGGTGGATTCGGCCGTGGCGGCCATGAAGCTGGGAGCCTTCGATTACGTGCAGAAGCCGTTCGATGCCGACCAGATCACGCTGGTGGTCGAGCGGGCCCTGCAGACTGCGGCGCTGCGCAGCGAGAACGAGGCCCTCCGGCGGTCGCTGACCGACGGCGATGAACGGGAGATGGTCGGCGACTCGATGGCCATGCGTTCGCTGCGCGACACCATCGAGCGGATCGCGGGCAGCAATAACACGGTGCTGATCCAGGGCGAGTCGGGCACGGGCAAGGAGATGATCGCCCGGGCCATCCACCGGGCTTCGCCGCGGGCGGACAAGCCGATGTTGTGTCTGAACTGCGCGGCCCTGTCGGCGAACCTGCTGGAGAGTGAACTGTTCGGGCACGAGCGCGGGGCGTTCACCGGTGCGGATCGCCTCCGGAAGGGGCGTTTTGAGCTGGCCGACGGCGGAACCCTGCTGCTGGATGAAGTCAGCGAGATCCCGCCGAACCTGCAGGCCAAGCTGCTGCGGGTACTCCAGGAGCGGCAGTTTGAGCGGGTCGGCAGCAGCGCGACTCGCCGGGTGGACGTGCGGGTGATCGCGACCACCAACCGGAACCTGGTGGACTGGGTGGCCCGCAAGCGGTTCCGGGAGGATCTGTACTTCCGGCTGAGCGTCTTGCCGGTGACGGTGCCCCCGCTGCGCGAGCGGCGCGACGATGTTCCCGTGCTGGTGCAGTATTTCCTGGGTCGGGCGGCCAGCCGGACCGGCCGGCCGGCGCTGCGCGTGCATGAGGCCGCCATGCGGCTGCTGCTGGAGTACGACTGGCCGGGCAACGTCCGCGAGTTGGAAAACCTCTGCGAGCGGGCCAGCGTGCTGGTGCAGGACGGCATCCTGACCGCGGAGATCGTCGCACCCTGGCTGAGCGGGATTGGCCGGACGGAATCGTTGGAGACGCGGCTCCGGCCGGGGCACATCCTGGAGGACATGGAACGGCAATTGATCGAGAAGACGCTGCGCGAGTGCAACGGGCATCGGGCCCGGACGGCAGCCGCGCTGGGAATCGGCGTGCGGACGCTGGGGCTCAAACTCAAGTCTTGGCGGGAAGAGGAGAAGGCCAGACAGTCGTATCAGATGGCGGATACGTGAGCCGGGGAAGGTGGTGGAGTGGGAAGGTGAGCAGGTAGGAAAGTGAGGTGGCAGGGAAGAGCAGTGGAACGGCGGGCACACGTGGCTTGATGCGTGAAGGCGCAAAATGTGCGCGAAAACGCGGAATTTGCGCGGGCGACTTGGCCGGTGTGCTCAGATTCAGGCCGGATTGGACGGCGCCGGGCGGCTGGTATCGGTTTTGCTGAGCGCCGGCAGGACGGACGCCGGAGCGGCCCGGGCGATGAGGACTGCACATGGAATTCTCTGATCTGGTCAACCGTGAAGCGATTCCGGCACTGGAGAAGATGCTGGCGTTCACGCAGGCTCGCCAGCGGATGCTGACGGAAAACATCGCCAACGTGGATACGCCCGGTTATCGGACCAAGCACCTGGACGTGGGGGCGTTTCAGAGGGCCTTGCGCAGTGCCCTGGAGTCCAACCGGCAGACCGGCGGGGCCTCGTTTGAGCTGAAAGGGACGGACGAGTTCCGGCTGGATTCGGCCGGGAGGTTGGAAGTCCGGCCATCGGAAGAGCCGGCGGAGAACGTGCTGTTTCATGATGGCACCAACGTGCGCATCGAACGTCAGATGGCCATGATGGCCGAGAATGCGATGATGCACCAGGCGGCGACGGAGTTGCTGCGGACGAAGTTCGAGGGGCTCTTGAAGGCGATCCGGGGCCGGGTGTAAGCGGGTGAGTCGTCGGCGCGGACCGGAGATGGTGAATAAGGAATAAGGATATGTTTGGATCGCTGGATATCAGCACTTCCGGGTTGGTGGCACAGCGGATTCGGCTGGACACCATCGCCGGGAACATCGCCAATGCCCAGGCGACCGCCCGGGCCGATGGCCAGCCGGGGCCGTACAAGCGGCGGTTTGCCGTGTTCGAGGCGGGGAACGGACAGGGCCAACCGGGCGTACACGTGAAGGAGGTGGCGGAGGATCCGTCGCCGGGACGGCTGGTGCATGAGCCGTGGCACCCGCACGCGATACAGTCGGGCCCGCGGCAGGGATACGTGGAATATCCCAACGTGGATCCAACCACGGAGATGGTGGACGCGATGCTGGCCGCGCGGGCCTACGAGGCCAACGTGGCGGCCATTGATGTGACCAAAAGCATGATCTCTTCGACATTGCGGTTGTTGGCGTAGTCGGCGAGGACCGGTAGGATATCGGTCCTGAAACAGGCAGGAAGCCGTTGGAGCGGACTCGGTGATCCGGGTCCGCGGAAGAGCAGGCCGGGGAAGTGAACCCGGTCTGGAGGTGTCAAGAATGGCCGATCCTCTATCCATCCATGGGATTCATCCGGCCCACCCGGTCAACCCTGCGGACAAGACCGCGCCGGCCGGGAGGGCGATGAGCCCGGACGGCAAGAGTTTCGAGAACTGCCTGCTGGAGAGCCTGGAGCAGGTCAACCGCCTTCAGCAGGAGGCCACGCAGGGCGTTGAGAAGGTGGTAACCGGCGAGACGGAGAATATTGCCGAGGTGTTCAGCGCGGTGCGGAAAGCGGATGTGGCTTTCAGCATGCTCATGGAGATGCGCAACAAGCTGGTGGATGCCTACCGGGAGATACAGCAGATGAGGATGTAGGAAGAGCTTTCAGCGGTCAGCGTTCAGCTTTCAGCGATTGGCTTTGGATGAGCGGCCGCTGATAACCGAGCGATGGACCTTGCCGGCTGACTGCTGATCGTTAACCGCTGCCCGGTATCGGGAGGCTGATGGAAATGGAGTTCCTCAGAAAACTTGTCCTCCAGACTCAGGAGCACCTGAAGGGGCTGACGCCTTCGCAACGGCTCGCGATCGGTTCCTGCGCCGCGTTGATCGTGGTGTCGTTGCTGTGGCTGGTTCAGTGGGGTTCGCAGGCGGAGCTGGTTCCGCTGCTGGATCAGCCCATCACGGCCGCGGAGTTGGCGCCGATCGAGCAGCGGCTCAGCGCCCTTGGCATTGAGCACAAGGTGGTGGGGGAAGTGGTCATGGTGCCGGCGGAGAAGCGCGCCCGGCTCCTGGCTCAACTCACCGAAAGCCAGGCCTTACCCAAAGACATCAGCATCGGCCTGGACAAATTGATCAACGATAACAACGTGTGGGTCAGCCAGGAGCAGCAGGCCTGGCGCCGCACGGTGGCCTTGAGCAACGAGCTGAGCAAGATCCTGCGCGAGTTCAGCGGCGTGCAGGAGGCTCGTGTGTTGCTCGACCGGGCCATGAAGCGGACGGTGACCGGTCCGCCGATCACGCCGACGGCCAGCGTATTCGTCAAACTGGCCCCCGGGGAAACCTTAACCAAGGAGCGTACCTTCGCGATTGCCAGCCTGGTGAGCCGGGCGGTGGCCGGCCTGGATATATCCAACGTGGCGGTCACGGATGCGCGGACCAACCGTTCGATGAGCGTGCCGTCGAAGGACGACGCCTCGGCCTTCGGGGCGGACGAACTGGAGCTGTTGGCCAAGAAGGAAGAGCACTACGCCAGGAAGATTCGCGATCTGCTGGCCAATATTCCGGGCTTGCTGGTGGAGGTTCGGGCGGAGCTGGACCCGGAGAACCGCAAGGAAACGCGGCAGGAGTACAGCAAGCCCTACGCGGTCACGGACGAGACGGAGAGCACGATTCAGGATCGGTCCGTGCAGGCAGGGGGGCCGGGCGTAGTGCCCAACACCGCCAAGGTGATCGGCTCGACGGGGCCGATCGATCGGATGGAGAAGAACACCAACAAGGCCACCTATGAAACCAAGACCACAGCGATTGTCACCACCGAGTCGCTTCGGCACGGGATCAAGCGTTTGTCGGCATCGGTGAACGTGCCGCGCAGCTATCTGGCGGCCATTTTCCGGAACGCCAACAACGGCAAGGAACCCAGTGATGCGGAACTGAAGACCGCGGCGCAGGAAGAGCTCGAAAAGATCGCGGAGATGGTTCGGACGGTTCTGGCCGTCAAGGATGACGCGGATGCGGTGGCGGTGCAGTGGTTCCACGACGATGCCCTGGCGCCGGCCGGCATCGCCATGTCCGAGACGCCGATCGGCGGGGATCTGTTCACGTTCATGCGGCTGTATGGCGGGAAGGCGGGCGTCGTGGCGCTGGGAGCGCTGAGTCTGCTGATGATGCTGATGATGGTTCGCAAGGTGGGCGAAGGGCCGGTGCTGCCGGGCGAGGAGCCTCCGAAGCTGTTCGGACGGTCCGCGGGGAAGAAGGGGAAGAACCAGGAGGAAGGCGAGGAGGAGACAGATCAGTCGACGCTGGTGATGGGCGTGCCTCCGGTGGGCGAAGCGGCCCTTCAGGAGCACCTCCTCGTGGGCCGTGAGGTGGACGAGAGCACGTTGCGCATCCAGCAGGTGGTCGAACAGATCGGTAACATGGTCAAGGATGATCCCAAGGCGTCCGCGGAAATCCTGCAGCGCTGGATTGAGGCTGAGAAACCGTAGCCGTGGCCAAACGAACGCGACAACCCACAGAGGAACCGGTCCAGGAATACCGAGGCCTGACCAAGGCCGCGGTGTTGCTGCTGGCCGTCGGCCCGGAACTGGCCGGCGTGATACTCAAGCAGATGGATCGCGAAACGGTGGAGGACCTGACGCGCGAGCTGGCGTCGCTGGGGCCGGTGCCGGCGGAGATCCGCAACAAGATCCTGGAGGAGTTCTACAACATTGCCCTGGCCAAGCAGTATGCGGCTGAGGGCGGGTTGGCGTATGCCCGGTCCGTGCTCGAAAAGGCGATGCCCAAAGAGGACGCCAGCCGGATCATGCAGCAGATCGAGCACCAGGTTCACCAGCAGCCCTTCAGCTTCCTGCAGAAAGCCGAGACGCACAACCTGCTGACGTTCATGCAGGACGAGCATCCGCAGACCATCGCGCTCATCCTGGCCCACCTGCCCAGTTCGAAGGGCAGTGAAATTCTGGCCGGGCTGCCGCCGGCCAAGCAGATCGAAGTGGTGACCCGCGTGGCGAACATGGAGCAGACCAACCCGGAGGTTATCCGGGAGGTGGAGCAGGGGCTGGCCCAGCGGCTGGCGGGCATCGTTTCGCAGCGGTTTCAGAAGGTGGGCGGCGTCGAGGCGGTGGCCCAGATGCTTAACCTGACGGACCGGTCGACCGAAAGGGGCATCCTCGAGGCGCTGGGCACCGAAGATCCCGAACTGGTTGAGCAGATCCGTCGGTTGATGTTCGTGTTCGAAGACATCCTGCTGGTCAACGACAAGGGCATCCAGGCGGTTCTCAAAGAAATTGATCACGATGAACTGGCCCTGGCCCTGAAGACCGCCAGCCCCGAGATGAAAGAGAAGATCTTCAGCAACATGTCCGAGCGGGCGGCCCAACTGATCCAGGAAGAGATGGAATACATGGGACCGGTGCGGCTGAGCGATGTGGAAGCCGCCCAGCAGCGCATCGTGGACGTGGTGCGCAGGCTGGAGGACGCCGGCGAGATCGTGCTCCAGGGCCGTGGGGATTCGGAGATAATCGTGTAGGACGGATTGTGAAGGCAAGCCGCGCGCCGGGACGCAGACGCTTATGGGGCGGGAACGTCCGCGAGCATGAAAAACCATCGCCTGAGGGGATGCGTTGAAGAAACTTGGTGTCATAAAAGCCGAGACGATGCCCAAGCCGGAAGCGCTGGGGCTGCGGCCGTTCCATTTCAATGACGTCGCGTCCGAAGCACGGAGCATGGTGGAACACGCCCGGCGGGAGGCGGAGGCGATCAGGGCGGAGGCACGCAAGGCCGCGGCCGAAGCCGAGGCCCTGGTGAATCATGCGCGCGTGGAGGCGGAGGCGATCCGGGAGATGGGGCGTCGCGACGCTGAAGCCCTCCGCGAAGCGGCCCGGCAGGAAGGATTTCAGGCCGGATGGGAGGCCGGCCTGGAGGAAGGGCGGGCCCGGGCGCTGGCCGAGGCCAAGGACGATTTTGCGCAGCGTCAGGCCCACCTGGTGAATGCGTTTCGCAGCGTCATGGATACCGTGGAAAAGAGCCGCGCCGACTGGCTGGCGGCGGCCCGACAGGACCTGGTCGAACTGGCCATGGCCATCGCGCGACGGGTGGCGCGGCACGTGGGGCAGCGGGACCGCGATGTGGTGCTGGCGAACCTGGAGGAAGCGGTACGGCTGGTCGGGGCCCGTTCCGACGTGACCATCGCGGTGAATCCGGCCGATGCCGAGGCAGCACGGTTATTCGCCCAGTCGCTGCTCGATCTCAAGGAGCACTGGGAGCATATTCAGGTAGTCGAGGAGCCGGAGGTCTCGCCCGGGGGCTGCCAGGTGCACTGGAACAGCGGTTCCGTGGACGCGACGCTGGAGACCCAACTGGATCGGATTGAGGAAGAGCTGAGAGCGGAATAAAGAGCGGGTGGAGGCTTGAAGGCGCGGTGGCCGGTCCGCCGGTTGAGCGGTACGGGTGATGCGGATCCAGGGTGGCGATGGCGGTCAATTTTTTTGCGGATGAAATCGAGCGCGTCAACCGGCTGTCCGCGCCGGCCATGATCGGCCGTGTTTGCGACGTGACCGGCTTGACCGTCACCGTGTCCGGCCTGCCGGCGCCGGTTGGGTCGTTGTGCCGGATCGAGACTCAAAGCGGGGGCATGGTGGAAGCGCAGGTGGTCGGTTTCCGCGACGACCGCGCGTTGCTCATGCCGCTGCGCGACACGCTGGGCATTGCCCGCGGCGACGAGGTGGTTTCGTTGCCCGGAGGGGCCCGCGTGCGGGTGAGTGAACGCCTGCTGGGCCGGGTCATCGACGGGCTGGGACGCGTCATTGATGACGGCCCCCGCGTGTACGCGGATGCTTACTACCCTGTGTATCGCGAAGCGCCCCGGGCGCTGTCCCGGCCGCGGATTCGCGAGCCGATCGGCAGCGGCATCCGGGCCATCGACGCCATGCTGACCATCGGCCGGGGCCAGCGCATCGGGCTGTTCGCCGGCACCGGCGTAGGCAAGAGCGTGCTCATGGGCATGATCACCCGCTACACCGACGCGGACGTGGTGGTGGCGGCGCTGATCGGCGAACGCGGCCGGGAAGTCAACGACTTCATCGAGAAAGACCTCGGGCCGGAGGGCCGGCGCAAGACGGTGATGGTGCTGAGCACTTCGGACGAATCGCCGGTGCTGCGCGTGCGGGCGGCATTCGTGGCCACCGCGGTGGCGGAATTCTTCCGCGATCGCGGCAAGAACGTGCTGCTGCTGATGGATTCGCTGACCCGCATGGCCATGGCCCAGCGCCAGATCGGGCTGGCGGCCGGGGAGCCGCCGGCCACGAAAGGGTATACGCCCAGCGTGTTCGGCCTGCTGCCGCAGTTGCTGGAACGCGCCGGCCGGACCGAGCACGGCAGCGTGACCGGGCTGTACACCGTACTGGTCGAGGCCGACGACATGAATGACCCGGTCGGCGATGCGGCCCGCGGCATTCTCGACGGCCACATCTGGCTTTCGCGCACGCTGGCCAGCAAGGCCCATTATCCGGCCATCGCCGTGACCGACAGCATCAGCCGTGTGATGAGCGACGTGGTGGACGAGGAGCACGCCAAGGCCGCCCGTGTGGTCATGCGGACCCTGGCCACCTGGAACGAGATCGAGGACCTGGTGAACATCGGGGCCTATGCGCCGGGGTCGAACCCGACGTTCGATGCGGTGATCCAGACCCGGCCGGCGGTAGTGGGATTCCTGCAGCAGGCGGTGGGCGAGAAATCGACGTTTGCCGAATCGCGGGACCGGCTGCTGGCGGTGGCTCGGCAGATCGAGGACACGACGGCCAAGCTGACCAAGACTTCGCCAAGGGGAAAGTGAGAAGGTGAGAAGGTGAGAAGGTGCGAAAGTGCTAGGGTGTGAGGGTGTGACGATGCGAAAGGATGACCCGGTGGAGTAGCGCAATTCTTGCGGCAGGAGAGGCAGGATTTGCGCGCGAGAAGACCCGGGAAAGTGCCGTAGATGGGTGAGTGAAGAGTCCGTTGTCAGTAGTCAGTTTTCAGGAGTCAGTTGTTGGTTGGGCTTCCGTCCTGGGAATCCACGCCGGTGCGTGTGTCAGTTACGTCGGCTTTTCCGTTTGGTTGGCATTGGCGAAGGTCGCATGACTACTGACCAAAGGACCAAGGACTAAGGACCAAGGACAAAGAACCAAGAACCAACTACTAACCACTGACAACTGACCACTGACAACTGACAAAAGTAGGAACCACCGGTGGCCAAACGCTTTATCTTCCGCTACGAGACGCTCCTGAAGCTCCGCCGGCAGCGCGAGGATCATCACAAGCGCATTGTGGCCGAGCGGGTACGGCAGTTGGTGGCCGCGCGGGAGCGGCTCAGCGCCCTGCAGGGACAAATTGCCGAGGAGGAGGCCGCCATTCGGGCCGGGCAGGAGCCGGGCACGGTGGACATGCAGCAGATTATCCGGCATCGCCACTGGCTGGGGCGCCTGCAGCGCCAGGTGCTGGAGGCCCAGGGGGCCATCCGGGCGCTGGAGGATCGCCGGGCCCAGGAACGGGCCGCGCTGGCCGAGGCCGTCAAGCAGCGCAAGATCCTCGACAACCTCCGGGAGCGGCGATTGGAACGCCACTTGCAGGAGGAAAACCGCCGCGAAACGAACGCCGCCGACGATCTCACGACGGTGCGGTATGTGTACGGGCAGGAAGTGAGAAGTGAGAACTGAGAAGTGAGAAGTGAGAACGGACTGTGGATGTGATGAGGCTTGTTGAGATAGGGCAGCCGGGGAGGATGCGCCTAAGCCGCGGGACGGATTCGGCGCGGACTGTCTCCGCAGTTCTCAGTTTTCAGTTCTCAGTTCGCGGTTCTCTGAGGAGGGCCGGGTGAGGGAGCGTCGATTCGCATGAGGCGCGTCTATCACATTCTGTCACTTGTGGCCCTGATCGCCCTGTTCGCGTTGGGCGGGTTCGTTGGCTTTCTCTTCGCCAGCGGACGGCTGAACGCGGAACGGCTGGATCAGATCGCCATGGTGCTGCGCGGGGAATTTGCCCGGCCGGCAGCCCCCGCGACACAGCCGGCAACCCAGCCCAGCACGCCGGTTCCGCCTTCCCGGGCGGAGATGGAACGGCTGGCGATGGAGCGGGAGTTCCTGCAACTGGTGAGCGAGCGGGCCCAGCGCGAGATGGAGCAGCGGCGGGCACTGAATCAGCGGATTGAACTTGACGTGATGCGCCGGATGGAGGAGTTGGAAGCCCGGCGGCAGGAAGCCCCGGTAATGGGCAATGTCCGGCCGGTGGCCCGGCCGACCGCCTCCAACGAGGGATTCGAGAAGCAAATAGAACTGTTCGAGACGCTGGACCCGCGGAAGGCACGCGAACTGCTCATGCAGCGCAAGGACCCGGACGCGGTCCAGGTGCTCGCGCGGCTGGAGCCGATGCGCGTCAAGAAGATCGTGGACACGTGCAAGAGTGAAACGGAAATGGCCTGGATCGGGAGGATCCTGAACCAGCTTCATAACATGGACACCGAAACGGCGAACGGCGTGGATGGTCCGAACGCCTCCTCCAGGTGAGGATGATGTCCCAGGTACTCACGGCGCAGGCCGTCACGTCGGTGACAGCGCCCTCGGCGCGAGAGGCGTCGGCCTCGAAGAGAACGGGCGAGCGATTCGCCGCCCTCTTCGAACGCGTCCAGACCTCGCGCCGGAGTTGGCGAGCGCCCGCGGCTGCGGATCGCATGAATGTCGATGCGCCTGAATGCCGCGCCGACTGCACGGGGGCGATGTGCAGCCGGAGTGAAACCGCCCGGCCCGAACAGCCGGATGAGAGGCTCGCGGCCGGGAAGATGAGCGCGGAAGAATCCCCGATGACCGAGCCAGAGGGCCGGCCCGCGGTGTCGCGGGAAGAGGAGCCCGCACAATCGAGCGAGGAGACATCGCCGGATGTCGTCGCATCAGCGCCTTTTCCGGAGTTGCCGGCCGGACCGGATGTTGCGACAGCGAACCCCAATGCCGGGGAATCGAGCGGTCAGCAGCCCGATCAGCAGCATGGTCAGCGGGAACTGGTCATCCTGAATCCCCAGGCAGGAGTCGAAGGGGACCAGGTTGCCCCGGAAGGCGCTCAGACAGATTCGACGGAAGCTTCCGGCCAGAAGGCCGCGCCCCATTCCGCCGTGGTATCCGCCGGACTTTCTCAGTCATTGCCCGGCAGGCCGGTCTCCGCACCGGCAACGGCGCAGGGTTCGGAGAACGCCACGGGCACGATGGCGCCGCAGTGCGCCGCTCCCTGGAGTTCGCAGCCGACGGCAGCCATGCCCTTTATGGGCGACGAGGCGAAAGAGGGATGGTCCGGGTTGCCCGGCGAGGCTTCCGAAGCGCAAGGCCAGCCTGCAGGTGAAACGCAGGCCCAGGGCAAGGCGCCTGAAACCGGCGAGAGCTTTCAGGTGGTGCTCGCTCACGCCGGCCGGGGGCGCGCGGCCGCCACGGTGCGACACATCGGACTGACGCCGGCGGAGGCGACGGCTGACCCGACGAAAGGGCCGATCGAGGTGAACGGCCCGAACGGCCCGGAGGAGCTGGCCCGCGTGGTGCGAGCCCAGGTAGGTGCGCGTCACTCGAACATGATGCTCCAGCTTGATCCCCCTGAGCTGGGTCGGGTGCGGGTGGATGTGAAGATGCATCAGGACGTGCTGACGCTGCGGTTTCAGGCGGAAACTGAGGCGGGGCACGATGCCATCGCCGGGCGCATTCGTGAATTGACCGGCGCGCTGGAGGGACAGGGCATCCGGCTGGACCGGGTGGAAGTGGAATATCGTCCGACACCCGACAATCAGCGCGAAGAGCAGTCGCCGCAACAGCAGGGCGGGCAGGAATGGAAAGAGCCGGGGCATACCGACCACAGAGAACAGCCCGAGGCCCGGCAAAATCCAGCTTTCCATCATGCTTCGGGCCCGGACGGACAGTCCCCGGCCACAGGTATGCAGGACCGCGCGGATTCGTCGGCGACCGCCGGGGTGGATGTAGTGGTGTGAGACGCTCACTAAGGTGAGATCGGGAGATCGGCAATGCAGGTGTCAGCGGCAGCCAGCACGGGACAAGCCAGCGCGGTTACTAATAATCGTGGCATGTCGGCGCTTTCCAGCGAGGACTTCATGAACCTGCTGATCAAGCAGCTTCAGCTTCAAGACCCGATGGAGCCGATGGGCAACGAAGAAATGATGAAACAAATGGCCATCATCCGTGAGTTGGAGATGAACACGCGGCTCACGGAACGGCTGGAGCAGCTTACCGATCAGCAGCGGTTCGGCTCGGCGGCGGTACTGATCGGCCGGCACGTGAAAGGTACGCTCACCGACGCCAATGGAAACAAGTTTACCGTTGAGGGCCAGGTGCAAAGCGTGGTGTTCACCTCCAAGGGTGAGATCATGCTGGAACTGGATACCGGGCAGACGTTGCCGCTGGCCAAACTGGAAGAAGTGAAGGATCCGCCCGCGGCTGCGGCTGCCACCGCCGGGGCCGATCCGGCCGCAAGCAACTCGACGGCAACCTCGACCGCTGCTGACGTAAAGACAAACGTGCTCAAAACCCTGCGCTCTCTGTTGTAAGAGGAGTGTCCTATGAGTCTGACCAGTGCGATGATGACCGGACTGACCGGGCTGAACGGCAACCAGATCCGGATTGACAACATCGGCAACAACGTGTCGAACATAAACACGACCGCCTTCAAGGGCGCTCGGGCCAACTTTGAGAACCAGTTCGCACTCACGCTGGCCGGCGGAACGGCCCCCAATGGCGCCAGCGGCGGGACCAACCCCTCGCAGATAGGGATGGGCACGCGCTTAAGCAGCGTTCAGCGGAATTTTTCGGGCGGTCCCATCGAGTCGACGGGCGTGCCCACGGACATGGCCATCGATGGGGCAGGCTTCTTCATCGTTCGCACTCCGACCTCGAACCAGGCTTACACGCGGGACGGAACGTTCAAGCTGGATGCCTCGCAAACGCTGGTCACCGGGCAGGGCTTCCCGGTGCTGGGGTACGGCGTGGACGAGAATTTCCAGATTTCGCCCGGCAGACTGACAAGCCTCACCATACCGCTGGGAGCCATGGCCGCCGCCCGCGCCACTACTCGGGCGTTCATGGACGGCAACCTTAACGCCAGCGGAGCCATCGCCACCCAGGGCTCCATTCACACCACGCAGGCGTTCGTTGACGGCGGAGGGGCTCCGGCCACGGGCGCCACGCTTCTGACCGACCTGTACGATCCGGCCTCGCCGGGCAATCCACTCTTCCAGGTGGGTAATACCATCACGGTGGACAGGGTCAGCAAGGGCGGCCGCGAACTTCCTCCCGCCACCTACACCGTGACGGACACCAGCACGCTGGACGATTTCGCCAGTTTCCTCCAGAGCAGCCTGGGCATTAACACTGATCCGGCGGTCGGAGGCACGCCGGGGGTTCGAGTCAGCACCACCAATCCCCCCGGGGTGGGCGCCCTGGTCATCGAAGGCAACCCTGGCGCAGACAACAACCTCACCATGGACTTCTCGTCCATCCGCAGCAGCAATGCGAACGCTCCCACTCCCTTTGCCGTGACTTCCCAACAGGAGGCCAACGGCGAGAGCGTCTATACCAGCTTGATCGTCTACGATTCGCTGGGTACCCCCGTGCAGGTGGACTTGACCATGACGCTGGAGAGCAAATCGGACGCGGGCAACACCTGGCGGTTCTACGCCACCAGCAACGATGATACCGGCCCTGGTTCGGTGGTGGGCACCGGGACGCTGACCTTCGACCCGGATGGGCGACTCATCTCCGTCCAGGATAACACGCTCCAGATCTCCCGTACCGGTACCGGGGCGGTCACGCCGCTGAGTGTCACCCTTGATTTTTCCAATGTCACCGGCCTGACCAGCGCGAATTCCTCGCTGATCTCGCCCCTGCAGGACGGATATCCGTCAGGGGTGTTGACTGATTTTTCCGTGGGGACGGATGGCGTGATCACCGGCTCGTTCAGCAACGGCCTGAACCGCACGCTGGGCCAGATCGCGTTGGCTACATTCACCAACCCGGAAGGATTGGTGGTGGACGCGAACAACACCTACCTGGTGGGGCCGAACTCCGGGGAAGCGATGATCTCGGCGCCGCAGAGCCTGGGGGCGGGGCGGGTAGTTTCCCATTCGCTGGAATTGAGCAACGTAGACCTTACCCGCGAATTTATCGGACTTATCACGGCATCGACCGGGTTTTCCGCCTCGGGACGGATCATCACCACCTCAAACGATCTTCTCAATGAATTGCTGATGATAGCCCGATAATAAGGATGCATGATCGTTCTGACGCGACTGAACGGTTCCCGCTTCGTGGTCAATGCGGAGATGATCCGTACCGTCGAGCAACGGCCGGACACCACGCTGGTTCTGGTTAACGGCGAGACGTTGATCGTGAAGGAATCCATGGAGGACGTGGTCGCAAAGGCGATCGAGTACGGGCGAATGATCCGGATGTTCCAGCCGTGAGGCAGGTATGATTGATCGAGCCACGCTGCTGGGAATTTCCGTCACACTGGCGCTGGTGATATGGGTGGCCTGCGAAGGCGGGCTCGGCGGGCTGGCCTCCTTATGGCAGACGCACTCGCTGCTCCTGGTGGTGGGCGGGGCGGTGTTCACGACACTGGCCGCCACGCCGGGCAGGCACTTTTGCGCGCTGGGCAGCGTGCTGCGAAACGCCGTTGCGGTCCGCACCCGCGATCCGGAAGAACTGATTGCAACCCTGGTAGGACTGGCCCATACCGCCCGGCGGGAGGGCCTGCTGGCTTTGGAGAAACCGGTTGAACTGCTGGAAGACGGTTTCCTGAAGCGGGCGTTGCGGATGGCCGTCGATGGTGTCGACGCCCGCACGATCGAGCAGGTCTGCCGGACGGAGCTGGAGAGTACCGATCTGCGCCATGCCTGTGGGAGCGGCATGTTGGCGTCGATGGGACGGGCGGCGCCGGTTTTCGGGATGATCGGCACGCTGATCGGGCTGGTATTCATGCTGGGGCGGCTGGACGATCCAGCGCAAATCGGGCCGGGCATGGCCGTCGCGCTGCTGACGACCCTGTACGGGCTGGTGCTGGCAAACGTTATCTGTCTGCCGTTGGCCCGCAAATTGACTCATCGCAGCAGTGAAGAGCTGTTGAACAAGACGATGGCGATGGCCGGCGTGCTGGCCATCATGGCGGGAGATCATCCCCGGCTGGTAGAGCAGAAACTCCGGGCATATTTGCCTGCTCCGCGCGAGGAGGCCCTTCCGGCGCCGGCCCCGGCGGCGCAGGCGCGCCGGAGAGGACTGGCCGAGGTCTTGAGGCCCGTGGCGGTTCTGGGACGCGGGAAGAGGGCGGCCGCCACGGTCCTGTCTCAGGCGGCCGTTAAACCTCCGGCAAAGCAGGGAACGGGTGAGCAGCGGCCGGAGGGCAAGAAGGAAGCGGCCTCGCCTGAACGGGCGGTACGGCGCCCGGCCGCACCAGCAGTACGGAACGCTCCGACTGGAAACGGCAGGAGCCTGGTTGCCGGTCATTCGGAATAGAGGTCGCATGTTCTGGGCGAAACGGCTCAAGTTTGATAACGATGGGTCGTCGTGGGCGCTGCCCTTCGGCGACCTGATGTCGTTGTTGCTGGCCGTCTTCGTCATGATCGCTGCCATGAGTGAACTGCGCGCGGGTCGGCGGTTTGAGACGGTTGGGCATTCGGTCAAGAGCGCGTTTGGTTTCCAGACGCCGGCGGGAGGGAATGGACACGCTTCGACCGCTTCCCAGGCGAGCATGCTCGAGCGGTTGGCGGCGGGGCTGGGGCACTCCACAACGGTTCGGCTGGCCGGCCCGACGGAGGAGCCCCTGGGGCCATGCGAGCTGATCGCCGACGGCGACCGTTTGGTTATCCGCATGGCGGCGGCGGAATCATTTATGGGACCTACCGCGATTCCATCGCCGCATACACGGAAGCTCCTGGCCGTGATAGCCGATTATCTGCAAGAGGGGCAGGCGCGCCTGGAGGTCCATGGTTATGGGCCAGAAGGCGTGTTGCCCCCCGGACTGCCGTATCGGGACGGGCTCGATGTGGCCTGCGAACGCGCCCGGATGGTGGTTCGCGAGTTGACGCAGGCCGGCGTGGCGGAGGGACGGCTTTCCGTCGCGACATTCGCAGATTCGGGGTGCGGGCGGGGATTTGAGATCGTCGTGCACGCCAGCCCGGCGGCTGCCCGGAAAGACAACGGCAAGGAAAGGGCGGACGTGAAACATGGCTGACGAGAAGAAAGCGGAAGCAGCGGTGGAGCAGAGCTCCGGCAAGTCTTCGAAAAAGAAAACGCTGGCGATGGGGGGCGCGCTGCTCGGGATCATGGCGGCCGAGGCCCTGGTGGTGGTCTTCGTGGTGAAGCACTTTACCGGTGGTCCCGCGACCGCGGAGGCCGCGCCGAGTCACGGCATTGTGGCTACCGAAGGCGAGAAGAAGCCGCGGGAGGTGGAGGTTGAGGTTGTGCGGCTTCGGGCCCAGAATGAGCGTTCGCAGCGGCACATCACATACGATCTGGTCGTGTTCGCAAGCGTCTTGGACACCAACAAGGAGAAGGTGGAAGAGGTTCTTCAGCGGCGCAAGAATACCATTCAGGATCGGTTGTCGCGCATTGTGCGGGCTGCCGAGCCCGAGCGGTTTTCCGAGCCCGACCTGCGCTCGTTGCGCAAGCTGTTCGAGGCGGAACTGGGCCAGCTCGTGGGTGACGAGGGATTGATTCAAGAGGTGTTAATCCCTACTATCACCTCAAGCGAATACTGAGCTTGGCCGGCATGTGGAGCGCATGTCGGCACCGGTCAGAAGGCCAGGATGGCGAATAGACTCAGGAGGAGTGTGGACCGGCCATGGCAGAACATCCCGATGAAGGCCTGTTGAGCCAGGATGACATCGACGCCGCATTGGCGGCGGCGGGGTTATCCTCCGAAACGAACGCAGCCTCGGCCCCGGACCCCCAACCGACTGCGGGCCCCCAGGATCCCCCGGCTGAGGATACGCCTGTGGATGCGGCCGGGCAGCCCGTTGACGAGGCGGCCCAGCCTGCGGCCATTGAGGAGGCCCCGGCGGCTCAGACCACGGCTATCGAGGAGACCCCGGCGGCGGATCCTTCAGCCAGGCTCTCTCCGTTCCAAATCCCCGAATTGGCGACCGATGGCGGCGACTCTGAGCAGATCCAGGGTATCGATCTCCTGCGCGATGTCGAACTGGACGTCAAAATCGAGTTGGGGCGCAGCCGGATGCTGATCGATGACGTCTTGCGCCTCGGAGAAGGATCGGTGGTGGAACTGGACAAGCTGGCCGGCGACCCCGTGGACGTGTTCGTGAACGACCGGCTGGTGGCACGCGGCGAGGTGCTGGTGCTCAACGATAATTTCTGTGTTCGCATCAACGACATCCTGAAAGAAGAGATGGACCAGGTGCAATGACCCGGTGAGAACGCAGGGGTGATTCAGTGAACAGGTGCGAAGGGAAACGGAGGGTGCCGGCCGGTGAGGCGTGGCCGTCGAGAGCGGCCAGCCTGGTTGCCTTCGCACTTCTGGCGGTGATGACGGCCGGAACGCCGGCATGGGCCCAGTGGGGTGATTCGACCGAACCACCGCAGCCGGCGGTTTCGCTGCCGCCCAAGGACATCCTGAATCCCGAGGTTGCGCCGGGGTCGGCCGGCGGTGCGAACAGGTCGCCGGTGCCGGAAGCGGAGCGTGAGATCCGCCGTCCGACGGAAGATGCCGGAAGCGAGGCCGCGCGGGCTGCCGGACAAGCGTCGCCGGACGATGCGGGTGACAAGCGGGAATTAACTCGGCAGGGGGGGGGCAGGGGCTTCTGGCGGGCGAGCGACTTCCTGCCGTTGGCCATCGTGTTGGGCTTGGTGGCGGTGGCCGCCTGGGTGGTGAAGCGGTACATGCCTGCCCGACGGCTGATGACCGGGGCCGGGGCGATGGAGATCGTGGCCCGAATGCCCCTGAGTTCCAGGCAGAGCCTGGTGCTGGTCAAGATGGGCCGACAGATGGTGCTGGTGGGCGTCTCGCCGGAGCGGATCAACCCGATTTGCCTGGTGGATGACCCGGACCAGGTGGCGGACTTGATGGGGCGGATCGCCAGTCAGACGCCGAATTCGGCCACGGCCGGATTCAGGCAATCGCTTGATCAGCAGGCGGACGCCTTCGTGGAAACGGATGAGGAGCCTGTCCTCCAGGGCACCGGCGGAGTCCGGAGCCTTTTGGAGAAAGTCAGACGGTTGAGCAGGAACGAGATCGCTTAGGTTGAGGAGAGGTCGAATAGCGCGGAGGAACGCTGGGAACGTGGGGAGCGTGGCGATTGGGCTTGGATCTTTAGATCTGAAATCCAACGCTGTTCTCTCCGTGCCGGCGTAGAACAAGCGGGTCAGGATTTGTTCTCTTGACCGATTTCTCCGCATTCTCCACGGCCTGCGTGATCTCAGCACTTCATCCTGTCGCCCTGGAATGTGGGCGTAGCCCGCACTGAGGCTCCGTGGTGAGGTCTCAGGCGAATAGTTGAACGCGGCGGAGTTCGCGCATGTGGGAGCATGGAGGCTCGCGGTGGTTAACGACCGTGGCGCTGGTCCTGGCGCTGCCGGTCGTGCTTTGCGCGCAGACCCCGGCTCCGGCGAACCCGGCGGGGAGCGGCCTTTCCAGCGGGGCTGCGTCCGGGACGGTGGACAACCCGCTGGGCATTCCGGACCTTACCCGGGTGCTGCCGGCCGCCAATACGCGGGAGCAGGTAAGCACCAGCCTGCAGATTTTCGTCATCATGACGGTGCTCTCGCTGGCACCGGCCATCCTGATGATGACGACCTGTTTCACCCGGATCATCATCGTGCTGGGCCTGCTGCGCCAGGCCATCGGCACACAGCAGCTTCCGCCTGGCCAAGTGATGGTAGGCCTGTCGTTGTTCATCACCTTCCTGGTGATGGCTCCGACCTATGACCGGATTTGGCGCGACGCGGTTCGTCCGTGGCTGGACAATGCCCCCGGCATGACCCAGTCCCGGGCCCTTGCGGTGGCCGAAAGCCACATGCGCGACTTCATGTTCTCGCAGATCGAGCGGACGCAGAACGAGGAGGACATTTTCCTCTTTCTGGAGTACAGCCAGAAGCGTGAGATTCCCGTGGCCGAACGAATCACTCGGGCCGACGTGCCCACACGGGTGCTGATCCCGGCGTTTATCCTGAGCGAGCTGAAGACGGCGTTCGTAATGGGGTTCCGGATTTACCTGCCGTTTCTGGTCATCGACATGGTGATCGCGACGGTGCTGATTTCGATGGGCATGCTGATGCTGCCGCCGGTGATGGTGTCGCTGCCGTTCAAGCTGCTGTTGTTTGTGCTGGCGGACGGGTGGCATTTGGTGGTGGGGTCGCTGTTGAACGGGTTTGCGGTGTAAAGGCGGCGAGGGTCGGGTCAGTAGACCCGGCCTGAAGTGAGAAGTGAGAAGTGAGAAGTGAGAGAAGGACAGTAAGGGGTCATGAGAGGGCCGAGGGCCGAGGGGCGAGGGCCGAGGGTGGCGCGGCACGGGCATGTCCGGCCGGACGATCGCTCACCGGTTCCCTCTATCCTTCTGTCCTCTTGTCTCCTTGTCCCCTTGTCTCCTTGTCCCCTTGTCGCCCGCTCGCCCGTTGCGCGTCCGGCAAAACCAGGGAGGTCGGGGCATGACCGCCGCGGAAGCCTTGGACCTGGGCCGGGATGCGCTGCTGATGGTGCTGATCGTGTCGGCGCCGATTATGGGCATCGGCATGCTGGTCGGGCTGGTGATTTCGCTGTTTCAGTCCATGACCCAGCTCCAGGAGCAGACGCTCAGTTTTGTACCCAAGATCGTGGCCATGGTGGGCGTGGCGATTGTTCTGATTCCGTGGTTGGCCGATCGGCTC
The DNA here is from genome assembly GCA_012719955.1 of Phycisphaerae bacterium. GTDB lineage: Bacteria > Planctomycetota > Phycisphaerae > UBA1845 > PWPN01 > JAAXZI01. Next base: position 911 of record JAAXZI010000233.1, on the reverse strand, counting down.
ATCGCGTATGCGCAGGAGATGCTGGGCGAGTCGCCGTTTTAGGAGTTCTTTGACGTGAGTTGGCCGCCGGCGGATCGCCGGTGCCCCGGGATTGCGTAGTTCAAACGGCCGACGACGTCGGCTGCAGGAAACCATCGATGCCCTGGAGGATCTTCGAAGTCTACACGGCCTTGCCGGCCTTCCTGCTCGTGCTGTCGCGCGTGGCGGGCCTGATGCTGGCGTCGCCGCTGTTCTCCGGCACGATGCTGCCCACGCCGATCAACGTGATCCTGGCGCTGGCCATATCGCTGTCCATCTTTCCCCTGATGGCCGGCGGGCTGGTGGTGCCGGTGACGCTGGGGTCCGCGGCGGCGGGGATGGCGGGCGAACTGGCCATCGGGCTGGTGCTGGGGCTGGGCGTGACGCTGGTGTTTTCCGGGGCCCAGGTGGCGGCGCAATTGATCAGCCAGCAGGCCGGTATCGCCCTTGGCGAGGTGTTCAACCCGATGATGGAGTCGAGCAGCACGGAAGTCTCGCAGCTCTACTTCCTCGTGGCCATGGCGGTCTTCCTGGCAGTGGACGGGCATCATGCGCTGATACGGGCCCTGCTGGACAGCTTTGCGACTATCCCCCCGTTGGGTTTCAAGCCGGATGCCAGCTTGCTCGAACTGGTGGTGGAGCTGTTGACGCTCTCGTTCATCATCGCGGTTCGGGTCGGCGGCCCGGTGATGCTGGCCCTGCTGTTGGCCTTGCTGACGCTGGGGTTCATCTCCCGCACGATGCCGCAGCTCAACCTGCTCACGTTCGGATTTCCGCTGAAGCTGGCGCTGGCGATGTTCATGATGGCCGTCACGTTGATCTCGCTGGAGTCGATCCTGGTGGATGCGCTGGTGGAGGTGATGGATGGCGTGAGGGCAGGGCTGGGGATAACG
>JAAXZI010000022.1 GCA_012719955.1 Phycisphaerae bacterium | reverse complement strand
GTACCGGCCGTCTTGCCCGTAAACGGCCGGTACGGAGCCCGGCCGCTACGATCTTGCGCTGTAGTAGTCTGCTCTCTGCCTGTCTGGTTTACGTCCCTGGGACGAACCGGGACGATTCCTATGCCTGGAGCAACGGATCGGGCACACTCCCCCTGCTATGTGCGGGAGTGTTTTCTGTACGTCCCGTCATAATCTTCATCTTCCGCATGGTTAATCCGCACAGTGCGGGTCAGTCGCCAGGTCCGTCCCGCTGTAGCAGCGTTGGAACAAGGCGAAATCGTCCTGATCCACGTCGCCGTCCTCGTCGAGGTCGCTCTGACGGCACAGACGCGTGCCGCTGTGCGGAACCATCGGCCCGGATATGCAGGATTCGAACGGCACCAAGTCCGTCAGATTCACGCGGCTGTCGTAGTCGAAATCGCCCGGGAGCGCGCAGAGCTGATCCACGTCATCGATGTAAACCGTGAACGGGCCGGCGCTGTCCACCGCCGAAAACGCCAGGCATTCGAAGACCCCTTTGTTAGTAACCGCCGAGAGAATAGCATCGCCGTTCAGCGGGACGATCGGGTCGAATCGCGGATCGAACACGATGGTCTGCCACACCCCCGGGTTGGCCTCAACGAGGACCCCCTGCGGGGCATCACTGATCTTGCCGGCCGCGCCGATGAACTCAATCGTGCCCGTTGCGCCGCCATCCGCACCCACGTCGGCAGTAGTGCCCGTCTCTCGAATGCCCACCGCCACCCGCAGCCGGCCGCTATCCAGGCGCAGACGCACCCGTATGGGCCGGTTCAACTCGACCGTCGGGTTCTTGACGTTGACCGCGTCGTGGGTTGTCAGCCGCATCCACCGCTGCGGGGTGGCGTCCACGAACTGCCACTGGACCTCGTAGCATTTGGTTCCGCTGAAGGCAGTCACCGCGTCGGTCACCCGCCGAACATTCGGCGAGTCCAGCAGGTGCGACTGGGTCGTACCACTGTAACGAGGCTCCTGGAACAGAACTTCCGCGCCATTTGCATAACCTTCAAAATCACTCAGTCGCACCAGCGCACAGGGCGGGGGTACCGGAACGACCACCTGCCAGGACGCCGTGTCGCTGCCTGTCGGGTTGGACGCTTGCACTGTGAACGTGAACTGCTGGCCGGCCTGGGTTCGCGCCGGTTTCCAGCCGTACACGCGCCCCGTCGCGCTGATGGTCGCACCGGCAGGGCCGGACAGCAGCGTCCACGAACTGGCCACCCCCTGGCTCAGCGTCAGTTGTCGGACGTACTCCAATCCGACCGTCGCCTGGTCGGGGTCGGGGCTCACCTCCGCGATGATGGGGGCCGGTATCGTCCACGTGGTGAAGTCGCGTCGAACCACCTGGCCGGCCGCCACGGTGACGTTGCTGATCGTGGATTCCCCGTGGTCGCGATGAACGGCTGTCAGCGTGTACGTGCCCGGCGGCACCAGCAGGAACGAATAGATGCCGTCCGCGCTGGACAGCCCGACATACGAAGAACCCGACCGAACCACCTGGGCATCGGTGACCGGGTTGCCGTCCGGATCCATCACGTAGCCGTAAATGATCCCCGTGGTCGGATTCGTCTTCCAGCTCATGGCCGGGAGGCTCGCCGGCTGCTGGTAAACGCTGGTTTTGTAGTTGTTCCAGAAGTTGAATGAGCTATAGGAGAAGACGCAATTGCCGGCCGCTCCGCGGCTGCGCGTCAGGGCGACCTGTTCGAGGAGGGAGTCCCCCCCCTGGCTGGTGCTGTGGCTGGCCAGGATGTGCCGTCCATTGCTGCCCGCCAGCCAGGCTTGGAGCCGCGCATCCCAGGTGGAACCCGCGCCCCCAGTCGAGTACATCATGGGCAGGAGCATGTCCATGCTACCAGTCTGGATCCAGGCCCGCGCATCTTGATGCACACTCGTCGGCCCGCTGTTGGGGTCAGGAAACGGCGAGGCCGAAACCTTGACGTGAGGCTTGACGGCCATGATCTGGGCGTACAGGTCGCGGACCAGGCGCGTGATCTGATCGGCCGTCCAGGCGTGGAAGTCCAGGCCGTTCGGATTGCTCTGCGGGTCGGCAAACCGGGCCATGCTGATCGGGTCGTAGGAGAAGGACGAATTCGGCGTGCGGATGCGATCAAACTGCACACCGTCCACGTCATAGTTCTCCACCACGTACATGACCTGCTTGCGCCAGTAGGCATGGAAGCTGGGCACGCCCGGGGCGATCCAGACATAGTCGTTCTCATGCCACTGGACAGGTTCGCCGGCTGCGTTGTGAATCAGCCAATCGCGATGGTCGGGATCATCGGCTTTGCAATGCAGGAAAAATACGTGGCTCTTGTCCTTTGGCTCCGAACGCGATGCGTTTGAGGGTCCCAGATAACAGGTATGCGTATTGATGTACGCGTGGAACTCGAGTCCGTTGGCGTGCGCCTTCTCGATGGCATAAGCGAGCGGGTCCCAGCCCGGGTCGGCGCCGCCGATCAGATGCGACCACGGTTCATACGGCGAAGGATACAGCACGTCGCATTGGCCGCGCACCTGAAAGAACACCGCGTTGAAGTTGTTGGCCTTCAGGTTGTTCATGATGGCGTCGATCCTGGCCTTGCAGGTCGCCTCATTGGCGTCCGGCCATTCAAAACGCGACACCCACATGGCCCGATATTCGGGATCCTGGGCCAGACAGATGTTGGCGGCGATCAGCATGCCGCACAATCCAACCAAGGCAGCCCTCTCGCAAGTGCTCCGCATGGAAACCCCCTTCAGAAGTGATCGCCTGCCGACATGCATCGTTCCGCTCCGCAGCCAAAGATGTACATGGCCCAGGGCCCTTTGAAGCTTCTTCCGCCCAACCATTGACAAGCTGCGGTGATGGGGAACGTCCATCGTCAGGGCGTTCGGCGCGCTGTGGTTGGTTTAGCGCCCGCAGACAACTTCTTGCTCGCTCAATGGTTCCGAGAGTGTATCAAAGCTTATATAATAATATATAAACAGTATTGATGCAAGCATGTCGGGGGCCGTGCCTCGGGTCTGGCAAAGGATTACGGCAAAGCGGCCGGGCCCATCGGGGAACGGGCATCCTGCTCGCCTCAAAGACGTGCAAATGCACGCCCTCTAGGGTCCCGCGCCACCCCGCCACAAAGAATTGCCCCACCCCTGTGCCCTCAGCACCTGCAAGGTGCGCAAAGCGGCACACACGGCCGCAGGCGAGAGGGAATTCCGTACAAGTCAAACACCGCTTCGTTCACCGCACGCCAGTTCTCCGGCCGGTACGGGGCGCCGGCCAGGTTCGCGGCTGCAGGCGCCAAGGCCGATAACGAACCGCTCCTTGGCAAAGGAATCTTGGCCAGGAAGTACCCATCGAAATGCATCGTCCGCACGGCCTTGTTGTACACGCAGGCATACACGAACCAGCCCATCAGGTCAGACATCAGCAGTGCGCAGAGAGTCTCCGGACTGACGCTCCGGTCATGAAGCGTGAGCAGGTTGACCGTATCCAGGCACGCCACCCGCTCACGGGCAATCGTTCCGATCAGCCGGATGTGGTCCACCGGCCGGGTCACGTGGGCGATGATGTTCTGGAAAATGGCCTGTGGCGGCTCCACCCAGCGCAACCGGGCCGGATCCACCTGCGAACTCCGCACGAACGCCCCCGGCCGGAGCGGCCCAAACTCCCTGATATCCTTCCCGGCAATGACCCCGATATCACCGCGTGGCCCCAGCCAACGCTGAAGGCCGCTGCCCCGTCGCGTGGTGCAGATCTGGTCCAGCGTGCCTTCCGCACGGCGCAACATGCATTCCAACAGCTTGAGATCATCCTCGTTCAGCCCGGTGGGCAAGATTCCCAGCCGCTCCACGAGCCCGGCATCGACCCGCCGGCGACAAACGCCGCCGTTCCGCAGGACTCCCACCTCGATGGCCCGCCGGCCACGCGGGGCGGTGGATCGCCCCGTGGCCCGCTCCTGCGATCCATACGTCAGCAATATCTGTTCCAGCAGCACGTCGTCCCAACCGAGTCCCACATCAACCGCAGAGACAATCGCCGGCGCCAGGGCTGCCCGCAGACCGCGCCACGAGTAGGAATAAGTCAGCGATTTGGGCACTACCAGGCCCACGCGTCCGCCCGGCCGGACGATCCGCCAGCACAACTCGATAAAATCGGCCGCTGAATTCGAGGTCGGAGCGGCCAGCGGATAACGCCGCCGGACCGTCCGCCGTTCCTCATCACTTCTCACCGCCCGGTACGGCGGGTTGCCAATCACCACGTCAAAACCCGAGGGAGGTATCAGGCTGCCTTGCGCGGATGTCTCCTGCCCCCCTGCCGCCTCGCCGGTCAGCGCGTTTCCGCACACGATCCGGCCGTCCAGGCCCACCGGCCGGGCCCCCGCCGAGAGCAATTCCATCTGCAGCCTGAGCTTGCATAGCTCCGTAGCCACCGGGCTGAGATCAACCCCGTAAACGCACTGCCCGATCACATCGCGCAGCGCCGCGGCCAATGAACCGGGTGGCGGATCCGCGCTGCCGCAGCGAATAACGGCCAGGTGGCGGGCCAGTCGCCAGGCCGCGGCAGCCAGAAAATAACCCGCGCCGCAGGAGGGGTCACAAACCCTCAACCCCAGCAGGGTGCGTTCGAGTCTCGGCCGGGTCTTGGCGGCCGACGTGCCTTTCCCCCCATCCCCGGCCCGCTTCAGGGCCTCCGCCACTACCGGCTCGAGCGCCGAATCCAGCAGGCAATCGATAAATCTCGACGGCGTGTAGTAGCTGCCCGTGCTCTTGCGATGCGACCCCTCCGCGGCCAGCAGCTTGAACTGGCGGCCGGCCACGTTCAGCGTGGGCCGCAGTTCCAGGATGGCCTCGTGCGCGGCTCCCAGCTTTCCGGCCCATTCGATCGTCGATTGTTCAAAGGGAGCCAGCCGTCGGATCGTCTCCACCAGAGCCTCGCCGCCCAGCTCACAATCGGCCAGATCGGGGGTACCGCAACCAGAGAGCCCGGCATCCAGCACCCGCTTCAACCAACCCGACTTCTCCGCCGCCAGCAGAAACGCGAGCCGATACGCGAAAATGGTCACCTGCTCGCAGAAACGCTTCTCCGTCAGACTGCCGTCCGCCAGCTTCCGGCGCAGCGCGCGGTTCCCCCTCGGGGCCAGAAAACCGCACCCCAGAACCTCAATCGCCCCCCGAATCTCTTCGAACAAGCTCGCTGTCAATGTCGCCGTGCTCCTGCCTGTCGATGCTAACCTCCCCGCGATCCGCCGGCAATTTTGCAACAGGTTGAACTCAATCGCTCATCTCGGCTAGAGTACGCTTGAAAGGGTGTTCTTTATGGCCTGCGACCCGTGGACATTCTGCGAGCGGATTCTCCCCGACGTCTCACGCTCCTTTGCGCTGATCATTCCTGAGTGCCCGCCACCCATCAACCGGGCGCTGTGCGTCGCCTACCTGATCTGCCGCCTCGCGGACACGGTCGAGGATGAACCCGCCCTCTCGCCTGAGGCCCGAGACCGGTTGTACGATGCCCTGCTTCAGGCCGTGGAAGCGCCGCGGGATGCCGCTCTCGCGGAGGATTTCGTGCGCGCCTGGCCGGCCATTCCGGAGGGCAGCTACGGCCAACTCATCCGCAGGACCGCCGAGGTCATGGCCGCCTTCGCCACCCTGCCGCCGGACTGTCACCCGCCCATCCGCGCCTGCGTACGGGACATGGTAGCCGGCATGCGAAAGACCGCCCCCGTTCAGACCCGTAACGGCATCAGCTTCATCTGCCGTGACCTGGCCGACCTGGATCAATACTGCCATTACGTGGCCGGCACGGTCGGCATTATGTCCACCGCCCTTTTTGAGATGCGATTCGGCTCAACCTCCTTCCATCCGACTGATGAATGGCGCGAACAGGGCCGCCGCCTCGGCTTAGGGCTCCAGATGACGAACATCATTAAGGACTGCCAGGTGGACGCCCAGCGCGGGGTGAGCTTCGTGCCCGCCGACTACGTCGATTTCTCCACCGGGGCCTACCGGCTGCGCCCCGCCGGCCGGGCCGAACTGATCCGGCACACGCTCGCCCACCTGGATGCCGCCATCCTCTATTGCCGGGCCGTCCCGGGGGGCGAAACCGGCATTCGGACTTTTCTGCTTGGCTCCCTGCTGCCGGCCGTCGCCACGCTCGAAGTCGCCGCCGCCGGCCAGCAGCTCCAGCCCAAGATCAGCCGCGCTCAGATGACCGAAATCCTCGCCCTGATCACCGACCACGTGAGCGACGACGCCACCCTCGTCACCTGGTACGACGCCCGCCGAACCGCCACCCTGCAACGGCTCTAATGAACGGAATAAGCGGGCACGACGATCAAACGGCAAAAATGGCACTAGACGTCAGTAACTAACACTGAATCACGTTGCCCTCGCTCCGGGAGGGGCGCATAATCTGCCGCGATGGCCCGACGATCAAGCCTCAGTACGCTCGAACTGTCCCTTTTTCCCCAGCCAACCAGCGCGCAGGCCAACCAGTACTGGTATGTCACCCAACGCCCCTGGCCCAGCCTGCTGTTCATCCTGCCGGGCCTGCTCCTGTTCGAGATTGGCACCATCTGTCATGACGGCTGGGACGGCCGGGGCAACTCCCAACTGGTGGCTCCGTTCCTCATCGAGCGGCTCGTGGAGTCTCTCCGGACGGGCGATCAGACGCCCCAGTTGCTCTGGATGGGACCGGGCCTGCTGCTCATCGCCTTCCTGCTGGCATGGCACATCGCGGCCCGGCATCCCTGGCGGTTTGACGGCTTTGTTCTGGCCGGCATGCTCGGCGAGAGCCTGCTCCACACCATCCCGCTGGTGGTATTCGGCCGGCTGATGCTGCAAGCCGCGCGGCCCGGCCAGAACCACGCCCTCTGGCTGGACAGCGTCATTCGCAGCTTCGGGGCGGGCATTTACGAAGAACTCGTATTTCGTCTGATCTGCATTACCGTTCTGGTCATTCTGCTCATCGACCTGGCCAGGCTGCCCCGCGGGCCGGCCGGCATCTTCATTCTGGCCGCGTCGGCCGTGCTCTTCGCCTACCAGCACCACCCGCCGTTGGGCGCCGAACCGTTCGCCATCCAGAGCTTTCTGTTCCGCTCCGCCGCCGGGTTGTACCTGGCCGGCCTGTTCGTCTTTCGTGGTTTCGGTATCGCAGCCGGCTGCCATGTCTTTTACAATGTCATCGTTGTAACCATGGGTGCTATCAGCCATCCGGGAGGCTGAGCTCTCTTCTCCGGTGAGGCCTGTCGCCGCCAAGGGAGGATCCGGCCGCCATGTCCAGGCTGCGGATCAGCGGGATCGTGGGTATTGCCAATCGCGTCCGGCAGACGCTCAGCCTGCCGCTGGCGCCCGAACAACGCGAAGCGCTAGCCGCGCACGTGGAGCGCGCCCTCGCGGACATCGACGCCTTGCTGACCCGGCACAACGCTTCCGCCGCCCATCTGCCCGCCCCTTCCCGGCGGGCCTACGACTTCCTCAAGGGGCTGGACGTGCGCAATCTGCCCACCGCGCCGGCCCCGGCCCCGGCAGCCCCCGGCCACAGGCGCGAATCCATCCGCTTTCCGGGCCTGCGAACCTACCTCACCCAAGTCCTCGACGACGTGGCCCTGAGCCTGGTTCAGGGGCGGTTCGTCCCCGAAGCCTTCCTCAAGCTGATCCGCAATACCGCCAACCGCCTGAATCACCTGGTGGACCGCGAACAGATCGCCCCCGAACACCTCAAGCCCGAGCCCCGCGCTCTGCTGGGCTGGTTCCGCTATTTCTCCGAGGAGCCGGCCTTCATGCGCTATGTCGCGGCCGTCCGGCGGGCCCAGCGGCTCCTGCCTTCACCCCTCTCGGCCCAGCCGCGCTGGCGCCTGCCCTTCCTGGTTCACTACCGCCCCTCGACGCTGCTCTATCGCCTCCAGGTCCTGCCCCACGGCACGCGCATGATCTTCGACACCCCCATGCTGACGTTCGATGAGAACACGCTTCGACAGCTCGCCCAGCGCATGCTCGGCCGTAACCGTAACCAGCGCGAAATGATGGCCGCCATGATGGGCCCCGACTACAAGGGCATGCTCGCCGACCTCCAGGCCGCGGTCGGCGCCGTGGAACTGACCCGCGGCATGGTGCACGATCTGGCCGAGTCTTTTGAACGGGTCAACCGGGAATACTTTGAGGGCACAATGGCCCGCCCGGCGCTGGCCTGGAGTCGCACGATCACCGGGCGCAAGTTCGGCCACTACGACTTCGTCCACGACCGCATCTGCATCAGCCGTACCCTCGACCGCCCCGAGGTCCCGGCCTTCGTCGTGGACCACGTCATGCACCACGAATTGCTGCACAAGAAACACGGCTTCCGCTTCCGCGGCCAGCGCCAACACGCCCACACGGCCGAGTTTCGCCAGGAGGAACGCAAGTTCCGCCAGTATCGCGAAGCGGATGAATTCTTGAAGCGGCTTAGTGAAGGCTCCCGCTGACCCAGCCACGGTCGCTGACTCGCCCACGGCCCGTCGGATCGGACCGATCCGACCGATCCGACTGATCGGTCCGATCACACGCGCCCCGGGGCGTTATTTCAACCTTCTGGCGGCATCCATGTAAAACTCATACGCCGCCTTCACTTCCGCCAGCGTATCCCCACCAAATTTCTCCAGGAAGGCCCGCGCGATCTCGAAGGCCACTACGTTCTCCATCACCACACTGGCCGCCGGCACCGCACAGACATCGCTGCGCTCGTAGTCGCTGCGCTCTGGAGCCCGGGTCTTCAGATTCACCGAGTCCATGCCCTTGGTCAGCGTCGCGATCGGCTTCTTGGCCGCGCGAATGACTATCGTCTGGCCGTTGGTCATGCCCCCTTCGATTCCCCCGGCGTTGTTGCTCCGGCGAGTGAAGCCCAGACACGCTGTGTCCCTCTGGGCAGGGTCATAGTCGATCTCGTCGTGAACCGCGCTGCCGTACACCCCCGCGACGCCAAAGCCCATGCCGAGCTCCACACCCTTGATGGCCTGGATCGAGCCCACCGCCTGCATGAGCCGCCCATCGAGCTTGTCCTGGTAACGCGCGCAGCTTCCCAACCCCGGCGGGCAACCGAACACCCGCACCTCGATGATGCCCCCCAGCGTGTCCTTGTCCTCTTTGGCCTTGCGGATCGCCGCAATCATACCCTCGCCCGCCTCCGGATCGGGCGTGTACACCTCGTTGGCGTCGCGGGCGGAAATGAGATCCTCCGGCGAGCGGTCCTCCGCAACGTGGGCTTTGACCGGCCCGATCTGGGTCACGAACCCGACGCAGCGGATGCCGAACGGCGCGAGGAGGCTCTTGACCAGCGCCCCCGCCGCCACCCGGGCGGCCGTCTCCCGGGCACTGGCCCGTTCCAGCGTCTCCCGGCAATCGGTGGTCAACCACTTCAAGCTGCCGGCCAGATCGGCATGGCCGGGACGGGGCCGGTTCACCTCGGGCGCCTGGTCGATCCGCCAGTCCTTATTGACCAGCTCAATCGCCAGCGGCGACCCGATCGTACGCCCCCGCCGGACCCCCGAGAGGATGTTGGCTACATCCTTCTCGATCTTCTGCCGGCCGCCGCGCCCATAGCCCCCCTGCCGGCGCAGCAACTCGTGGTTAATATTTTCCATGTCCAGAGGCACGCCGGCTGGCAGCCCTTCGATCAGGGCGATCAGCGCCTGCCCATGCGATTCTCCCGCGGTTCGATATTCAAGCATTGCCATAGATGCTCATTCTAAATAGACTTCTAGCTGCCGGCCAATTTTTGAAGGTTTGCCGGGCACCAGCCGAGCTGCCCAAGTCCAAAGCCGGCAATGCCTGGCCGGGCCGCACCGATGTGGTGTCTCCGGCCGCGAGTCATCCGGGCCTGCGGGCAGTACCGCCATGAACCAGCCATTCGACGCAGTCCTGGTTGTCTCTTTCGGCGGCCCCGGCGGGCTGGAGGAGATCCGTCCGTTCCTGGCCAATGTCCTTCGCGGCCGGCGAGTGCCCCCCGAGCGGGTGGAAGAGGTTGTCCGCCATTACGAGCTCTTCGGCGGCGTCTCCCCGCTGACCGAACTGACCTTCCGCCAAGCCCGCGGCCTCGAGGAATGCCTCCGCCGTATGGCCCCCGACCTGCCCGTCTATGTGGGCATGCGCAACTGGAAACCCTATCTCGCCGATACCCTCGCGGAAATGAGCCGCGCCGGCATCCGCCGGGCCATCGGCTTCATCGCCGCCGCTCACGGCTCTTATTCAAGCTGCTTGCAGTACCGGGAGAACGTCCGTGAAGCCCAGCGCGAGCTCGCGCGACGCGGCCTGCCCGACGTGCACATCACCTACGTCGATCCCTGGTTCGAACACGAAGGCTTCATCACCGCCAATGCCGACCACATCAATCAAGCCCTGAGCCGGCTCGAACTGCCGCTCCGCGACCAGGCGCGCATCATCTTCACCGCCCACAGTATTCCGGTGCCCATGGCCCGGAACTGCTGGTACCAACGGCAGCTCACCCGCTCCTGCGAACTGGTCATGAGCCGGCTGGGGCGAACCGATTGGGCCCTGGTCTACCAGAGCCGCAGCGGCCGGCCCACCGACCCGTGGCTGGAACCGGACATCAACGACTATCTGCGGGCCCAACGCGCCGCCGGCCTTCAAGCGGCGGTGATTGCGCCCATCGGCTTCCTCTGCGACCATATCGAAGTGCTCTACGATCTCGACGTGGAAGCCGCCGCCACCTGCCGTGAACTGAATCTGCCCATGGTCCGCGCCCAGGCGGTCAATGACCACCCCGCCTTTATTCAGACCATGGCCGACCGGGTCCGCCAAACGTGGGACCGGTTCATGCGCTACCCGCCCCTGCCGATCGTCCGGGGAGCGGATCTCGTGCCAGCCTGACTGGGGGGGCATCCCGCCCGCCTCATCGGAGGGCGGGCATCTTGCCCGCCGTTCTGAGCGCTAAGCACAAAGGAGAAGATGGAAATGGGAAGGGTGGAGACGTGGTGACAAGGAAACGCGATGACAAGGAGACAAGGAGGCAAGGGGACAAGGAGATGATGGGTGCGCGGAGGGGTTGGTGGTGAATCCAATCGTGGGCCGTAAGTGGCGATGGTCGGCACTCTGGGCTTGGAAGCGAGTCTTTTACCCGCCATACTGCTTCAACAATTCCGGCAGCTCCCGGCTGAACTGCGACCGTGGCATCACCGTATCCGCCCCTGCCGCCCTCGCGGCATCGGCCAGATCCTTCTGGACATGAGCGAGATAAGCCACCACCCACACCGGCCGGCCCAGGGCCTTGCAGGTACGAACCGCCTCGACCGGATCCACGCCCTCCGCGTTCATATCCACAAGGGCCAGCCCGGCCCCCTGCTCAATCGAGCGGGTCAGATCGGAGACGTTCCGGACCACGGTCAACGGCACGCCGACCGCATCGGCCGTACTCTTGACCCTGGCCACGAAAAACAGATCCGTAATCAGCGCGGCAACGCCCATGGATGGTATGCTCCCCGGATGAGAGGGTCTCACCTGTGGATGACGCCGGCCGCCCCTGCCGGCGACGCGGATCCCAGACAAGCCCGCCTGCCGGCCATTCCACATCACGAATAGGTCACGGTTTCACCGGGGCGACCATGCGCTCCAGGTGGCGATCACCATTGGAACTGCTGGAGCCATTGTTGCCGCGGTGGGCCGCTTCACCATTGCCGGAGGCAGCCTTGGCGGCGCCGTCACCGTTCCCACCGACAGAAGGGGTCGCGGGGACAGCGGCCTTGGCCTTCCGGGCACGCGGCCGTCGGGCCGTCTTCTTCTCCGAAAGGCTCTCGAAGAAGTTGCCCAGGGAGCGCAGCCGTTCGTATCGCCGCTTGAGCAGCGTATCGATCCGCACGCGCTTCAGTTCGCGGAACATCTCCCCCACGTACTTCTCGAAGGTGGCGAACATGGCCGCCGGGTTGCGATGTCCCCCGCCCATCGGCTCGGGCAGGATGTCATCGATCAGGTTCAGCTTCTTGAGCGTCTTGGCGTTGAGCCCCAGGGCCTTGGCCGCGTGCGGAGCCTGGCTGGCCGTCTTCCACAGGATGGCCGCACAGCCTTCCGGGGTGATCACGGAGTAGTACGCGTGCTCGAACATCGCCAGGCGATCGCCTACGCCGATGCCCAACGCCCCGCCGCTGCCGCCCTCGCCAATCACCACGCACAGGATGGGCACCCGCAGCCGGGACATTTCCATCAGGTTGACCGCGATGGCCTGGGCAATGCCCCGCTCCTCGGCCTTGTCGCCGGGATACGCGCCCTGGGTGTCAATAATGCAGAGGATGGGGACCTTGAACTTCTCCGCCATCTTCATCTTGAGCAGGGCCTTGCGATAGCCTTCCGGGTGGGCGCAGCCGAAATGACGCTCAATCTTTTCCTTGGTGTCCCGGCCCTTGTCGTGGCCGACGATGAGCACCTTGTGGCCGCCGATCCGCCCGAAGCCGGTCATGATGGCCTTGTCGTCTCCGAAACACCGATCGCCGTGCAGCTCGCAGAAGTCCTTGACGCAGGCGTCGAGGTAGTCCGGCAAGACCGGCCGGCGCGGGTGGCGAGCCACCAGCACCGTTTCCCAGGGGGTCAGGTTGGCATAAGTCCGCCGCATCATTGTCTCCAGTGTAGTCCGGAGTTCCTTGATTTCCGCGGACAAGTCCCGTTGAGTCTCCGCCTGCAGAGCTTCAAGCTCCGCAATTTCCCGCTCGATGCGAGCCAGTGGCTTCTCGAACTCGAGCATGCCGACAGCGACTGAAGAGCCAACGCCCCGAGCGCGGGGACTCCCCCCGGTACGGGCTTGAGGTTCACTACTCATGCGGGTTCACTCAATCCTTATTTGTTCCAATCCTCCCCTCCCGGGTTGGGCAGGGGAACCGGCCGGTCGCGCCTCAAGCCGGCCATCCCAAAATTTATAGCCTAATAGCCTACCAAAATGCCCTATCCAGGCAAGCAAAAAGCCCCTCCGAGGCATCCACCGGAACCGGAGTGCCCCATATTTCCAGGCCCGAGGCGCCGGCCGGGCACTAACCGGCCATCAGATCCCTTGCCGGCACTTCGGACGGCAACCCTGCGCTTTCCCTACAATCTCCGGTCGTCTCATGGTACGCTGCCATGGCTATGACCGAGGAAAAAGCCGCCAAACGAATCGCCGAACTCAGGGACGAGATCCGTCAGCATGACTACAAGTACTACGTCCTCGCCGAGCCCGTCATCGAGGATCGCGAGTACGACCGGCTCATGGAAGAGTTACGGAAGCTGGAAGACCAGTTTCCCCACTTGATCACTCCCGACTCACCCACCCAGCGGGTCGGCGGCCAGCCGTTGGAGGGCTTCGAGCAGGTCCGGCACGCCGTGCCCATGCTCTCCATCGATAACACCTATAACGAGGCCGAGCTTCGCGAGTTCGACGCCCGCGTGGCCCGGGGACTCGGCGGCGATGCCTACGAATACGTCGTGGACCCCAAGATCGACGGCGTGGCCGTCTCGCTCCGCTACGAGAACGGGCGACTGGTCCTTGCCGCCACCCGCGGCGACGGTACCACCGGCGACGACATCACCCAGAACGTCCGCACCATTCGCAACGTGCCGCTACGGCTCCACGGCCGGGGCGTCAACCTGAAGGTCCTGGAAGTCCGCGGGGAGATTTATTGGCCGAAGAAAGACTTCGAACGGTTCAACAAGCTCCGCGCGGAGCGCGGCGAGCCCACCTTCGCCAACCCCCGCAACGGCGCGGCCGGCACGCTGAAGCAGCTTGACCCCCGCCTGGTGCATGAACGCAATCTCGCCTTCACCGCCCACAGCACCGGCGAGATTCATCCCCTGCCGGCCGACCGGCATTCCGAGTTGTTCAAGATGTTCAGGGAGTGGGGCATTCCCATCAGCCCCTACCTCAAGCAGATCAAGACCGTCGACGAGGCCATTGCCCTCATTCACGACTGGGACAAGAAGCGGGCCGGGCTCGACTTCCCCACCGACGGCCTGGTCTTCAAGATCGACCGCTTCGACCAACGCGACCTGCTCGGCCGTACGAGCCGCTTCCCGCGCTGGGCCATCGCTTTCAAGTTCGAGGCCGAACGCGCCCGCACCATCCTCAAATCCGTGCGTTTCCAGGTGGGCAAGCTCGGCACCATCACGCCGGTGGCCAACCTCGAACCGGTGCTCCTGGCCGGGACCACGGTCAAGAGCGCCTCGCTGCACAACTTCGACCAGATCGAGCGGCTCGGCGTGCGCATCGGCGATTACGTCTACATCGAAAAGGCCGGCGAGATCATCCCGCAGGTCGTGGAGGTGGACAAAGAAGCCCGCCCGGCGGACACGCAACCGATTCTCCCGCCGGAGTGCTGCCCCTCGTGCAGGGCCCCCACCGTGCGCGACGAGGGCGGCGTGTTCCTGCGTTGCACCAACCCCGAATGTCCGGCCCAGTTCAAGGAGCGGCTGCGCTACTTCTGCGCGCGCGACCAAATGGACATTGAAGGCGTCGGCCCGGCCCTGGTCGAACAACTCGTGAACCGGGGGCTGGTGAAGAGTTTTGCCGACCTCTATCGCCTCAAACAACGCCCCGACCAGCTTCTGGGCCTGGAGCGGATGGGAGAGAAGAGCGTGGACAACCTGCTGGGCGCCATCGAGGCCAGCAAGGAACGTCCGCTGTCGCGCCTGCTGGCCGCGCTGAACATCCCCCATGTGGGCGTGAGCACCGCCCTGCTGCTCGCCGAGCGATTCTGTACCATGCAGGCCGTTCAGGAGGCCACGCCCGAGCAGCTCCTGGCCATCCCCGGCATCGGCCCCGAGCTGGCCCGCAGCATCCACCAATTCCTGACCAGCGAGAGGGGACGCCAGGTGATCGCAGACCTGGCCGCCGCCGGCGTCAACATGACCCAGCCCGCGAAGACGCCCAACGGCCCGCAACCCTTCGCCGGCATGAGCATCGTCGTCACCGGCACGCTGGAGACCTTCAGCCGTAAGGAAATCCAGGACCTCATCGCTTCGCTCGGCGGCAAGGCGGTCGGCTCGGTGAGCAAGAACACGACCTTCGTCGTGGCCGGCACCGATCCCGGCTCGAAACTGGACAAGGCCAAGGCGCTGGGGATTGAAGTTATTGACGAGGCTGAGTTTCGTAAGCGGGCGGGGTTGGGTGAGTAGAGAGCGCGAAGATGTCAGTGGTCAGTTGTTAGTTGTCAGTTGTCAGTTGTTGGGTCAGTCGTCCTTTTGTCAGTTGTTGGGGGGGGGCGGCGCGCACCCGACTTGTGTCGCGAACGGGTGAGGCGAGGGGAAAGCCTTGATTGTCTGACTGCTCTTCCGCCTTCCCCCACGAACGGGAGAAACCTATCGCTGAAAATTCAAAAACAAGCAGCAGACAGACGCCGTTCTCCCTTTCTGACATCCTCTGTGCCCTCTGTGCCCTCTGTGGCAAAAAACTCTCTGTGGCCTCTGCAACCCAAGCCTTTTCTCCGTGCCCTCTGTGGCTTAAACTTTTCTCTGTGACTTCTGTGGCAGCGGCAATTCGGAGGAGCGAAGTCTTGGAAACCGAGCGATTCATCACCGGCCCGATGTGTTTTTATGGCATGTTGATCCTGTCCTGCCTGACCGCCTCTTCGGCACTGGCCGCCTGGGACGTGACCTCCCCTAACGGCCAGGTACGGCTTTCCGTCCGTCTGACCCGGCCGCCGGGCTTTGGCGAAGGCGGTGAACGGCTGTCCTACCAGGTCGAGCACGGACCCGCCGACGCCCGTCGGGTGATCATCGCCGACTCGCCCATGGGCCTGCTTCTGGAGCATCAGGACTTCGTCAACGCGCTGCGCTTCGACTCCGTGGAAGGCCCCCGCCGGATTGAAGAACGCTACTCCATGCCCCACGGCAAGCGCCGCGAGTGCCGTAACGTCGGCCAGGCGCTGCTCCTGCGTTTTCGTAACGCCGGCGATGCGGTCATGGAACTCGAACTGCGCGCCTACGACGACGGAGCGGCCTTCCGCTATCGCCTGCTCACCGAGAGCAAAGGCCCGCAGACGTTCACCGCCGAGAATACCGGGTTCAACCTGCCCGCCGATGCGAAGATGTGGCTGCATCCTTACGACAAGATCACTACCTACTCCCCCGCCTACGAGACTTACTTCGAGAACGGCATTCCGGCCGGCAGCCCCGCGCCGACCGAGATGGGCTGGGCCTTCCCGGTGCTCTTCCGCACGGCCGACGAGAAGCACTGGGCCCTGATCACCGAGGCCGACGTCGGCCCCAACTGCTACGGCGCCCGCCTCGCCCAGCAACCTGAGAAGACCACCTACCGTATCCGGCTGCCCGATCCGGCCGAGGGCAACGGCTACGGCGCGCCCGCCCCCGCCCTGACGCTCCCCTGGCAGTCCGCCTGGCGCGTGATCATCCTGGGCGACTCGCCCGGCGACATCGTCGAATCCACGCTGGTGCAGGACGTAAGCGAAGCCTCGCGCGTCAAAGACGTGAACTGGATTCACCCCGGCCGGGTAGCCTGGAGCTGGTGGTCCGACCAGGCCAGCCCCAAGGACGCCGCCAAGCAGAAGCGCTTCATCGACTTTGCCGCCGAGATGGGCTGGGAGTACGTCCTGGTGGATGCGAACTGGACCATCATCGACAACGGCAGCATCCACGACGTCATCCGCTACGCCAAGGACAAGGGCATCGGCGTGCTGCTCTGGTACAACTCCGGCGGGCCGCACAACGTCGTCACCGAAAAGCCCCGCGATTGCTTCTTCTTCCCGCAGGTCCGCCGGCATGAGCTCCAGTTGCTCAAGGACTGGGGCGTCAAGGGCGTCAAGGTGGACTTCTTCCAGAGCGACAAGCCGGAAATCATCGCCCTGTATCACGCGATTCTCAAAGACGCGGCCGACTTCGGGATCATGGTCAACTTCCACGGCTGCACGCTGCCCCGGGGCTGGTCGCGAACCTACCCGCACCTGATGTCCATGGAGGCCATCCGCGGCGAGGAGTGCTACCTGTTCGACTCCCATTTCCCCGACCGCGCGCCCGTCCAGAACACCATCACCCCCTTCACGCGCAACGCCGTCGGCCCGATGGATTACACCCCGATGGGCCTCGGCAAATCGAACCATCCCCGCAAGACCACCGACGCCCACGAGCTGGCCTTGACGGTGCTGTTCGAGTCGGGGTGGGTCCATTTCGCCGACGACCCCGATGTGTACCGCAACCTGCCGGCCGAACCCAAACAATTCGTCCGCGAGGTACCCGTCGCCTGGGACGACACGCGTTTCGTGACCGGCTACCCCGGCCGGGATGTCTGCCTGGCCCGCCGGAAAGGCGAGACCTGGTACCTGGCCGGCGTCAACGGCCAGAACACGCCGTGTGAACAGAAGCTCGACCTGGGCAAGTTCCTGCCCGCTGGCCGCTATCAGATGACGTTGATCGCCGACGGCCAAGGGTCCCGCGAATTCTCAACCCAGACTCGTACCATCAACGCCGCCGACCCGGTGCAGGTCAACCTGCTCCCCCGCGGCGGCTTCGTCGCCCGCCTGACCCCGGCCAAGTAAGCCGGCCCCCGGCAAGGTGGTATCGAGTCGGCCCGCAACAACTGCGGACAGCGGCGCTGCAATGCGGTCGCTTGATCCGGCTGAACCTGTGGTGGCAAATTGAGCTGCAGGCGAATGAATGGCTACAATGATGCAATGAAAGAGAGGACCGACAATGGCGACAACATGGCTTGAAGTGGCGAGGGATGCGCGTCATGCTGCCGCTGCATTGGTCACAGAGGACCGTCACCGTTCGGCCGCTTCCCGCGCCTACTATGCGGCCTATTCGAAGATCGCGCACGAACTGGTCGTGACAGCCGGCCTCCAGATGGCACGGGGCAGGGAAGGGCCGAGCCACGGCAGCCTTCGGCGGCTGATCGAGTCGAGCATGCCCCATATGGCCCAGGACAAGCGCGAGCGACTGTCAGAGATGGTGGGCCGGCTTTACACCTTGAGAATCGATGCCGACTACAGACCGTCAACAGAGTTTGATGGACGCGATGCACGTGAAGCATTCTCTATCATGAAAACCATCCTCGAAGCATTCTGAAAGGAGTCCAGATGCCCACCGCTCAAGAAATCCCTGCAATTGTGGACCACGTTCGCCAGCGCCTCGACGAGGCGGCGCAACAAGGCATTCCCCTGCAAGTGTCGGAGCAGCGCCTGGATGACGATTGGCTGTACATCGTTGTGACGCCGAGCCGACCGGGGGTGCGCGCGTCCGATCACGCGACTCTCATGTCCCAAATCGAACGGGAGCTGCGGAATGCCGGGAAGGACAAGGTGTTGCTGGTGCCCGCGATCGAAGACTGATGCCAACGCCCGCTGAACGCAAAACCGGCCAAGACCATAACCTTCGATGAACTGTCCTTGTCGCAACCAGAAAGTTGTCGAGAAGGAAGAAGCCCAATGGCATGACCACTTCTATGCGTCACATATGCGTTAGGTAATTCCGAGGGGTCACGGGGACGTGTCGTAAGTCCTTTATTTCCAATGGGCGAGGCGGGAATCGAACCCGCACGGCCTTTCGGCCAGGGGATTTTAAGTCCCCAGCGTCTGCCATTCCGCCACTCGCCCCAGGCCGGTTGTACCCATTAACCTGCTGATTTTGTACCCATTACCCGCCGCGTTCGCACCTCGGATAACGGGGCTCGCTCGCCGCCTCCCCGGTCAGGGGCCTCGGAAGGCGGCCCACAACGAACAAAGGAAAATTCTACGATGGGCCGGCCCGGTAAGCCAGAGGCGCGGAGGCAGAAGTAGAGCGGGCAGTACTGTTACCGGGATGAGGGCAAACGGCATCAGTCGGGGAAGGACGAAGCCCTGCGTTCCAGCCTCGCAGAGGCCCCGCGTTTCAGCCTCAGAGGAAGCATCGTCCTGCCAGCGCCTCGCCGCTCGATCAAGTACGCCGGCCCGACAGCTCATCATCGTCCGGCTGATGCGGATCAATACGCCGTTCCGCGCCCAGGCTGGGCAACTCGGGCGCGTCGCTGGCGGCGTCGCGGCGCAGGCTGTCCGGCAGGCCGATCCCGCTGGCGTCACCGCCGATCACGTCGCCCACGCCGGGACCGGAAGCACCGGCCGGCTCCACTGGATACGACCGACCGGAAACACGTCTTTTCCTGCGATTCCTGGCCATCATTGATACCCCCTGACAAGGCCATGTGACAGATTCACGGCAGCGCGGATGCAAAACGCGAGTGAGCCCAAGGCTACAACACCGGCCCGGACAGCACGACGTCACCGCACGACCCGCTCCCCTGAATTGCCGTCACCCGCGCCAACGGTTATCCTGCACTATAGCGCGGACCCGTTAACTTTGCACGAAAGGCACTCCGATGACGAAGTTGTCTCTGCTGCTTCCGGCCTTTGGCATTCTTGTCTCAACCGTCGGGCCTGCCCGGGCTACCACCGTCGGCAACGCTGAGTTATTCCAGGCCCGCACGTGGGTCGCGGCCAAATTCGGCGGCGAGCAATCCCAGGAGGCCCCGCCCGCAAGCTTGCGCGTGCTGGCCAATCACGACCCCGTCCAGAAGAACGCCCGTAACAACCGCCCCATGCGCATCGTCGATCGAACGTATCGCCGGGGGCTCTACTGCCACGCGGTCAGCAAGCTCATCGTGCGTTTGCCCGGCCCGGCCAGGAGCTTTACCGCCGTGGTCGGCGTGGACAGCAACGAGCAAACCGCCGGCGGGCGCGGCAGCATCATCTTCTCCGTCAACGTGGCCGGGCGCGAGGCATTCCGCTCGCCCCTCATGCGGGAAGGCATGGCCGGCATCCCCGTCCAGGTGGAACTGAACGGGGCGACGGAGTTCACCCTCGAGGTAAGCGACGGCGGCGACAGCATCTCCTGCGATCAGGCCGACTGGGCCGACGCCAAAGTAACCTTGACGGACGGCACGGAAATCTGGCTGGGCGATCTGCCCATCGAAGGACAGGCTCGCGCCGCCTTCAGCGCCACCCCGCCTTTCTCCTTCAACTATGGCGACCGGCCGTTCGCCGAGCTGGTCAAAACCTGGACCGTCAAGCGGGAACACAGCCGCCTCGACGACCGGCGTACGCGCCACCAGGTGAGCTACACCGACCCTCAGAGCGGGCTGGTTGTGCGATGTGTTGCCATCGAGTACCACGATTTCCCCACCGTTGAGTGGACGCTCTACTTCAAGAACACCGGCCAGACCGACTCGCCCATCCTGTCCGACATCTGCGCCCTCGACACCGTCATCGAACGTGAAGGCGAGGGCGACTTCGTGCTTCATCACCATGTGGGCAGCCCCTGCACGGCCCACGACTACCAGCCGCTCCAGACGCGGCTTTCGCCCAAAGCCGAGAAACGGATCACCACCGCCGGCGGACGGCCCACCAACAGCGACCTGCCCTACTTCAACGTTGAATGGCCGGGCGAAGGCGTCATCGCCGTCATCGGCTGGCCCGGCCAGTGGGCCGCCACGTTCACCCATGAGCCGTCCCGGACGCTTCGCATCCGCGGCGGCCAGGAGCTCACTCGTTTTCGCCTGCATCCCGGCGAAGAGGTGCGCAGCCCGCTGGTTGTCCTCCAGTTCTACAAGGGCGACCACGTCTACGCTCAAAACATCTGGCGTCGCTGGATGATCGCCCACAACCTGCCGCGCCCGGCCGGCCAGCTTCCGCCCCCTCATCTGGCCGCCTGCTCCTCGCATCAGTTCGGCGAAATGATCCACGCCAACGAGGAGAACCAGAAGCTCTTCGTCGATCGCTACGTCGAGGAAAACCTCGGCCTTAACTACTGGTGGATGGACGCCGGCTGGTATCCGAACCAGAGCGGCTGGCCCAACACCGGCACCTGGGAGGTGGACCGATCGCGCTTTCCGCGCGGTCTGCGGGCCATCAGCGATCACGCCCGCTCCAAGGGCGTTCGCACCATCGTCTGGTTTGAACCCGAACGGGTCACCCCGGGAACGTGGCTCTACGAACAGCGCCCCCAATGGCTGCTGGGCGCGGATGGCAACCAGAAGCTGCTCAACCTCGGTAACCCGGAGGCGCGGCAATGGCTGACCGATCACATCGACAAGTTGCTCAACGAACAGGGCATCGACCTGTACCGCCAGGATTTCAACATGGAGCCGCTGGAGTACTGGCGGAAGACCGATCCGCCCGACCGCCAGGGCATCACCGAGATCTATCACGTCACCGGCTATCTGGCCTACTGGGACGAGCTGCGCCGCCGGCATCCGGACATGCTCATCGACACCTGTGCCAGCGGCGGCCGGCGTAACGATCTGGAGACCCTCCGCCGGGCCGTCCCCCTGCTGCGCAGCGACTACATTCTCGAACCCGTCGGCAACCAGAACCACACCTACGGGATGGCCTTCTGGATTCCGGCCTTCGGCACCGGCCTGAACCATCCCGAACCTTACGGTTTCCGAAGCTGCATGTGCTACTTCGTCAACGCCTGCTACGACATGCGGCGCAAGGATCTCGATTACCAAGCCATCCGGCGGCTCATCGAACAGTGGCGGACCATCGCCCCCTGCTTCCTCGGCGACTACTATCCGCTGACATCCTTCAGCGGGGAAAACGACGTGTGGATGGCCTGGCAGTTCAATCGGCCGGAGGCCGGCCAGGGGCTCGTGCAGGCCTTCCGCCGGGCAGACTGCGTCTACGAATCCGCCCGCTTCAAGCTCCACGGTCTGGTGGATGAGGCCAGGTACGAAGTGCGGGACCTCGATCAGCCGGACTCAACCACCGTGCTGACCGGTCGGGAGTTGGCCGAAACCGGATTGCTGGTAACACTGAAGCGGCCGTCATCCGCCGCGCTGATCACGTACAAGCGCCTCTGATACGGATTCAAATGAATCCTGTGCGTTGGGTGGCCCACCTCTTCAGAGGTGGGTTCACGATTTGGACAACCGATGAGGGTGCCAACGGCATCAACCGCAAGTCCGGCTAAAGCCGGTTGAATCGGACAGAATAAGAAAAGGGCTTTGAACGCACCACAGACCGCCACCTTCAGGTGGGCACACGCCCCGCAGGGGCGGTCAGATAGTAGCCAGGGGTGGAGCGAAGCGGAACCCCTGGTAAAGCCCGCCTCTCTCCTCGATGGCCGCCCCGGCAGGGGCGGCGTGAGATCCCTCACCAGCCTCTCACCCCGCCCCTGCCGGGGCGGGGACTTGTGCGCCAGGCACTCGCAACCACCAGTCCCGCTTCGCTTCACTGGTGGCTACTCTCACCTGGCCCCTCTCGGGGCCACTGGCAATTGCCTGAGCCACAAACACATCTCCAGCCTCAGACTCAGTCCGGCTTTCAGCCGGGCTTGCTCACCATTGCCGAATTAGTTTCGCAGGAGTCATGAAGCGGCGTGGTGGAGGTGCCGGCACTGCCCCAACAGATCCGCAAACGTCATCAGAGATGGGAGCACGAAGACTCAAGCGATCAGCAGCGCGGTGACCAACAACCAGGCAGGAACCTGCCCAGGTTTACAACGGAAACCGTATAAGCGTCGGCCCCGGAAGGATGTGTGCCATCGCTCTTGAGCAGCGCCTCATGCCGGAGTCATCCCGACACGGCTCAAGAGCCATGGCACACACATCGTGCGGTTTGTTGTCTCACCATCGCGCGGTCATTTGGCATCGAGGGAGGATAGGCACCCTGCCCACCTTTACTGGGTCAGACCGGCGTTGCGCAGATTCTGCTCCGAACGCAACGCGGAACCAACCGGATCATACCCCGACTGCCCACCTACCGGCGGAGGAGGCGGCGGCGGAGCGGCCGACCCGGACGGGTCCACAGCAGGCGCCTGGCCCGGGTTGCCGTTGCTCTGGCCTTCGTACATCTCCTGCATCTCCCGATCGATCTCCTCCAGCGGTCTGGCGTTGAGGAAAATGTCGGCGAGTTCGCGATCCGCCTCGAATCGGCGACTGAGCATCTCGAAGGTCTGGGCCGCGGCCTCCCGCTGCCGGCTGAAATGCTGAACGAAGCCGAGCGTCAACAACGCGTCGCCATCCTCGGCGCGATTCCGGACGCGCTCTTCGGCGGCGGCCAGGTGCCGGTCGAAATCCTCCGGCCGGCCGTAACGCTCGCGGATGTCCACCGGCGAGTTCACCACGTCGGGAAACGCCCGGATCGCCCGCCGGACCGCCAGGGCCGACGCCTTGTAGTCGCCCGTCGCAAAGCGGGCCACGGCATAGGCCAGCCAGGCGTCAATGTTGTCGTTATCGCCCATCCCGGCCTGCAGGAAGGTCCGCGCGGCCTGGTCATAATCACCGGCCGAAAACGCCTTCATCCCCTCGACCATCTGCCGCTCGGCCTGGGTCAACTGGTCATCGGCCGAATCGCCCGGCAGCGCCTCAGGAGCCGCTGATTCAGGAGCTTCTTGAGCGGGGATGTCCGCCGGCGGAGGCTGGATCGGCTGCTCCTGCGTATAAACCCGATCATCGGCAGGAGGTGCCGTCGGCAGCCCGGCCGGAGCGGCCGCATAGGCCGGCTCCTGGCTGTAAGCGCCCGCCTCGTACGCCCCGTTGGCATACGCGCCATCCGCGTAACCGCCGCCCGCATAGCCATAACCGCCATCGGCATAGCCGGCTGGCGGGGCGTAGACCTCTGATTGATACACCGGCGGCGGGGTGACAACCGTCGTCGAGGTGTAGACCGGCACCGGGTACGGCTCATACACCGGAACCGGATACGGAACCGGGACCACCGGCGTGAAGAAGCCAAAGCCGCAGTGCGGCACGTGTGCGACCACCTGCCGGCCACGGTAGTAGACCGGACGGGCCAACCCGATTCGCAGCCCGGCGGCACGTGGCACGGCCACGCCTGGATACACAATCCGACGATCCATGCCGGGGGCATAGAACCGTTCCGCGGAGACCAGACCGCCCCTCCCGCTGACGACCCGCCCGCCGTTGCCCACTCCTACCCGGGCGTAGCCGACGCCTGTCGGGGCATGCGCGATCGTCGACCGGCCGGATGCTGATTGGCCCACGGCAATCGCGCCACCGCCAACCGATCGCTCCGGCCTACGGGTAGTGATAAAGACACCGCTCGGACGGCTCACTCCGCCCGGGCGAGCGGGGGACGAGATCATCGGCTGCCGAACCGACCCGTTGGTAGTCAGGCTGTCCGGCCGGGTGATCACCCGGCCCGTGCCCTCTGAACGCGGGCTCGAACTGATCGACGGGCTGAAAGTCCCCGGTGTACGCGTAGAAGTCCCCGGCGTACGCGTGGAAGACGAAATCGTGGGCGACTGGCTGATCCGCTCCGACGTCGACACGCTCGATCGCGGAACGCTGCTGTAAGGCGAAGTTCTGACCTCCGAGCTGGAGCGCGGCGTATAGCTCGGCCGCACACTCGAACCGACTTGCGTACGCGGCGCGATGCTGGTGCGAGGCGAAATACTGGTCCGCGGAGAGACGCTCGAAGGTGACGAAATACTCGACCGGGACGAGATGGTCGACCGCGGCGAAACGCTGGAGCGAGACGAAAGGCTCGACGAGCGGCTAACCTGCGGTGATGTCCGCACGCTGGACGACGACGTTCGCGGCGCGCTGGAAGCCGACCGGCTCGAAACCGACACCGGGGCGCGACTCGCGCTTCGTATCGTTGGCGCCGAAGTACGCCCCCGCGTGCTGCGCTGTGCATGAGCTGCCGTCACGATTGCCAGGCTCAGGACGATCGGGCCGGCGTATTTAATCCAGGACCTCGTGAGCATGATAAGCTCCTCGCCAGAGGGCAATGCGTGTGCGGGTGAATGCTCGCGGCATACCGAATGTTATGAGCCGTAGTCAGCCATTACAAGGCCAGGCGACTCCCCTACTACAGATAGACAATCCCAGGCACCCCGAGGTTAGAACGTATGTGACGTGTGTGAAAGGCGGCGCAATCGCTCCGGGAATTGGTCATTACCTCCGCGAACCTGCCGTGGACGGCTAAGTCCATCTGGATGGGCGGCACCATGTCCCATAACCATCACAAACCTCAAGGGTTATGCCTGTTTGCGGCGAAGCGTGTCCACGGAGTAGATCGCCAGCCCCGCCCAAATCAGGCCGAATGCCACGGCATCGGCCCGGGTGAAGGGTTCTGAATAGGCCAGCACGCCCAACAGGAACTGGCCGGTGGGCGCGAGGTATTGAAGGAACCCCAGAGTAGACAGCCGAAGCCGCCGGGCCGCGGTCGTAAACCACAGCAACGGCACGGAGGTCACCACGCCCGCCAGCAACAGCAGCACGTTCACGGTGGTCGGAGCATGGCCGAAACTGAGCCGCCCCCCCGCCGCCAGATACACCAGCCATCCGGCCGCAAGCGGCGCGAGCAGGGCCGTCTCGACGGTCAGACCGGCCATGGCCTCGACCCGCACGGTCTTACGCAGCAATCCATAGAACCCGAACGAACCGGCCAGGATCAGGGCAATGGAGGGCACCTGCCCATAGTTGACAGTCAGGAACAATACCCCCGCCACCGCCAGCGTCACGCTGGCCTTCTGCCACGGCCGGAGGCGTTCGCCCAGAAACACATATCCGAGCAGGATACTCACCAGCGGATTGATAAAGTAGCCGAGGCTGGCCTGGAGCACGTGTGCGTGGATGGTCGCCAGGATGTACGTGAACCAGTTGATGGCGATCAGGATGGTGCTGCCCAGGAGGGTCAACACCACCCGCCGGTCGCGCAACGCGGCCACCACATCCCCCCACCTCCCACGGAGAGCCATCAGCACGGCCAGGAAAACGGCCGACCAGACAATCCGGTGACAGAGGATCTCGCCGGCGTCCACCTGCTTGACGGCCTTGAAATAGATAGGGAACAGCCCCCATGAGAGGTAGGCGGCAACGCCACATAGAACACCGATCTTGGCCGTACGGTCGCGCATGAAGGGAGCATCTTAAAGGCGAATGCCCAATGTCCAAATCCCAATGCCCAATGATCAAGGCAAGCCGGGCGGCCATGACTGGTCCCGAGAGGGGCCAGGTGAGAGTAGCCACCAGTGGAGCGAAGCGGAACTGGTGGTTGCGAGGGCCTGGCGTACAAGTACCCGCCCCGGCCGGGGCGGGGTGAGAGGCTGTTGCCGGAGGCTTCAAGGGCCAATCACGGCTCTTGCCAACCCTTTTGAGGCTGATCCATAATGCTTCCCAATCGGGCGTTCGACCGGCCGTCTCAGCCGGCTTCCGGCATCGCCCCTCATCCGGCAAAGGAACCGTGAAGCCATGGAATGCCAAAAAGAACGAAACGCGAAGGACTGCACGTGCAGCTATCCGGGATGCAGCCGCAAGGGCATCTGCTGCGACTGTCTGCAGTATCATCTGGCCATGAAGCAACTGCCCGGCTGCTGCTTCCCTCCGGAAGCCGAGCGCACCTACGACCGCAGCTTCAAGGCCTTCGCCCGGGCGTGGAAGCTGTAATCACCTAAGCACGAAACGAAAGGGATACCACCGGCAGGACGCCCCAATCGCCTGCACGGTCGCCTCCTGCCTTTGTTCGTGCGCATAGGCAATGCGTCTGGGAGGCCTCCGACCTCTCACGTTCTCACTTCTCAGTTCTCACTTCTCTTCACGCTGTCCTTGATCCGCTTCACGTGCCCGCGGCCCAGGCCCTTGACCTCGCAGCCCAGTTCGAAGTACCGGCGGATCTTCGCGTCGTCGAGGATGCCGAAGCAATCCACCACCGCGCAGGGCTTGCCGGTCATGCGCACCACCTCGTCCGGCTGGAGCTTGAGATAGGGCTCGTGCCGGACCGCCAGGATGACTGCATCGGCGTCCTTGAGCACCGTTTCCAAGTCGCTCTCCACCCGGGCGTTCTTGAGCTCCTCCTGGTTGCGGAAGAAGCGGGCCCAACTCAGGCCGGGTGCCGGGTAGGTATCCTGGGCCTCCAATTCCCACCAGTGCTGCACGTAGGGGTCGTGAATCCCGATCTCGGCGCCCATCTCGGCAAGCTTGCGCACCACCAGTTCGCTGCCCGAGTAGCGCGTGTCGCCCACGTCCTCACGGTAGGCCGCGCCCAGCAGCACGCACCGGCTGGCGGCGACGTACTTGCCCATGTTGCGCAGCGCGTCGCGGACCAGTTCGGCCACGTGCAGGGCCCGCGTGTCGTTGATGTTGATGGCCCGCTCGGTGATGGTGAACAGCTCATCCTCGAAACCCATCAGGTGCTTGTAAGCCCACATGCCCAGCCCCCCGTCTTTCGGGAGGCAATACCCTCCAATGCCGGGACCGGGGAAGATGATATTGTTGTGTGTCGGACGCACCTTGATGGCATTGACCACCTTGATCAAGTCCACGCCGTTGCGCTCGGCGAACAGGCTCCACTCATGCAGGAAGGCCAGCATGGTCGCGCGGAAGCTGTTCTCGACGATCTTGGTGGTCTCGCTCTCCAGCGGGCGGTCCATGACCGTCAGCGGGAACTTCTCGACGTTGAGCACCTCGGAGAGGAACTTGACCACCCGTTCACGGCTCTTTTCGTTCACGCCGCTGCAGACGCGCCAGAAGTCGCGGATGCTGGAGACGTAGTTCCGGCCGGGCATGACCCGCTCGAAGCTGTGAGCCAGCAGCGGTTCGGAGTCGATCCCCCGCTTCTCGAAGGCTTTCTTGAGGATGGGGTAAGCCACGTACTCGGTCGTGCCGGGGGCGACGGTGGTCTCGATCAGCACCAGGCATTCCGGCGGGATCATCTCGCCGATGGTGGCCAGGCTCTTCTCCAGGGCGGCCATGTCCGCCGAGCCGGTCCGCAGGTTGCCCAGGTCCTGCTTGAGATAATCGCACTGCACGTCCACGACCACCACGTCGGCCAGCTTGAGCGCCTCGGGGGTATAGGTGGCGATGAGCGTACGGTTCTCGTTGACACACCGCGCGATGATCTGATCGACTTCCGGATCCTCGGCCTTCACCGGCGACTGGCCGCGGTTAAGCAGCTCGATCTTCCAGTAGCTGCGCGAGCTGGGCCGCTGGTAGCCGATGACAAACTTGTTGTATTGGCCGGTCTTCTTGTCCTTGCTGTCGGCCACCACGGCGGCCATCACCGCGCCGACAAACCCGACTCCGACCACCACGACGATCTCGCGGCCTTCGGCGCGCTGGCGATCGGTCATCTTCTTGAGCCGTTCAAACTCCACCGGGTATTGCTCGGGAGTAGGGAGAGGGAACCGGTCACCCTCGGGGCTGATGCTGAATTGAGTGGACATGGATTCTCCTTGCAAGAAAGTGTGGACCCCGGCAGATTAGACGGAGTCCGCC
>JAAXZI010000232.1 GCA_012719955.1 Phycisphaerae bacterium | reverse complement strand
AGCCCGGCCGCTACGACCTTGCGTTGTAGTGTTTGTCAGTTGCCGGGCCCGTTCATGAGCCATCGGGGGCAACAACTGCCCAACAGACTTTCGCAACCAACAACAGACAACGACTGATTATTGACCCCCTCCCAACTTTTCGATCATCTGGGCCACGGCCTGCCGGCGGGCGTAGATGGGCCGGGCGTCGTACGTGTATTCGGTCATGCCGGCCGTGATCTCCGCCGGCACCTCCAACAGTGCCCGGGCCTGCTTGGCCAGCTCCTCGTCCGCCCGAGCCGTCTTGATGCGATCGGCCAGGATATAGAGGTAATCAAGGTCTTCGATGCCCTCGCGAAGCATTTCCCAGCGGATACTGCTGACCGGCGGCTCCAGGTTGGGCTCTTTGCTTCCGGCCGCGGCGGATTCCGGCGGGTAGAGGAACCGGCCATCGCCATTGCCCCAGGGCTTTTTCTCGCCCCGCGGCGTGGAATAGCCGGTCACGTAGGACATGGGGTCCTCGTAGGGGTTCTGGAGCGAGTCGGGAAAAGCCGTGTCGCTGGTCCAGTAGATGCTTTCCCAGATGAGGATGCCGCTGATGTTCCGCTGCCAGGTCTGCCACAGCCAGACGCGCAGATCGGTGGCCGGATGGTCGATGAACAACGTGCAGTAGGGCTCCTTGGGGCCGGTGCAGATATACCACCAAAGCTGTTCGCCGGCGGCTTGGCGGGCCCTGGCCTGCTCAAGATTGAAGGCGGGCGAGACCGGGCACCACAGATCCACGAAGTCGAAGAGCGGTTCGATGGGCTCCTCGGTGAGCATCCGGCAGATGCCGGGGGCGTACTTGCGGATGCGGGCCATACCGGCCTTGACGAAGTCGTAGTCGCGCGGCTCGGGCTCATCGAACCAGTAGACGTAGGCCTTATCGAGCCAGCCCCGCTCCCTGAGATGGGCCTCGACCTGTTGGATGGCGCTGGCGAACATGGCCTCGTATTTCGGGGTGCCGGCCTTGTGCCCGACGAGTTCACCCTCGCTGCGCGAGTGGAAAGTCCCCCAGCCCATGCCGGGGATGTGCAGCTTGAAGCTGGTGATGTGCCACTCGTCGATGGCCCGCTGCATGGCGGCGTCGAAACGGTCGAACTTCACCTCCGCGCGCGGCGGGTCGGCTTCGGGCACGAACTTGTATTCAATGGGATCCAGCGGCGTCGGATCGTACGGGCTGATGCGGTGGTCCGCGAAGCTCTTCATGTACTTGGCGAAGACGGCCCGCTTGTCCTCCTCGCGCTGAACGTTGTGATACCTGAAGATGTTGCGCGCGCTCAGACCGAAGGCGCTGGCCGTGCGCGGCGCATCCGGCAGGGTGAAGTTCCACACGTGCAGCTTGAGGGGGACCTGCGCGGACCAGCCGTCGGCGGTCAGTTGGAGCCGGCCGGAATAGTCGCCCGGAGCGGCTGTCTTCGGCACGTGCACCAGGATCCAGAGCGGCTGATTGACGCCCGCGGGAACATCCAGCGGCCTATCCAGCGGCGGCAGCGGGTCAGGCCATTCGCCGGCCTGGCCCACTTTGTCCGTCGGCGCGGTCACCTTCACGTAGCCCACGCGCAGGATCTGGATCTGGTCGCTGGCGATGCGGGCCGCGTCCGGGCCGGTCAGATCGCTGACGCTGCATTTCAGGCCGGACAGCGCCCGCTCAGGCCGGATTACCACCTGCACGGCCTCGAAATCGTTTCGCGCCGCTTCCAGGCGTACCGCGTCGTCTTTCGCCTCGGGCACCGGGCGGGTGCGGCTCACTTTACGCGTGGCGTCACACCACCAGAGGGCCACGTGATCCGTTGAATCCAGGCGCGCGCCATAATCGACGGCATGCAACACCGACGGGGTCGCCGGACCGGCAGCCAGCACCGACTCGGCCAATACTATTGTCATTGTCACCAAGGCCAATGCGCGGAAGTGTGCTTTCATGTGCATTCCTCTGTCTGTATGCGGACAAACCCAAGCCGGCCTCTTACCAGCATGGCGTCGAAGCCGCCGTCCCGTGCTCTACCTGCCAGACTCCGCCAAGGCTGATGACCTTCCGCGGCTCCAGCGGCTTCAGGGAAGCCATGGCGGACGCAGCCAGCACCAGGAACACCGCAGCGCCGCGGGCTGCCCCCCGTCGGGGTAATCCTGAGCCAGACCCGGCCACATCCATCAAGAATCCCATGGTTGACCCTCGTGCCGCCCGTTTGGCCCAGGGCGCAGCGTTCTTCGATTGGGTCCGTTCGAGGCCACTTACGTGCAATATATCACCTCAGGGCACCTGAGGCATCGAGAGGTACTGTAGAGGGGAGACTGCACCGCTCAGGAGTCGAACCTGAAACCTTCGGTTCCGTAGACCGATGCTCTATCCAATTGAGCTAGCGGTGCAAATAATTTAATGGCTGTATTTTACGCCCGTCCGGGGCCACTTTCAAGGAGGCCCTTCGCCTTTCCCGATAGCCCCGTCTGGCCGTCCGGCCAGATGGGAGGGTGGTCCCAGCCCAAGCCGAGAACCCCGTCACCATGCCGCCTATCGCTGCCGCCTCCCTGGAAATAATCCAGAAAGGATCAAGTCGGAAGCCAACCAAGGCCCCTTGCGGCGAGTGGTTCAAGACCACTCCCTTTGCCGGGCTCATTTTTGCGCTCAGGATTATAACCAGAGGATGGGCCATTACAACAACGGGCAGCAGGGATCATCCGCAAGAAAAATGTTGACAAGACTCGTCCTGGGCCGGGTGCCGGTCGAACCGGTGGCGGCACGAGGCGTGAGCGCGGAGATGCCGAACCGGTGGCGTTAGCCACCCGCTCGGGCGGGATCGGGCACGCGCGACCAGGCGGCGAGGCACTCGACGGCGACCAGGCCGGCCAGCAGTGCGGCCATGCCCCAGGCGGCGCCGGGGTGTATCCGGCAGGGAGCCGGCCCCAGCCCAAAGTAACGCCCGAGCCGATGCCACAGCCACAGACCCGCGGAAGCCGTCAGAACCCCAAAGACCCAGAGGATCCAGCGGGGCGTACCGAGCCGGAGCAGGTCCCCCGCATCGCCCGCGCCTTCGAACGAACCCGCACCGAGATAGGCGCCGTTGGCAATCAGGCAGAAGCCGGCGAAAAACCGCAGGATGTACCAGCCCGGGAGGCGGAGCGCACGAGCGGCCGCGAAAAGAATCAACGGCAACACGCTGCCCACCACCGGTCCAAACCACGCGACCAACAGCGGATGCGGGTTGTCCGACAGATCCGTCCGCGAGAATGCCCAAGGGTGGAGAATGACCCGGGCAACAGTCCCGCCCGAACACCATGCTCCCACGACGTGGCCGAGCTCGTGGACCACCTGCATGGCGAACCAGGAGAACAAGATGGTCGAGATAATCAGAAGGACCTGGTGGAATCTCTCGGCGCGGACAGGCATGCGTCACCCTCGCACAAGCGAATCTCTTGACAAGGCGCTCCGCTTCCACGTCTCCGGCCGTGGGAGCCGTGCCCACAGAGCCGCTATGGAGAAGGCCTGCTGTCTCCGTTCCGCCGGGCGGAATCCGGCAGTTTCACGCCCTGGATGCGCACCAGGCATGACTCCCGCCAGCCTTCGGGAATGGCCGGATCATCCACCAGCCAGATGGCCCCTGCTTCGTCCACGGCGATGCCCTCGATGCTCACGTAGGGCATTTTTCGGCGCTGCGGGAAGTCCGCCAGCAGTACCCGCAGATTCAGCCCCTCCGGACCATACAGGTTGAGCCACGGCGTCGCGCTCCCCCGGGCCGGATCAACGTGGAGGATCAGGCCGCCGTTGCGATCCACGGCCAGGAGAGATCCGTCGCGGAGCACGGCGAGTCCGTTGAGCGTCTGTGCGTCTCCCCGGCGACACTGACGCACCGCGGCGCTGATCGTCTCGGAGGCCCTGCGCTGGGGCAGCAGTCTACCGTCCCTCAATTCGCCCAGACCCAGGACCGGATCGCGGAACATCATCAGCGGCCGGGCTATCTCGGAGTGGCTGCGCGTGCCCTCCTCGGCGAAATAAAACTGCCCGGGCTGGCCGGCCCAGGCAAAGCCCTCCAGTCCGTCGTTGAAGGCGGTGCCCTGATGCTCGGACGGCTCCTCGTAGCGGTACAGCGCCGCCAGCCGGGCGCGCCCGCTGCGGCCCCCGCCCTCCAGGGTCAGCTCCAGGATGACCGAGTAGGGCTCCTCGGCCACGACAAACAGGCGCGACTCATGCGGAGCCTTGACGGAGGATCCGATGGTGACAGCCTCGAGATCCAGGAACGGCTCATCTTTTCGATCGGCGGCGGGAACGAGCCGTCTGCGGATATCCTGGAGCGCCTCCTCGCCGACGCCCTGGTGAATGGCCGCAAAAGCGGCCCAGTCACCCAAGGGAGGCACGATGGTGAACTCGTCGTCGGCCACCAGCTTTTCGCCGGGCACAGCGGTCGAAAGGGTCTTGAGCGAGAAGAAATAGATCTTCCCGGCCGACTCCTTCCCGTTCCGGTCGCAAACCGTCCAGAGCCCCGTGCGCTCACCCAGCCTGCCGTAGTGCAGGTCCGAAGCCTGGCCCACCGCGTAACCGTCGCCGGGCGCGCTCAGGCGGAAGCAATCGACCTTTGGGGCAGCGGTTTGCGCGTGAATGAAGGCCGGCATCAGGCCTATCACCAGCAGGCAGTTGATAATTACGTCGCGTCTGCTCAAGCCATGCTCCCTGACCTGACGCCGGGCGCGTTGGCGCCGTGGGCGATGGTCTGAATCGGACGCTGCCGGCCGCCGACTGTCCTCACGCGAAACAGCCTGGCCGTGTTGGGGAGCACTCTCCGCTCACGTTGCCGGCGCAGTTCACGTA
Source organism: Phycisphaerae bacterium (assembly GCA_012719955.1). Lineage (GTDB taxonomy): Bacteria > Planctomycetota > Phycisphaerae > UBA1845 > PWPN01 > JAAXZI01. The sequence continues at coordinate 4,616 of JAAXZI010000232.1, read as the reverse complement.
TCATACCGCACGGTTGCGGAGCAGCCACCGGCGAAACTACAATCGCCCCTTTACCTGGTAGCGCGAAAGGAACAACATGTGCGGTAAATCTCGTTTCGGCGGCGTTGGCGCCTGCTTGCTCGGCCTGGTCGCGCCGGTGATGTTCCTGGTTCTGCCTCTGGCCACCGCCCGGGCCGGGCAGCCCCGTACCGAAGAGGTCATCATCGTCTTCAAGACGCACTTCGACATCGGCTACACCGACATGGCCGTCAACGTCGTGGAGGGATACCGCACCTCCATGATTGACCAGGCCCTGGCCGTCGTGGATGACAGCCACGATCTGCCCGCTGAGCAGCAATTCGTGTGGACCATCCCCGGCTGGCCCATGCACAAGATCCTGGATCCCTACCCGGGCCAGAACCCGCAGCGGCGCCAACGAATCCTGGAGGCCTTCAAGGCCGGCCGCTTCGCGGTTCACGCTCTGCCCTTCACCACCCACACCGAGCTCCTGGAGTTGGAGGACCTCGTCCGCGGCCTGACGTTCTCATCCCGGCTGACTCGCGAGGCCGGCCTGCCGCTGCCCCGTGACGCCAAGATGACCGACGTGCCCTGCCATACCTGGTCGCTGGTGACCTTGCTCAAACATGCGGGGGTAGACTTCCTGCACCTGGGTTGCAATGCCGCCAGCAGCTCTCCCCAGGTGCCGCCCCTGTTCTGGTGGGAAGGGCCGGACGGCTCGCGCCTGCTGACCATGTACTCGGCGGCCGGCTACGGCACCGGAATCGAGCCGCCGAAGGACTGGCCTTACCGAGCCTGGCTGGCCCTGATTCACACCGGCGATAACCACGGGCCGCCCACGCCGGAGGAAGTCAACAAGCTGCTGACCGAGGCGAAAGAGAAGCTTCCCGGCGTCAAAGTCCGCATCGGCCGGCTCAGCGACTTCGCGGAGGCGGTGTTGGCCGACAAGCCGGATCTTCCCGTGATCCGCGGTGACATGCCCGACACCTGGATTCACGGACCCATGAGCGATCCCTACGGGGCCTTTACCGCCCGGACCGCGCGGCCCAAGATCGCCGCCGCAGAGGCCATCAACATGGAGCTGCAGCTCTGGGGCGTGAACACCATGCGCGCCGAAGACGCCATCGCCGCCGCCTACGAGCTGAGCCTGCTCTACGGCGAGCATACCTGGGGCGGGTCGTTGGCCTGGATCAAGCCGTTCTTCGGCTATGACGAGCGCTTTCGCCGGCATCGGGCCCTGGGCGTCTACCAGCGCATCGAGCGATCCTGGAACGAGCACACCCAGTACATCGTTGACGCCGCCGATTTGTCCACGCCCCCGCTGGTGGACGGCCACGCCTTTCTGGCCCGTCACGTCAAGGTCGAGGGCGGACGCGTTGTGGTCTACAACCCCCTGCCCTGGACACGCAGTGCGGTGGCCATGGCCGTTCTTCCGAAAACGGCCCGGATCAAGGGTCTGCGGCCGGCCGACAGCCCCGCCCCCGTGGCCTTCGTGCCCGGCGAGAGCGTCTGTCAGTTCTTTGCCGAGGATATCCCCGCCTTTGGCTACCGCACGTTCGTCCCCGCCGAGCCCGCTCCGCCTCCGGCCACGGGCGTCAACTGGCAGAACATGACCATCGAGAGCCCGTTCTTCAAAGTCAGGCTCGACCCGCAGCGCGGCGCGATCGCCTCGCTGATCGACAAGCGATCGGGGCGCGAACTGGTCGACGCCGGCGCTCCCTACGGCTTCGGCCAGTATCTCTACGAGCGCTTTGACGCAGACCAGACCGAAGCCTTCCGAAAAGCCTACGTCAAGATCGACACTGCCTGGGCCCGCAACGAGTTCTCCAAGCCGGACCTGCCGCCGGCCTCCGAGGCGCCCTACAAAGCCGCCTCGCTATCCAACTTCAAGGTCCACCTCTCCGAAACGCCGCTGGTCGTCTCCGCCGAGCTGACCGCCCAGGCTGACGAGAACATTCCCACGCCGGTGACGCTGTCGGTATACCTCAATCGCCAGGCCCCCTACGTCGATCTGTCCATACGCATCCAGGACAAGCCGGCGGATTCCTGGCCCGAGGCCGGCTGGCTGTGCCTGCCCTTTAAGGTCGACGAGCCGCGCTTCCGCCTCGGACGGCTGGGCTCCATTATTGATCCGACCCGGGATGTCGTCCCCGGCTCCAACCGGCATCTGTTCGCCCTGAGCACCGGGCTGACCATCACCAACCCGAATGGCCAGGGTGCGGGCCTCTGCCCGCTGGCCAGCGGCCTGGTCAGCCTGGACACCCCCGGCTGCTGGAAGTATTCGCTGGATTTCGTGCCCCGCAAGCCGATCGTCTTTGTCAACCTGTTCAACAATCAGTGGACCACCAACTTCCGTCTGTGGAACGAGGGCATCGTGCTGTCCACCGTCCGCATCTGGGCGGTGGAGAATGAGAACCCCGAAAGCAGTCTGATCACGCCGTCGCTGGAGGCCCTGCATACCTTCCCGCTGATGGGGGCCTGGTTCGAGGGACCGGCCGGCAAGCTGCCCCCCAGTCAGGCCGGCGTGGAACTCTCGCGCAAGGGCATCCTGGTCACCTCGTTCGGCGTGGACCCGGACGCGCTCCGCCCGGCTCCCGGCTCCACCCAACCGGTCAAAACCACCCAGACCGCGGAGGAGGCGAAGCGGCTGCCGCTGGTCCTGCGATTATGGGAACTGGCCGGCAAGGCCGGGCCGGTCGAGGTGCGGTTGCCCGCCGGCCTGAGGCCCCCGCACGTCCAGCCGGTCAACCTGCGCGGCGAAACTACGGACCAGCCCATCCCGGTCAAGGACGGAGTGTTCACGGTGAACATCGGCGCCTTCGCCCCGGCCAGCGTCCGGATCGAGCGTCAGTAATACTGACTTCCACAATCCGTGACCTCTTGGCACTGCACCTCGACTGTGTTAAACTCAGGACTACTACATCTCCAAGGCTCATTTGCGCGGAAGCCGGCGGTGGAGCGGTCACCTCGTCCTGCTCGACGCCCAACCGTCCAGGCTTCCCAGGGTAGCTCATATGTTGCAGTCACCTCACACTTCACGGGAGCCGAAACACGATGTCCACAGAACCCATCTCTGCGCACGTGGAAAACGTCCCTCACTCAGCCGAATCGACCTCTTCCGCCCCGGCCGGAAACGGTTCGGAGAGTACGGCCCGGCCCTCGGTCCAGGTGACTAACAGCGACCATCTGGACGTCCAGATCACCGAAGCGAACGCCAAGGCGATCATGGAGCGGCTGCTGCGGCACATGGCCGCCGACCCCGGCCAGGGCGGCCGGCGGGCCACCGACCTGCACGTGAACCCCGGCCGGCCCCCGGACTACCGCGTCGAACGCGTCATCCGCAGCGTCAAGATGCGCCCCCTCTCCCAGCAGGACGTAGTCCTCCTGAGCAATGCCATCATGAACGAGCAGCAGCGGGCCCGCTTCGAGCGCAACCACTGCATCGACATGTCCTACCATCTCGACCGCACCCGCTTCCGCGTCAATATCGTCCAGTCCTTCAACGGGCGCAGCATCTCCATCCGGCGGTTCGAGGAGATCAAGGATTTCGACGATTACCACCTGCCCAAGCACTATCTCAATATCGCCGATAACGCCCGCGGGTTCGTGATCATGTCCGGCAGCACCGGCAGCGGCAAGACCACCTCGATCGCCGCCATGCTCGACTACATCAACAAGAACTATCCCAAGAAGATCGCGACCATCGAAGACCCCATCGAATACGTGTACACCCCCAAGAAGTCGATCGTGGTGCAGATCGAGATCGGCGAAGACGGCATCCCCAACGAGGAGATCGCCCTGCGCAACCTCGTGCGTATGGACCCCGACGCCGGTCTGGCCGGCGAAATGCGCGACCGCAACTCGCTGGAGGCCGCGCTCAAGACCGCCCAGGCCGGGCACCTGATCTTCGGCACCCTGCACTGCGAAGGGGTCGGCCAGGCCTTTGACCGCATCCTGGCCTACTACGACACCATCGAACAGCAGCGCATCCTCGGCACGCTGGCCGACAACCTGGCCGCCATCATCAACCAGCGACTGCTGCCCTGCCTTAAGCCGGGCATCGACGTCGTGCCGGCTTATGAGATTTTCATACCCAACCCGCTCACCCGGCGCTATATCCGCGAACGCCGCTACCAGGAGGCCATCGCGGAGATGGAGAAGCCGGCCATGAAAGAGCTCGGGTGCGTGACCTACGTCGATTCGCTCTTCGATCTGGTCTACAACGAATGGGTCGATTACCACATCGCCCTGGAAAACGCCGGCGACAAGGCCGAAAAACTCAAGAGCCGGCTCAAGGGCATTGATCTGAAGTAATTCAGCCCTACAGCGCAAAGCAGGCCATTTTCTGCAGCGGCCGGGCTCCGTACCCGGCCGTTCGCTCGTAGCGGCCGGGCTCTGTACCGGCCGTTTGATGGGCAAAACGGCCGGCACCCAGCTTTCGCCGGGGACCCGGCCCGGCCGCTACGGTTTTGCGCTGTCGGGCTCCAGTTCCGCTGCCGTTTCCGCGGCATGGACCCGCGAAGGCCGGCTCGTCGGCGTCCGGATCAGTCGACAAAAACGAACCTGTCCCGTCTGTTTATCCCACATGCCATTCGTGACCGTCTCATGTTCCCCCGTTT
>JAAXZI010000231.1 GCA_012719955.1 Phycisphaerae bacterium | reverse complement strand
TCCACCGCCCCGCCAACTTGCCACTCCTTTGCGGCTTGCGGCAAAATTGCCGCTGATTTACATTCTTTACTTGGCGCCGCGATGCGAGCGCGAACCCAGTCCCGGCACACCGCGTGGTTATGTCAGAGGAGGTTGTCGCCCATGTCTTATGTCCAGGATCATCTGAGCCGTCGTGATTTCCTGCGAAACACCGCCTGCACAGCGGCCGCCACCGGCGCGGCCCTGTCGTCCTCCGCCCTGGCCGCCGATGTGCCCGCCGGCAAGACTCCCGCGCTGCCCTACGGCGTGCTGGGTCGGACCAAATACCCGGTCACCCTGGTCAGCTTTGGAGCCATCCTCATCGCCGATTCCATCGGCACCCGCGTGGTCAAAGCCGGCATCGACGCCGGGATGAACCTGCTGCACACCTCCATGACCTACATGAAGGGCAAGAGCGTGCCGGCCATCGGCGAACTGTTCAAGGCCGATAAGCGATATCGCGAAAAAGTCTTCCTGTGCCTCAAGAGCTTCACGCCCGACAAGGACCAGGAGCTTAACGAGATGCTCGAAGCCCTGGGCACCGACTACACCGACGTGCTGCTGTCCACCATGGACAAGCCCGATCCGGCGCGTCTGGAAACCATCCAGAAAGCCCAGGAATCGCTCAAGAAACGCGGCAAGATTCGTCACACCGGTTTCGTCTGCCACGGCGACATGAACGGCGTCTGCGAGATGGTACTGGAGAAGGCGTCCGACTTCTTCGACGTCTGTCTGCTCTCCACCGCCCCGTTGGGCCTGGCCGGCGACCGGCGGTCACCCAAGGCCGACGAACAGACCCAGCGCTTCATCAAGAACCTCAAGGCCCTCCGGTCCAAAGGCGTCGGCATTCTGTCCATGAAGAGCGGGGCCAAAGAAGCCTCCCGGCGCGGGGCCGAGGTGTTCGGCCCGCATGTGAAGGCGGTGCTCGCGGCCGGCTGCGACAGCGTCCTGACCAGCATCAACACGCTCGACCAGGTCGGCATGATTCGCACCCTCAAGCTCCAGGCCTCGACCACGCCGGCCGACGAACAGGCCGCCGCTGAGTTCAGCCGCAGCCGCGGCAACGCCTGCATGATGTGCGGTCAGTGCAGCAAGGGCTGCCCGAACGGCGTGCCCGTGGCCGACCTGATGCGCATCCGGATGTACTATCGGGAGTACGGCTGGTGTGATCACGCCCGCTCCGAATTCCAGGCCCTGGGTCGGAACCTGCCGGCCCTCACCGCCCGGTGCAGCGACTGCACCGTCTGCGGTCGAGCCTGCCCAGCCGGCCTGGCTAACAGTCTGCTGGTTCAGGACATTGCCAGCCTGTTCGCATGAGCACCGGCCTCGGCACGCAGGACCGCATCAATCAGTTCCCCGGCACCATAGGGCTTCTGAATGAACTCGCAGGGGGCCAGATGTCTGGCCTGCCCCTTCAGGTCAGCGACAGGCAGGCCGGTGATGAACACGACGTGCATGTGGGGAAAAAATTCCCGCAAAAGGGCCACCAGCACCCCACCCGTGATTTTGTCCGGCAGCATCCAGTCCGCAACCAGCACGTGCGGTTCGTATTGGCGGGCGAGTACAAAAGCCTCATGAGCATCGGCCGCTGATTCGACCACCCAGCCTTGCTGGGAAAGGAGATCATGAACGAACTGGCAATGCCGGGGATCATCCTCAACCAACAGGATTCTGGTGCTTCCCATGCTCATGGTGGGCTGCCATTCCCTTTGGACGGCCATCGCCATCCCGTAAAGACTGCAAGCACAATGGCTTAAGGCTTCACCGGCTGGCTGGCCAAGTCCCCCGCCACCGATCACCAGACCGGGGGGTAACCGCCCCCAATTGTCGGCCAAGACGAGCCCTGACTCTTTAAATTTTTTTCGAATAACAGACCTAAATCAATCTCGGGCAACTTAATTTTCTGACTTTACGGTGCTTCTATCCGAAAGCGGAAAAGGCCCGCTCCCGCAGCCCTCCGTCGAGTCCCGTAGGTCCACGACCAGGGCCTCAGGCACCTTCGCGGCCACTACTTCCCGCCCCAGATTGAACCATCGTGCACAACGATCCAGCACCACACTGTCGGCAGTGGCGATAATTCCGGGAGTCTCGGAGAGTACGGGATCGGGGCTCAGAACCAGTTCGACCCGCCAGTTCCAGCCTTGCTCCTGGGCCAGCCTTGCCATAACTCCCTTGAGCCGACCGCTGTTGGACACCGGGCTATCCAGGTACCACACGCAGCCGCGCACGCCCAGTTCGTTCAGAAATGCCCCCGTCAGCCGGAGCGCGGGGGCCGTTTCCTCCACTATGCGGAACGTCCCGTGCATGCTGGCCATGTCCCGGTAACAACCGTCCCGCGCGAGCAGAATAATCCCCCCGGCCAGGGCCGCCTCCACCGTGGTCAGCACGTTGTAGCCATCCAGGAGCAGGACTTCGCCGCGCAGCGCCTCTCGATCCACCTGGTGAGCTCGCCGGCGCGCCAGAGCCTGGTCCGAGCAGGAGCAGCGCATGACGGCCGTCCGTTGTCGCTGGGTCAGCAGGAAACGATCACCCACCAGTTTGAGCGCCGAGGCCTCCGCATACCCGCGGCCCAGGAGCCACGAATAGTCGCGCACCGCCGCGCGCAGTCGGTCATGCACGGCCGGCGCAAACGACACCGCATCCTCAGGGTTCTGGCCGCGATGGGCTCGTTTATCAGGCAAGCAATTCCCCTTCTCCAGATACCTCTGTTGGCCATGTCGGCCCCGCATGACGCTGCGGGCAAACCATGGCGTGAGACTCACTTCCGCTCGTAGGTCCCGATCAGCTCACCCTCGGCCAGGATATGGCCATTCATCGCCTTGAGCAGTTCCTGCTTTTCGATTCCCGGCGGCAGGTTGAGCGGCACGTCCAGGGCGTAGAGCTTGAAATGGTAGTGATGCACGCCGTGGCCGCGGGGTGGTTCGGGACCGCCATAGCCGATCCGCCCCCAGGAGTTCTTGCCCTGGACAAAGCCGGCCGGCGCGGCCACCCGCTCCGTTTTGGGCACATCTTCAGAGAGCCCCTGGAGATGGACGGGAATGCCGTAGGCCAGCCAGTGCACCCAGGGCTGAGGCCGCGGAGCGTCGGGGTCATCCACGATCAGGGCCCACTCCTGGGTGCCGGGAGGCGCATCCGACCAGGACAGCGGCGGCGAGATGTTCTGCCCGTCGCCAGTGTACTGCCGGGGAATGGGCTGTTCCTGGGCAAATGCGCTGCTTGTAACCATCAAGGTTCCGGTCGTAATAGCCATCACGGATCCTCCTGCTTGAGAAGCCAGATCCTGTGCGCCACGACTCTCGAGCTGTCAGCGGCTCGTGGCATGCGCCACTGCTCAAGAGCAATGGCACGCCGCCGGACCGCCCGGCCCCCTTCTCGCGTTTTTCCCAAGGCGGTCCCTCTGAGATTCTTTCCGGGTCACACGTGGATCTCGACCACATCCTTGTCGTGCAGAATATGGTCGTGGTGCACCTGCTGGCCGGGAAAGACGCCTTCGCCCCAGACGCGGGCATACTTGAAGCCGGCGGCGATGTCCTCGTGAATATGATTGGCCAGATCCAGAACCGTGCTGCCGATCGGCAGAATGAACGGGGCACTCTTGTCCGGCGGCTTGCCCGGCGGCTTGGCGTAGGCCCGCAGAACGTGCAGGAGATCAAACAGCAGCTTCATCAACTCGTTGAGGTTTTCGCCCGAGGCGGTTGAGACGGGCACAATCTGCACCTCCGGGTCGAGCAGCTCGCGCAGCAGGGCCACGTTGTCCGCGGCCCCCGGCACGTCCAGCCCGGTGGCGATGACCAGCCCGCGCTTGCACGGCGTTCCTTCGGACTCGGCCGGCGGAAGCACCGGCCGGGACATCAGCCGCAGGGGGCGGTCGCGCAACAGGCCCAGCACCAGATCGGCGTCCTCCAGAAGCGAGTCGGCCGCCAGGTTCACCACCACGGCCACGAGATCGGCGTTATGCACCGCTCCCAGGAACCCGGGGGGAACATGCTCGGCCGTAATCGGCGGCGTGTCCACAAGCTGGATGGGCACATCTTCGTAAAGGGCCATCCCGGGGACAGGCTCATGCGTGCTGAAGGGGAACTCCGCGATCTTGACCGGGGCCTTGGTCAGCGCGCCGACGATCGACGACTTGCCCACGTTGGGCGCGCCGGCCAGCAAGACCTGCCCGGCCCCCTGGCGCGGAATGTGAAACGGGTCCTTGCCCCCACCGCCCTTCTTCGAGGCCGTCACCGCCTCGCGGGCCGCGCTGATCTTGCGTTTGAGCTCGGCCTGCATCTTCTCCGTGCCCTTGTGCTTGGGCAGGGTGCGCAGCATCTCTTCGAGCGCGGCGAGCTTCTCGGCGGGCGTAGTCGCCTCGCGATAACGCTGATCGGCCTTCTGGTAATCAGGTGTCAGATTTGCCGGCATGATAGGTAGCGGGCACGTCGGTCAATGGGCTTCCTGTACGCACTCGGGGCTGTCGCTTCTGCACTCCACGCCGGAGATATCGGCCTCGGGCGGGGCTGGTTCTGGAAATGGCTGCGTGATATATCTGCCAGGAAACGAGCGGGATACCTGCTGCAGCATCTCTGCATACCGATTCAGATCGCCACCGCATTCTTCGGACAAGCGTCGCCGGATCTCATAAAGCTCATCGAGGGTCGGTATCTCAAGCATAGTTGATCCCCAACAATTGGGCCGGCGAAACGAGTAATGGAGAAGCCAGCCCTCTCCGCCCATTCAGCACTTCAATACGGCGGAACTTGTTGGCATTTGCCAAATGCCTGTAGTTCCACGTCAGTAAATATTGTATGCGATACCAGGACGCAAACGCCAGATGCAGAGCATCCCCGGGATCGCCTGATGGCATAATGCGCTCTTGAATGTAGTATCCTGCCAAGTCGAGTATCTCAGCATTTACAGCGAGACGAGGCACACCCGCAACAAGAGCGAGACAACGTGCCCGTTTGTCCTCAGGATATCCCGGATCCTGGAGCTCGCGAATGGTCTCATCGCTGGTCAACATAGTAGAATGAGGGGATTGTCGCATCCAGGTAAACGGTTGGCAGGCCCGGTGACACGGATTACCCCTCCATCCACTTGTACTGCTGCTCGATGGTATCGTGCGGGCGGTACTTCCGGGCGAGCTGCGCGACTTTCTCGCCGAGGATCTCCAGCTTCTCCAGGTCGGCCTGGCCCATGCCGGCCTTAGCGCAGAAGGTGAGGTAGCCAACCTTCGCGAAGTCGAAGCCCATCAGTTCCACACCCACCCGGTCGGCGGCCAGCCAGTCGGTGCTGGCCACCGCGACCCGGTGGTCCACCGGCGTGCCGTTCACCGGGCCGTTGCCCTCCATGCCCTGGAAGCCATCCAGGACGGCCAGATCCGGCCGGAGCCGCCTGGCCAGCGAGAACAGGTTGTAGTGGATGCCCTCGTTCTTCCGGCCGCCATGAACCAGATGCTTGTCGGAGACACCCTTGCTGCCCTTACCCCAGCGAAAGCCAGGGTCTTTGCCGATCGCGCCCACCACCAGATTCTTGAGCGAGAGCGTGACCACGGCCCGGTCGTGCGTCTTGAGCATCGCGGCGGAGACCACGTAGGCCTCCGGATCCATCAGCATCTTGCAGAGCCGCAGCGGCGTGGGACGGTAACGCTCATTGACGATATGCTCGGTCACGACCGGTTCGTGGTCCAGGTCGACCAGCCGGGCCTTGTACTTGTCGGCCACGGCCACGTACTTGTAATGATCATAGCCCTCGCCGGCGGGGCCGTTGGCGGATGATTCCGCGATAAGAATCTCACCCTTGAAAAGGGACGAGAAGTATTCCAGCATCCCCTCGATGCAGTCGGCATGAGTCGCGGCCAGTTGGTTGGTCGTCACCACCATGTTGGGCTTGATGATGATTCGCTTCTTGCCGGCCAGCCCGCGGCGGATATCAGCCTCGATGCGCTTGAGGGCGTCGAAGATGATGGCCGGACGGGACTCGCCCTGCACCAGCGCCACCCGGCTGGGCGCAGCGCCGGCCGGAGCAACGGCCGGAGACTGGGCGAACAGCGGAGTCGCCAGTTTCAGTGGACCGGCCGCCGCGATGCCGCCCGCCGCCGCCAGGAATCCCCGTCGGGTCATGTGATCCAGCCTGCTCATATCCGCACCTCCTGTCAGGAACCGCCTTCGCAACTGAGGGACGATTATAGAGCCGCATCTGGCGGGCGCGAAGGTATAGCGGGTATGATCAGCGTGCCGGGCTTGGAGCAGGAGCGGGCGCGGCCTGACTGGGCAAAGCGCCAGCCAGGGGGATGCCTGCACAAGAATCCCTCGCTCGCGATTCGGGCTCAGGGCGCGAAACGATGGAGTGGGCAATGGACAAGATCGCTCCGGACAAGCTTCTGGAGTTCTGCCCGCGGTGCGACTACTCGCTGGAAACAATGCCGGTCGAATGCCGCTGCCCCGAATGCGGCACGCAGTTGGACCGCCGATGGCAAGTCATTGCACCACGTGGTAAGACTGCCCAGCCGAACGTTTTTCCACGACGGCCAAGAGGCCTTACAGTGCATCAGGAGCATGGAAGAATTCCAGCGGAGTTTGGTGAAGCATGAGCAAGAGAGTTGATGCCTTGACACGACGTGGTTTGTTGCAGGCGGCGGGTACTTCCGTCGCGGGGTTGATCCTCAGCCGGCGGGCCGCGGCCCAGACCACCCCTTCGACGAGTATCATCGACTTCGAAGAGCGGCTCCTGGCCATGCGCATGGAACGTTACCGCAACCGCAAGGTGGATCTGAAGATCGGCTTCCGGCCGGTGGGCGGCAGCGTGGCCGACTTCGCCGTGGCCGAACGCGAGAGTCGCTACCACTTCTTCTACATTGAGCGCCGGCTGCAGGAGGGGACGCCCTTCTACCCCGGCCACGAGACCTACTTCGGCCATGCATCCACGGCGAACTTCGTGGACTGGACCGTACACGACCCGGCCTTGATGGTACGGCCGGACAGTTGGGAAGACGGGCACCTGTGGGCGCCGTCCATATTGAAACGTGGCGACGAGTACGTGATGGCCTACACGGGCGTCAACCGGCATCTCTCCCAGAACATCGGCTTGGCCTCCAGCCAGGACCTGTTCACCTGGAAGCGATGGGAGAGCAACCCGATCTACCCGTTCCGCGGGGGCGACTGGTGCTTCTGGCGGGAAGATCGCATCTCGAGCTGCCGCGATCCGTACCTGGTCGAACACGAGGGCCGTATCTGGATGACCTACACGGCCAACACAAAAGAAGGCGCATCCTGCATCGCACTGGCCAGCACGGCCGACCTGAAAACCTGGCGCGACCACGGCCCGATCATCGCCGGCCCGAACACCGGCTACGAGCCCCGACTGGAGGGCGGCCACAAGCAAGGCAGCCTCGAATCCGCCTGCCCGGTGTACCGGCGCGGACGCTGGCATCTCATTTTCAAAGCGGTTATCCAGGACAAACCGATCCGGCAATGGATCCTCACCAGCGGCCGGCTGGACCGCTTCGACTGGTCCACCGGGCGGGAATTCTGGCCGGATGCAACCGGAGTGGAAGTCGTCAAGGACAAAGGCGACCGCTCGCTGCTGGCAGCGTTCTCCGGTGGACATATCCGCCTGGGCGTGGCGGACTGGTCCAAAGACACGCCAACGGCCACGTTCATCGAGAATGAACAGGAGCTCGCCGAATGGCTGAAGTAAACGAGATTGGCTGCTGCAATGGCGCCCACGGGGTGATGATTCGCTGCGGGGCCTTCCGGTCGAGCACCGCTGCCCCGGCGGGAAGTTCTTGCATAGCCGCAGTCCTGAGTTGAAGGACTGCCTGGTGCGCCTCCCGCTTGTATCATCAGCAGCAGTTGCGGCTGGCGGCAAATTGGGCCTCAGAAATCGTGAACCCACCTCTGAAGAGGTGGGCCACCCGGAAGGGGTGAGGTCCGTCCCCTCTCTGGAGAGATGGGCCACCCATTATTGCTCAAGCCGGGTGGCCCAGGTTCTCCGAACCTGGGCTCGCGATTTTGGAGAGTCATGGGTTGGGCGGATAATCGACGTAATCCGCTTCCCTTAATGCTGAAAAAATCGAGAACCTACCTCAAAAGAGGTGGGCCACCCTCACTTCTCAATGCGCACCGCCCGGCCCCTGGCCGTCGGAAGCGTGATGGCCTTGCCGGCGATGTTCAATGATAACGGCTTCTCGACCCAGGCGGGGTCCGTCGCCCATCGTTCTTCGCCGATGCGCAACGTCATGCAGCCGCGATCGGCCTGCAGATCGCCGGCTTGACCGGCCGTCCACAGGACCACCGACTCCACCTGCCCGTCACTGGTGCGCACGATGTGCGGTCCATCCGTGCTCGTCGCATAGCGTTGCAGGGCCGCATCAGCCTGCTTCGGCCAGTTGGCCGGCTCTACGTTGGGCAGCATCACGTAGCAGTAGTCCCGCGCCTCGGGGCCGTGCTCGATCACCACGGTCAGGTAGTGGTGCGTAACGGTCTTGCCCCGCTCGTGACGCTTGGGGTCGCGGATAGAGCTCCAGTCGGAGCTCCGCGGCCCGCGCAGCACGCGCACCTTCGCCCCGCCGGGAAATACGTAACCGACATTCTGGAACCAGATGCTTCGGACGTTTATCACCCTGTCGAACGGCTCCGCGGGCGCGGGCTGGTTGTCCAGGAGCAGCAAGGCCCTTGTATCGGACTCCCTCGCTTGCGCTTCGGGCTCAATCGCGTCCCTCGCTGGCGCTTCGGGCTCAGTTGTGTTCCTCCCTGGGGCTTCGGGCTGGTTGATCACCGTCGTTTCCACCCGGCCGGGGCCGTCGATCCCGCTGCCCAGGCACACGATGGCATCGCCGTCCACCAGCCACGACTTGCGCGCGGTGAAGCCCTCGCACTTCATCTCCATGGCGGCCAGCGTCACCTGACTGGAACCGCGCAGCACGCCGACAAAGGGCGACTGATTCTGCCCTTTGACTTCCGTGCAGACGGTTGTTCCCGGCAGTCGGGTCCAGTCCAGCGTCGGCCAGCAGCCGTCCCATTCGTCGCCGCGAAGATAGTAGAAGGTCGAGCCGTGGCTCAGAAACCAGCCCTGGAGATTCTCACCGTTGATGGACTCATAGCCGGCGTTCCGGCGGGAGTGCAGCTTGATGCCCACCGCCCAGTCCGGCCGGGTCACCTGGAGGAAATCGCTGTCCGGATAGGCAAACACGTCGTTTACCGGCGGCGCGGGGTCAACGGCCGGCACGCCGGCCACATGGGCTGCCACGTGCCACAGACGGAGATTCTCCGCCTCCGACTTGCGCGGACTCGAATCCGAGCCGGGGTCGATCAGCCGCCTCTCGCGGTGAAACCGGCGGGCGAAATCTTCGGCCCGCGGGTGCTTGCTTCGGGCCATGATCGCCAGCGAAGCCAGGATATAAGCGTTCTCCTGCATGCGCGGTCCGCGCGAGATCTCCCGTCCGATCATGGCCGGGCAAATCCGACCGCGATAGAGAAAGCCGTCCACGAAGTGCTCCAGCATGCCCGCGTACCACTCCATCTGTTCCGCCGAAGGCCCCAGGTAGGTGCCTTCGTAGCGTCCGATGAGCAGCGCATATTCGAGCAGAAAGGCGCGTCCATAGGCCCACATGGGATTGGCGCCATGGAACTTGTAGCTCCAGTCGGCCTGGAGGGCCTCGCTGCCAGGCGGCCCCATCTCGCCAAACGCCGCATGCGCCCATTTGCCCGCCGCGGCCGGGTTCTCCACCAGAACCGCAAATTCCAGCCGTAGCCGGTGATGCCAGAGCTTGTTCATGTCCGTCCCGGCGGCGGCCGGCTTCTCGGGCCGGATGAAACCACCGGTCAGCTTGACGTCATCCTGCATCTTGAGCAGGTATTCGACGGTTTCGATCTCGCGACGCAGCAGCTCCGGATCGAGATCCTTTTCCAGCATCATGCAGAGAGGAATCAGGCTCATGGGCATACCGATCTGCCAGGCCCACCAGTTGCCCGGCTGTGGGCAGCCCGGATACGCGAAGGTCTGCAGATATTTAAGGCCATCCTCGATCGCCGTGCGCACCTGAGGACTGCGATGATGCCGGCTGGCGGGCATGGTATATACCCGGGCCAGCTCTTTGGGAACCGCAAAGGCCGCCGCGGTCAGCGTGATCTCCGGATGACCGATCTCCTTCCATCTCGACCAGTAGCCGCCTTCGGCCGCCAGCCATTTATCCACACGGGCGTCCAGCCACTTCACCTGGTCGCGCAGAAGCGGCGAATCCGGCAGGTTGCGATAGGTCCATTCGTCCACCATCCGGCGCTTGATCTGTTGAAGTTCATCCCTCTGTATGTGGTAGAGGTCGTCTGCGCGGAGTATTGAGGTCGTCACAAGGGATGAAATACACAGGGCAATCAACTTGGCTTGCATGAGTGATTAGTTCTCAGTTCTCAGTTTTCAGTTCTCAGTTTTTGGTTCTCAATGACGGCCACGGGAAAGGATTCCCCCCAGAGCCAGGGCGAGCAAGGATTCTCGCCTCAACGGCACCAACGCTTTCTCACTTCTCACCTCTCACTTCTCACTTCGCACACCTGCGTTTTCCGGCTCAGTACACTTCCACCCGCGGCCTGGGCATTCCCAGCGCCTCCAGCGTCCTATGGATCTGCAGGCAATTGGCTTCGGGTTGAGCGTAGTCGAGATGATACTGAAACTCCAGCTCGCCCCCGCCATTTTCTTCGACGCTGCGTCGCACCCAGGCGTCCACCTCCGCCGGCGTGCCGAAGGTGAGCAACTGGATGTCCGGCAGCAGTTCGATCCGCAAGGGGCCGAAACGTGCCCGGATCCCGGCCACGCTGGTGTTGCCGCCCACGTTCAGCGAACAGAGATTCTTTACCTGCGCGAATACATCCAGCAGATGGTCGGAGTGTCCGCAGGAATGCAACCGCAGCGGGCCCACCCGATCGGCAAACATGTTCAAGTGCGGCAGAACGAACTCGGTGAACTGGCCCGGATCGATCATGCACAGCGCACAATCGCCGACGTGCAGGCCGCTCACGGGCATAGCGGCCGCATCCGCGAACAGATGGATCAGCTTTACGTACGCGTCCGCGATCCAGGCGAAGAACTCGTGTGCAAATGCCGGATGGTCGGTCATCTCCAGAAAAATGCGCTCGCCCATGAGCTTCTGGGCAGTGGTTATGATCCCGTGGATCGTGGCCCGCCCGGTGGTGTCCCAGAAAAACGGCGGGACGATCGTGCGGTCGCTGCCTGCGGCTTCGCGCAGGCGGGCGATCTGCTCCAGGAAGAGGCTGATGGGCCAGGTCCTCGCCCAGTCGATGTTCCACAGGGCCGAGAGGTCCTGAATCTCCGCCAGCGGCGTAGGCGTCATGTCCGGGTCTTTGTCGCCGTAGAAGACCCATTTCGCCCCCACGGCCGCACCGAGGATCAGGTTCGGCTGCAAGCCCCCCACCAGCATCACCGGCCGGCGGCGGCCCTCGACCTGCACGAGGCACGCCTCCATGTTGTAGATCGGGTCGTTCGGAAAGCGACGGGCGACAAAAGCATTGATCTCCCGCTCGCGCTGCATCCGCACGCGCGGATCCATGAAGAACGCCTCGTCAAACACGAACCCGCCCTGCGCATGCAGCCACCCGAAGCTGACACTGCCGAGAACACTGACTGCGGGCACAGGCGCCATCGGAGACTCCTACGGAATTGAATTGAACCGCAAAGACGCAGAGGCCGCAAAGAAGACAACTTATTATTCTTTGCGGCCTTTGCGCCTTTGCGGTTCAGATTCCTTTTGTTTACAGGGGCGGTTTCACCGGCAGGCGACCATGAAGCTCTCCCCGCAGCGCCGCCAATGCTCGTTCCTTGCCAGTCATCCCCAACGCTCCTTCCATGCCAGTCATGCGACCTCCAAGCTCGCCACCGTTGTTCGCACAACTGACAAGAGGACGACTGACCCGACAACTGACAACTGCCTACGGACAACTGACCCCGATCACGCCTCCACCGCAAACGTCGGCTTGCGCGTCTTCCACTTACCCCGCGTGAAGTCCGGGCATTTTACCGGGGCGCTGCCCCTGGCGATGGACTGCTCGGACAGCGGGATAATCACACTCATCAGCACCGACTCGTACACGTCGATGGGCGTCTGTGTGCGATTGCGCACCGCCTGCACGAACAGGGCCAGCTCCAGATAATCCGTTCCCGCGTGCGAGGCGGACGCGGCTTCTTTCCGGAACTGCCGGTACCAGGCGTGGTCGTACTTCTCCTGGTACGGCTTGAACGGCTCCCAGGTATTGACCTTCGGGCTCTTGCCGTGGATGTAAACCGACTCCCGCACCTCATCGTAGAGCCCCAGTGTCCCCTGGATCAACCAGCGGTTGTCATACGGCCGGGGAAGCTGCATATCGTTATTGATGACGATGGTCCGGCCCTTGTGCGTCCTGACCACCGTGGTCACGATGTCGCCCTGGGGATATTCCTTTTTGGCCCTGGGATGATCCGGCCCCAGCAGCCGGGCGAAGTGGGCGTTGATGCCCCGTGAAGCGGTGGCCGTGGCCGTCGCGTAGTCAAACATGTCGCCGCAGGGAATGTCCATCCAGCTTAACACCGGCCCCAGCGAGTGCATGGGGTACTGATCGCGGTTGTACGTTTCAAGATATTTGGCCGGCCACCGCGGGTTGCCCTGCTGATCCCAATACCAGTGGTCGATGCAGTTGTGCGAATGGGCGCAATGGCAGTGGACAATCTCCCCGAACAGCCCCTGGCGAATCATGTTCAGCACCGCGAGGTTGTCCTGCCGAAAGCTCCAGTTCTCCAGCATCATGCAGGGCACGCCGGTGGCCTCATGGGTGTTCACCAGTTCCCAGCACTGTTCCATGGTGATGGCGCAAGGCACCTCCACGGCCGTGTACTTGCCGGCCTTCATGGACTCGACGGCCATCGGCGCGTGCCATTCCCAGGGGGTGGCGATCACCACCGCATCGAGATCCTCCCGCGCCAGCAGCTTGCGGTAGGCCAACTCGTCGCCGGTGTAGCCTTCCGGGCGAGGCTGGCCGGCTCGTTCTACCATGTCCTGGGCCGCTTTGGCCTGGGCCGGGTCCACGTCACAGACGGCCGGCACCTGAACCCCCTTCAGGCTCAGCAACAGCCCCAGCAGGCCGCTGCCGCGCCGCCCGGGACCGATCAAACCCACGCGCACCGGACGGTCCTCAGCCGAAGCCGTCTGTCCGAAGCCCGACCCGGCCACGGCCAAGCCCGCTCCCGCCACCGCACCGGCCTTGAGGAATTCTCTGCGATCCATGGGGCTGTTCATCGCGCATCTCCTTCCGGCTTAGAAAGATACCCCTCTGACCATCGGCCGTCAGTGTACCACGCCCGGGCCGGTCAGGCAGCAGGCGCCCGGGCCGCTTCCGCCTGAAACAGCCAGGGCGCGTTTTGCAGGATTTTCCAAACCACTCCTCTGCCGCTATCATGCCCCACCGGACCCTAAAGGAGCATCGCAAAGAAATGAAAACCACCCCAGATCAGAACTGGCAGCCCGAAACCCAGGCCGTCCACACCGGCGTGTACAAGGATTCGACCTTTAACTCGGTCACCACACCCATCTATCCGAGTTCCACCTTTGCCTTTGAAAAACTGGGCGTCAACAAGGGGTTCGACTACACCCGCTCGGGCAACCCCACCCGGGCGGCGCTGGAGCAAAACCTCGCCGCGCTGGAGGGCGGCGTCCAAGCCTGGGCCACCTGCACCGGCATGGCCGCCATCACCACGCTCGGGTTCCTGTTCAAGCCGGGCGACCACATCGTCACCGGCCACGACATCTACGGCGGCACCTTCCGGCTGCTCGACCAAGTCTTCCGCGGCATGGGCGTCGAGACCTCGTTCGTGCGCATGGGTTCGCCCGACGAGGTCCGCCGGGCGATCAAGCCGGCCACCAAAGCCCTGCTGATCGAAACCCCCTCCAACCCCCTGCTCAACCTGGTGGACATCGCCGCCATGACCGCCATCGCCCGCGAGCACGGCCTGTTCACCATCGCGGACAATACTTTCATGAGCCCTTATTTCCAGAAGCCCTTCGAGTTCGGCGTGGACATCGTTTTCCACTCGACCACCAAGTACATCAACGGCCACAGCGACGTGGTGGGCGGGGCCATCGTCGCCCGCGATAATACGTTCCGCGAACGGATCGCCTTCCTGGTCAACGCCCTGGGCACCGCCTGCTCGCCGTTTGACGCCTGGCTGGTCCTGCGCGGCGTTAAGACCCTGGGCTACCGGATGGAGGCCCACCAGCGCAACGCCATGGCCGTGGCTCGCTGGCTATCCCAACAGCCGGTCGTCAAGCGCGTTTACTACCCCGGCCTCGAAAGCCACCCGCAGCATACCCTCGCCAAGCGACAGATGCGCGGCTTCGGCGGCATGCTGAGCATCGATGTGGACCTGGAACGTCTCAACCTGGATCAATTCCTGGCCAGCCTGCGACTGTTCTCATTGGCCGAATCACTGGGCGGCGTCGAGTCGCTCATCGAACAGCCCTGGACCATGAGCCACGCCTCGATGAGCGAACCGGCCCGCCGGGCGGCCGGCATCTCGCCCGGAACCCTCAGGATATCCATCGGTATCGAGCATCCGGACGACCTGATCGCGGACCTGGACGGGGCCTTTAAAGCCGCCCTCAACAGCCGGTAATCAGCCGCCACGTGCAAGCTTGCGGGTGCGAAAACATCCGGCGGGAGAAACCCCTGGCCACGTCGTGCAGCGTCGGCGCCGATGGTGTGAAATCGCTGGCTCTCCCCCATTCTCAAGATCGAGATGAGATCAAGGTGGGGGCGCAGTTGGTTGCTACCGTTTCGCTCCCACCACGTCTCACGCTTATCTGCGGCGGGCCCCATGCCGGAAAGCAAGAACTTCAACAAGATGCTGTGTCTGGTCCACGCGATAGAAAAGCAGGTGCTGCCCGTAAATTGCTTTGCGCACCTCAAAGCCCATCGCTCTACTCTCCGGCTCGGCTACCGGATAACGGAGCGGCCACAGATACAGGCTATCGACCAGATCGAAAAGCCCGACAAACCAGTTCTCGATGATCTCTGAGGAGACCTGCTGATCCTGAAGATATCTGACGTGAGCGGCGATGTCGGCCCGAACGTTATCCGTGTAAAGGACGCGATAGGTCATCGAGGTAACCTGATGCCCGCTTCGGCGGCGATGCTGCGCATGGCTTCGCGGGCGTCCTGAACACGGCCAGCCCGGATATCATCCAAGCTGCGTTCAATGGCCATGAGGTTATCAAACATCGCAGCCTTCTCTGCCAGCTCATCATAGACTTTCGGCGACATGACCACGCCCTTGGCTTCGCCATTAACTGTCAACACCTCGACGCCTCCCGTTTCGGCGAGTCGATCAAGATGAGCCGTCGCATTCTGGCGGAAATCGCTCAGCTTGCGGATGTCGCCCGTTCGGATCATCGCCATCTCCTTACCAAATAAATACCATATTTAGTATCGCACGATCAAGAGGCGATGTCCAGTCCAATTTATTTACTCAAACTCCGCTGGCAGCAGGCCTTCGGCCACGTCTTGGAGTGCTTCGGTATTCAGAATGCGGATCTGCCCACCGTCGCCCATCTCGATCAGTCCCGTGTCGGCCAGTCGCCGGAGCGTTCGCGAGAGCGTCTCGCTGGTCAGGTTGAGGTGGCTGGCGAGATCTTTCTTGAGGGTCGGCAGCGTGAATTCCCCCTGCCCGCCGGTCGGATCGGCCCGCAGCAGGTATTGGGCCACCCGCCCGCTGGCGTCGCGGAGCACGATATCCTCCAGCAATCCCACCAGTTGCCGCACCCACAACGACATGCCGGTAAGCAACTGCAAACACAGGGCGTGGTTAGTCCGCAACAGGCTCATGAAGCGATGCGTGGGAATCATCGCACAGACGGTGTCTTCGACCGCGTCGGCGAAGGCCGGGCAACGGAACCCGCCCATGGCCGCCACCTCGGCAAAGGTCCGGCCAGGCCCGGCAAAGTGCAGCACATGCGTCTTGCCGCTGGGCGCGATCTGGTAAATTCGCACCTGCCCCTCCCCGACCACGAACAGGCCGGGGCACTCGTCCCCCGCCAAAAAGATCATCTGCCCGCGGGCAAACCGCCGGGTTACCGCTTCCCGGGTCAGAAGCGCCAAGGACGCCTCATCTAACCCCATGAATAATCCGCACTTACGCAGAATTTCGCCGGCCGTTGTCCCCATACCGCGCTCCCGTAGGGTCTTTTTCCACCATCCCACTTGATCCAGATCAAGGTCTGTTCGCCAGGCTTGTTCAAGAATTCACAAAACCCGGGAGCGCAGATTATCACCTGCGAATCCCTTTGACGAGTTTAGTGCTTCGAATGGATGAAGGAGTCAGGATGTTCTGCAACCAGTGTGAACAGGCAGCGGGCGGTACGGCATGTGTTCAGATCGGCGTGTGCGGCAAGGACGCGGATGTGCAGTCCCTACAGGACACCCTGCTTTACGGAGTCAAGGGCCTGGCCGCGTATGCCCATCATGCCCGCCGGCTGGGCATGGTCGATGAGGCGGTGGACGCCTTTGTCGAGGAAGCTCTCTTTGCCACTTTAACCAACGTCAATTTCGACATGGGCAGCCTGTTCGAGTTGGTGCTTGAGTGCGGCCGACACAATCTCCGGGTCATGCAGATGCTCGATGAGGGCCACGTGAAGCGGTTCGGCGCCCCACAGCCGACCCCCGTCTACGAGGGCACCAGAGCTGGCCCGGGCATCCTCATCACCGGCCACGACATGCTCGATCTGTACAACCTGCTGGAGCAGACCAAAGGTACCGGCATCAACGTCTACACCCATGGCGAGATGCTCCCCGCCCACATGTATCCGGAACTCAAAAAGTATCCGCACCTGGCCGGCCACTTCGGCGATGCCTGGCAGAAGCAGCGGCGGGAGTTCGCTGAATTCACCGGTCCGATCCTGGCCACCACCAATTGCGTGCTCATCCCGCCGGAGTCATACCGCGACCGGCTGTTCACCACGCGCGTGACGGCCGTGCCGGGAGGCCGGCGCCTTAAGGGCGACGACTTCTCCGAGGTCATCGCCTGCGCCAAGGCCTCTCAACCGCTGCCAGAGCATAAGGTTCGCGAATCGACCATCGGCTTCCACCACACCGTCATCACGAGCCTGGCCGACAAGATCCTGGCCGCGGTCAAGGCTGGTAAGCTGAGCCACTTCTTTGTGATCGGCGGCTGCGACGGGGCTGAGGCCGGGCGCAACTATTTCGCCCGATATGCCGCCGCCACGCCTAAAGATTCATTCATTCTCACCGTCGGCTGCGGCAAATACCGCATCCGCAACGAGGACCTGGGCACGATCACCCTCGACGGCATCGGCGAGATCCCCCGGCTGTTGGACATGGGCCAGTGCAACGACAGCTACGGCGCCATCCAGGTGGCGGTCGCGCTGGCCGGGGCCCTGGGATGTGGAGTCAACGATCTGCCGCTGACCATCGTCCTGAGCTGGTTCGAGCAGAAAGCGGTTTCGGTTCTGCTCACGCTGCTGCACCTGGGCGTCAAGGGCATCAGCATCGGGCCCAATCCGCCGGCATTTCTGACTCCCGGCGTATTCCGCGTTCTGCAAGACAAGTACGATCTCAAGCTCATTGGTTCCGACCCGCTGGCGGATCTAGTGGCCGCCCTGAAGAAGGGCTGATGATCTCTCATCCAGAATGACCGGGTTCCGGGAGGCGGGCATGGCGTCCGCCTCCCGGACACCATTCGTAATCAGCGCTGCTCATCTCATTTCATTCCGTTCATTCAGTTACTCATGCTCGCTCCGCGCATTTGATTTCACGATTCGATCCGCGCTTCCTCACCTTCACACTTTTTCATTCCCATATTGAGGCCGGCCACACCGCGTTCACTCGGCTTCGTCCATGCAGACAAAAGCGGCCCTCGACGGTCGTAATTCGTTTTAACATTGAGAACGCCTTATCCGCTCAGATAACCAGGGCACATCTTCGTCCAGTGCGGCGAGGATAGTTGATACTTGTTCGATTCAACTTAGTGACTTCGGCTCCGGTCTGTGCATTAAATGAGAAGCTACGACGCGTGGTTTGGGTCAGGCATACGGGCGAGGTTTTTCAAGTGGCGCATGTATGGTTCAGGCAGACGGGGGGGGCTTCCCATTGGACAGCGGGTCTGCTGGAGACAGCCGCTTGCCGCCTGTCGGGCAACCAGGACGGCAGCGTACGAATTGACCCGGCCCAACTCGTGGAAGAGCCGTCCGTTCGGCCGGAACGAGCGCGACGCACGGAGCCCCAGACGACGTCGGCCTGGCTGACCCGCCACGATGATCTCGGCCGCGAGGAGCGATGGATTCTGCTGGCAGCTACCCATGCAGGCGAGACGGTGCGATGTAACGGTATGCCGTTGACGGCCGGCCTGCGCATCCTGCGGGATCGGGACGAGATACGCTTGCCTGGCTGCGAACCCGTGTACTTCAGTACGGAGAGGCTCTGTCGCGTTGTGCCATACCCGGCCCATGAGAAACCTGTAATCTGCCCGCGCTGCCGGCAGCCATTGGCCGGCAC
The DNA here is from genome assembly GCA_012719955.1 of Phycisphaerae bacterium. Lineage (GTDB taxonomy): Bacteria > Planctomycetota > Phycisphaerae > UBA1845 > PWPN01 > JAAXZI01. The sequence goes on along the minus strand of JAAXZI010000231.1, from coordinate 36,918 downwards.
CGCGGTTCAGTGTCCCAATGTGCATTGCGGGGCCTGGCACCACCAGTCAGCCGAACTTCCGTGCTGGACCGGATATGTCGATGAGGGCCGGCCGTTCGCGACCTGCGCCTTGTGCAATCGGCCGACCACCCTCTACCCGGAGGCGGAGTTTGTTTGGACGCCGGAGGGACTTTGATGCACGAATATTCGCCGCATCTTGCCACAACAGCGCTAGGATTTTCGTTGACGCCCTCGAGGCTACGGCACGGCGACGTTTCAGCATTCCTGCGCCTTTCTCCAGCCGTGCGACCGGCCTGTTCCGAGGCGGGGGTGAGAAACGGCTAATGAGTTGTTCGCGCCCCGCTGGGCCAGGGGAGGAAGACCGGGGTACATGATGAAGAATGCATCACTAAGCTCTGTGATCGTGAACGGCCTCGAAACCCACTTGGCCGGCGTTCGACGCATCGGACCGGCAAGCTGGTTCTGCACATCCGGATCGGCGCCGGACGCCTTGCGGGTCAGCCTGCAGGGCGACTGGCTGATATTCGAGGCACAAGTCGACAGACCCGATCTCAACGAGCCCGGGCTCGAACTGTTGGCCTGGAATGCCTGCCTGTCGCCCCTGGTGAAGTGGGTACGACTTCCCGGCGGCGCTGCGCAGCTCAGGGCGGAAGTCCCCCTGGAACCCGCTGAACGTCTGTGGGAGCGCATGGGGAGCGCCTGCACGGCCATCCAGGAGGCGGCCGCGCTCTCAGCGGGCCGGTCATCCTTCCCGCCTGTGCCCGGCCCCGAGGCCGACGAGTTGGACGCCGCTCTCGATTCGGTCTTGCGCGAAACGATTCGCCTCCGCTGCGAGGAGTTGGGCTGGCGATTCCACCGGCGCGCCAGCGGCCGGACATTCATCGATCTGGAGGTTCCCGGCGAGTTCTACCAGGCGCAACTGGGCGCGACCCCTGACGGAACGGGCGCAAGCCTGTTTGTCGAGCTGGTTCCGGCCATGGAAGACCTGAGCCCGGTCAGTTGCAGCGCGGTCACCACCGCGCTGCTGCTCTGCGGCGGAGAATTCCTTGGCGCGCGCACCGTGGCCCGGGGGCCGGAAGGCAGCGGCGCCGCCGGGCTGGAAAGCGCGTTGAGCCCGCATCCGGACGGGCGCGAACTCGAATCGGTCTTTTCATGCCTGTCGGTCGCGTGTGCGACCTGCGGCAGGGAGATCTCCGCCCTGCAGGAAACGGCTGTGGCCCGGCAGTACCTCGCCGTTCAGGGCATCGACGTGGCCGTCATGCGGGAGATGACGCGGGCCGCGCAGGATTGAACGGCCGGTCACCGGCAATGTCGGCAATACGGCCAAGGTTGAAGGTCGCGTAGTAGTCAGGTGCATCGGAGTCAGGTACATGCAAAGCGAATACCAGTACGTTGCAAGCTTCCATCGGGCCGGGCAGTGCAGCGCGCTGACCCAGGTTCCGCTGGAGGTGGACTGGGTTCCGGCCAAAGAGTGCGTGCGCCTGGCCGGCCTGCGCGGCGGTCGCGGATCGCAGCAGACGCTTTCTGCCGACGACATCGTCGCTGAGCCCATCTGGCACCGGGAGGCCGGCGAACCCTACCTGGCGGGCCTGCGCATCCGCCTGCGGACGGGGAGCGAACAGATCGTCGAAGAGTTAGACGATGAGTACTTTGTGCCGGCGGTCGCGCAGGCCGCCGCCCGTCTGGTGCAGGCCGGCGCGCTGCGGAACGGCGAGGAGTTTGCCTATCTGGTACTTGCATTCCGCCACGAGGGTTCGATCCCTCCAACCGGCGGATCGGCAGACCCGGAGGTTGAAGACGCCCCGGTGACGCTGCCCATCCATGCCGCCGACTTCGAGAAGCTGTTGAGAACATCAACCCCGCTGGGCATCAACGATCCCGACGACATACCGGTATTCGTCCCCGCGGCCGTGCTGGATGAGATCGTGGAACATACGCGAAACACAGGCCCGGAGGAGGCCGGCGGCATTCTTCTCGGCCGCATGCACCGCGACCCGCTCGATCCTCAGATGCTCTTCTTCTGTGTGACGGCCCAGGTGCCCGGAAGCCGTCGCGCGGTCGGACAGGGCCGGTTCATTCTCTCCGAGGAGTTATGGAAGGCGGCCGACGCGGCCATCCGGCTTCGCAACAAGGGTGAGATTTGCGCCGGCTGGTGGCACTCGCATTCAGCGCCGGCCGCGTGCGCGGACTGCCCGCCGCCCCAGCGCGAACACTGCCCGCTGGGTGATCCGAACGGCTTTTTCAGCGACGCGGATTGCGCCCTCCACCGCAGCGCTTTCCCGCGCGCCTACAACGTGGGCATGGTGGCCACCCATCTTGACGGAGAGGTGTGGCTGGCCGCCTTCGGCTGGCGAAAGGGACGAATCGTTCGACGGGGTCTGCGTGTCATCGGGGCCAGCCGGGCCTATAAGCCCACCGGGACCTGTGGATGCCTGGTTTCAGGAGATGTGCGGAATGCCACGCCGTGCAAGTGACGATTACATCACCGCGATCGGCACCCTGCTGACCACCGTCGGCGAGGGGGCGCCCAGCTTGGAGCAGAAGCTGCAGATGCTCCAGCTTGCCCGCGCCCGCGCCAACGGCGAGGGCGTGCGCATCGACCGGTGCCTGGTGGAGTTGATTGATCGACTGGCCACCGGACTCAAGGATGCCGAGGAACAGCTTGGAAAGCTTGAGGCCATCCTGGAGGCCGTGAAGACCTCACCCTGGCATCCGGCGACGTTCCTGCGGACCGTCTCCGTGGGCGACCAGCTCAAGGCCCTGGTCACTCGCGCCCGGCAGGTGTCGCTGGTGAGCCTGGCCCAGGATGTGGATCCCGATGCGCTGGCCAAGGGCGACGCCGTCTTCCTGGACAAGGAACTCGCCTTGATCGTGGCCGCCGCCCCCGGCGACGTGAACCGTTGCGGCGAGGTGCTGCCCTTCGAGCGTCTCACCCATGACGGGCGAATGGTGCTCAGGAGCATGGAGTCGGAAGTGGTCGTGGAGCCGTCGGCCTCCCTGGCAGTGGCTACCCTGCGCAAGGGCGATCCGGTCCGCTGGGATCGCGACGCACAGATCGCCTGTGAGAAACTGGAACGCAGTGCCGGCGAACACATCCTGCTGGAGGAAACGCCGACCGACACCTTCGCACAGCTTGGCGGCCTTGACGAGCAGATCGAGCAGATCCAGCGAACCTTCCTCCTGCATCGCATGCACGCCGACGTGGTGCAGCGATACCGGCTGCGTCGCAAGGGGTCCGTCCTGCTGTACGGACCTGTAGGCACCGGAAAAACCGCCCTGGCCCGGGCCACCGCCAACTGGATCGCCGGCCTTTCGCCCACCGGCCGCTGCCGGTTCGCCAACATCAAGCCCGGAAGCATGAACTCCATGTGGTTCGGCCAGACCGAGGCTAACTACCGCGAACTGTTCCGCATGGCCGGACAACTCGGCGAGAAGGAACCCGACGTGCCCATGGTCCTGTTCTTTGACGAGCTGGAAGCCATCGGCATGGCCCGCGGCGGCCTGGACGGTCACGATACCGTCGGCCGGGTGGACGACCGCGTACAGACCGCGTTTCTGGCCGAGCTGGATGGGCTGGTGGCCCGGGGCAACATCCTGGTGATGGGGGCGACCAACCGGCCCGAGGTGCTGGATCCGGCCCTGCTGCGGCCCGGCCGGTTCGGAGACCTGATGCTGGAGATCCGCCGCCCGAACCGCACCGCGGCCATACAGATCTTCGAAAAGCATCTGCCGGCCGACATTCCTTACCACGGGTCCGACGACAGCGACTCGGCCGACATCCGAAAAGAGATCATCAACACCGTCGTCTCCCGGCTCTACGCGCCCAACGGCGACGGCACGCTGGCCACCATCACGTTCCGCGACGGGCAGCAGCGTGCACTGGGGCCTGTGGATCTGCTCAACGGCGCGATCGTGGCTCATGTCTGTCGTAAAGCCATCGAGCAGGCCTGCGTCCGCGAGCTTCAGACCGGCCAGGTGGGCCTGCGCGTTACCGATGTTCTGAACGCCGCCACCGAGGAACTGCGGGCGGCGGCCGCGCGGTTGAGTCCGGCCAATTGCGCCAAGCATCTGACGGGCTTGCCGCAGGACAACCCCGTCGTTCGCATCGAGATGGTCCAGCGCAAGACCGCCCGGCCTTACCAGTTCCTCCGTCTGGCCGGCGCAGGGGAGGTGGCCTGACATGAAGCGACGTCGTCACGCACATCTTCCGCCCTGCCGGTCGCACACCGCGACCCCGGTGCTCTACGGCTTCGACGCCGAGTTCGGAAACTCGGTGATCGGGCTGGAGTATGTGCGCTGCACGAGTGGCGAGGCCGCCCGGGCCCTGCTGGCTGAGATCAGCGGCTATCCCAGTGACGGGTTCAGAAACGAGTGGTATCCCTGGTGGGCCTGGAATGAGCACGGCGAGAGATGCATCCCCACCGAATACGGGCGGAAATACCAGACCAACGGCGACTGCGTCTACGTGGACATGGAACACCTCGAAATCTGCCTGGCCGAGCGACTGGATTGCTTCCAGTTCCCGGCGGCCCTGCACGCTGCCATCGCCCGCGTGGAACATGCCCGCCAGATGGCCAACGCCAAACTCCCCGCCGGCCGTGAGATCGTGGTGTTCGCCAACAATTCCGACGGGCAGGGCAACTCGTACGGCAGCCACATGAATTTCCTGCTGCCGCGCACGCCGCGCGCGCTGTGGGATGACATCTTCCATCTGAAATCGCTGTACCTGCCGTACCTGGCCAGCCTGCAGGCCGCGATGGTGGTGCTGACCGGCCAGGGCAAGGTCGGCTCCGAGAACGGCCAGGCGCCCGTGGATTACCAGATTGCCCAGCGGCCGGACTTCTTCGTCACCCTCTCTTCGCTGGAAACCACCAGCCGTAGAGGACTGGTGAATTCCCGCCGGGAGAGCCTGTGCGGTCCGGAGCACGTCCGGCGAGGTCTCGCATATCCTTCGCCGGAACAGCTCTATGCGTGTTTCGCACAAAAAGAACCCGACTTGTTCTCTCCGCGCTACGATCGGCTGCATGTGATCTTCTTCGACTGGAATCTCATGCCGGTGGCGGCAATCCTCAAATGCGGGGTCATGCAGCTTGTTCTCGCCGGCATGCAGCGCGGGCTGGTGAAGCCCGGCCTGATCCTCGATTCGCCGGTGGACGCGGCCGTTAGGTTCAGCCACGACCCAAACCTGGGCGCCAAGGCCCTCACCGTGGATGGGCGGGAACTCACGGCCGTGGAACTGCTCAGCTATTTCGCCGAAGAGGTGGCGCCCCTGGTCCGCGCGGGCGAGCTGGATGAAATCGTGCCCCGGGCCGCGGACATTCTGCGGCTCCTGGAAGACACGCTCGCCAAGCTCAGGGCCCGGGACTTCGTGGCCCTGGCCGCGCGGCTGGACTGGGTGCTCAAGCGCGTCCTGCTCCAGCAGGAGCTGGACCGGGCCCCGCACCTGAACTGGCGTTCGCCGGAGATCAAGCATCTCGACCAGATGTACTCCAGCACGGGTCCCGACGGGCTGTTCAACGCCTGTGCCCGCGCCGGCCTGATTGAACGGCTGCCCACGCCGTCCGCCATCACTCGCGCCCAGATCCATCCGCCGGAGGATACGCGGGCCTGGACCCGTGGCCATCTGCTGCGCACGGCCGGCCGCTGGGCCGTGCAAATCAACTGGGATGCCGTGGCCTTCCAGGCGTGGGAAGACCCCATGACGTGCCGGTACTGGCGCGTCGATCTCTCCGACCCGCTCGGCTTCACACGCCGGGAGGCGGAGCCCATTTTCCAACAGGCCTCAAACCTCGACGAACTGTTTCGCGGCCTTAATCAGTTGCGGGCGGCGCCGGCCTCGCCGGCGGACGCCCACGACGGGAACGCTGAACGTTCTGACAATCGTCCAAGTGTTTGCGATCAGCCTGAGCCGGGCGGAACCGAGCGGCAGGCCGATCCTTGTTCAACCACCTTCAATGTTGGAGGCGATTACCATGCGTGAACGCACGATTCCGAGCTTTCGGGACAATGATGGCGGCGTCGCCGTGCTGGAAGCGCCGCCCCGCCGCTCAGCAGTGTCCGAATCGGCCAAGGCTGACGAGTTCGCTGCCGCGGCCCGCCAGGCCATCGCCAAGGCCCTGTCGGCGGACAGCGAGACGTTCCTGCAGGCCACCCGGCAGACCTCAGGGGAGTAACGCCCCCTGGGACCTTCGAGGGGCGGACCTCGCGGCCGCCTCTTCAACAGGGTGGCCTGGGTAGGCGGAGCCTTCAGGTCGCGCCTGCGCACGGTGGGAGCTTCAAGCCTCCGGCCGCGGCGGGCGCCACCCCATGCGGCGACGCTTTGCCATGGTGCGTCTACCTGGAGACAGATCCCTGCTTGCCCCTCTTGCGAAGGGTAAGCGAGGGTCTGCGCCTGCCCAGGCCACCCACCAAGCCCCACCCGTCCCAAGGGTGGGGAAGCAAGAGCCGCCTCAGCGCGGCCCTCGCTTCCTCACCCTTTGGATCGGGAGGCGGTCCGCCGAATCGCGACGGCGGCCGCGGATGTGTGCGCGGGCCGATCTCTGCCCGAAATCTGGCGAAACTGAAGAATTGACCACTGCGCCCGGCTGGGCGGAGACACTCAGGATCACCCCATGAGCAGCCAGATTCTCGGTGGAAGCGAAACTGAATACGCCTTCTGGTCCATTGAGGAGCGCAGTCGCGCCGACTGGCGCGCCCGCGAGCAGGCCTGCGGCCGGTTGATCCGCCGGGCCCAGCAGGTCATGCCTTCGCTGCCGGGCCATATTTCCTCGGGGCTCTTCCTCTGCAACGGAGGCCGGCTCTACTCCGACCAGGGCCACCCCGAATATGCCACCCCCGAAGTCAGCGATCCATGGCAACTGGTTCAATATATCCAGGCGGGTGATCGGCTGGTGGCCGAACTCGCCGCCGGCGTGGGCGCGGCCGCCGCGCGCGGCAATGTGGACTACAGCGGCACGCTGGCCACGTACGGCGATCACGAATCGTACCTCTACTATCGAACCGACATCGGCCGGTTGGCTGACCAGATCATCCCTCACCTGGTGTCACGCATCATCTACACCGGAGCCGGAGGCCTGAACGCAGCCCACCCGGGCATCGAGTTCACCCTTTCGCCGCGCGGCACCTGTCACATTCACGACCGCGTGTCCTCTTCCTCCACCGCCGGACGGGCCCTCGTGCACACGCGGGACGAGCCGCTGTGCGGCGGCTCCTACAAGCGTCTGCATCTCATCTGCGGCGAAGGGCTGATGTCGCAGCACGGCCCCTTTCTGCGCTTCGGGGTCACTGTGCTGGTGCTGGTCATGGCCGACAACGGCGTGCCGGTCGGCGCCGGGATTCAGCTCAAGGACCCGGTCAAGGCGTTGCACCTGTTCGCTTCGGACCCGTCGTGCCGGGTCGCGGCGGATACGACCGACGGCCGGCAACTCACCGCGCTGGCCATCCAGCGGCACATTCTCGGGACCATCCGCACGCATCTGGGACGCGGCTTCATGCCCGATTGGGCCCCCCCGCTTGCCGACGCCTTCGAACAGATGCTCAATCGGCTGGAAAACGGGGCGGCCGGCGTGAATCGAATGCTGGACTGGGCCATCAAGTGGAGCATCTACACCGACTTCCTGCATTCACAGGGTTTGCCCTGGGAGCGCGTCGAACAGCTCAACAAAACGCTTCAGCGGATCGGAGTGCGGGGCATCGGGCCGGCGGGGCGCATGCTGCGCCGCTCCACGCTGCGCGATCCGGTGCTGGCCGCCATGCTGATGGCCGAACAGCCTCCGGAACCCGCGCCTCAGGCCGACGTCATCCAGGCCCTCTCGCACCAGGGGATCAGCCGGGAGGAGGCGGAACGGTTCCTGGCCGCCCGCTCGCGGCTCTGTGAGCTGGATTTCCGATTCGGGGAGCTGGATCCATCGGGGATCTTCAACACGCTGGTCAAGGAGGGGGTGCTTGACCACTGCGTTGAAGGGGTGGGAGACATCGCCAAGGCCATGACCGAGCCACCCGCCGGGCGCCCCGCGCTGCGCGGTCAGTGGATTCGCGAGCTGGCCGGCCCGCGCTGCCGGGCGGCCTGCGAGTGGGATCGCATCCTCGATCTGCGGTCCAACCGCTGGCTCGATCTGCGCGATCCCTTCGGCCGGGGCGCCGAATGGGTGGCCATCGCCGCGTCGGAAGAGGCCCAGTCCGAACCTCTGACGCGCGCCCGCCAGCTTCGCGATCTGCACGAGTTGTACCGCGAAGGCAACTTCGGGGCGGCGGCCACGCTGCTGGAATCGCTTCGCATGCACCAGCATCGCCTCAGCCCGAATTCCCTGCTGGAGTTCCGCCGGCACATGTCCTGGATCCAGGCCCGCCGGGGCTACCTCGACTCACTGCCGCTGCTGGATGCCCTCTATCACGACGGCACCTTCACGCTCTCGGCCTGCACCGACTACATGCAGGCGCTGCGTTTCCGCGGACTGCGTCCCCATCCGGACATCGCCGCCTGGATCGACCGGGGCCGCCGGCTGCTGGCGGACAACGGCTACTCGCGTACTGGAGATGCGGTCCTGTTCCGCGAATACTGGGCCCACTATCTCATGGCCGAAGGCCAGGCCGACCAAGCCCGCGACCTGCTGACCCGGGCCTACCGCGACGAGCGCAATGACGAGGCCGATCCGCGCATCCTGGCCCGGCTGCTGTGCGGCTGGGCGGAAGCCAACCGGCGGCTGGGCAACTCGCAGCGGGCGCTGCTCCAGCTTCGCCGGGCGGAGCACATCCAGCTCGCGGGCGAGTTCCGGGGCGACTGGGCGGACTTCAACCTCACCTGCCGGGCCAAAATCGAACCCGATCTCCGGGCGGCCGGCCACCTGCTTCGCAAGGCCAAATCCATCCAGACGGAATACGACGATCGCGTGGGCTTGTGCCGGACCCTGCTGCTGGAGGCCCGCCTGACTACCCGCCCGCTGGTGGCCTCGCTGCGCCGGACCAGCGTGTTGCGTCTGCGCGATGAACTGCCGGCCCTGGCCGCCTGCCCGCTGTTGACCAAGATCCTCGACAACTGGCGGGACTGGGCCCGCGGCAACACCCCCGATGAGCATGGCGACCGGTTCTGGGGTCTGTAGCCGGCAACGAGCCGAATGACGCCTGTTGATGAGGGGCACCATCCTATTACGACCGTGCGCGATGGTGAGACAACAAGCAGCGCGATTTGTGTGCCACGGCTCTTGAGCCGTGCTGTCTCGCCCCAGCGTCCTGCCTTTGCAGAACCAGTGTGGCACCGGCGTCCCGCCGATGCAGGGGGGGCGGGCATCCTGCCCGCCTTCATGGATCCGAACGGGGGACGGGCATCTTGTCCGGACAACGATCGGCACAGAAGGATGGAGAACGGCCGGTACAGAGCCCAGCCGCCACAAGGAAAACGGTCGGCACCCAGCGTTCGCCGGGGGGCCACCCCAGCCGCGACGGCGAGAACGGCCGGTACGGAGCCCGGCCGTTGCAAGGGGAATGGCCGGTCACTCACCTTCGGGGACCTGTCCGACCGCCACAGGACCGCGAAGCTCGCCAACTGGAAGGAGCGCTGGCAATGGAATGGGGGACACCATCCTCAAGGGATGATGTCCCCCTTAATCGCGACAGACCTGCTCACGGCAAACGCCGGAAACCACACTCGAATTGCGGGGCTATGGCCCCATCCGAGCCGCCCCGGCGGTCGCCGGGCCGTTGATTAACTCCCGCAAGCCGGATCGGACGGAATATCCTCACCGCTGATGCAGCGCTGGAAGAGGCCGAAGTCGGACTGATCCACATCGCTGTCGTCATCCAGGTCCACCTTCGCGCACTGCGGATCGGAGAAGGGGATAGCAGGCCCGGTGGCACAGAGCTCAAACAGGATGATGTCGTCCTGGTCCACATCGCAGTCGCGATCCAGATCCAGCACGCTGCTTTCGTTAACGACCAGGGTCACTTCATTCGAGATCGGGTTACCGCACTCACTGGTCACCAGGCAGCGGTAGACGCCGGCGTCAGCCAGGGACACCTGATTAATGATCAGGGCGGCGGTATCGGCTCCAGTCACCCTGTCATCACTGACCAGGTCCACGCCATCCTTCTGCCACTGATAGGAGATAGCGCCGTCGCCCTCGACAATGACCGTGAAGCCGGCGGGCGCTCCCGTGCAGGCTGTTCGCGGCTCGGGTTGCTCGGTGATGACGGTACTGGACTGGACCGTCAACTGAGCGTCATCCGAAGTGGCCGAGCCGCAACTGCCGGTCACGACGCAGCGATAGCTGCCGATATCGCCGGCGGCGACCTGGGTGATGGTCAGCGTTGCGGTGGTGACACCGGTAAAGTGGCCATCATCGGTCAGGTCGACCTCATCCTTCTGCCACTGGTAGGCCAGTTCCCCACCCTGGGCGGCCACGGTGAAAGAGGCCTCCTGGCCCTCGCAGGCGAGGACGCTGACGGGGGAAGTGGTGACGGTCGTGGCCGGGTTGACGGTGATGGGCGCGGCGTAGGTTCCATTGGCCACGTCCTCTCCGTTGAAGCCCTGGATGTGGAGGTACCAGTCGCCCGGCGCGGTGGCCTGGGTCTCAATGGTTCCGGCCGACCAGATAGCCTCCGACCCGTCGAAGGTGTGGGTGGGGTTCTGGTTCCAGGCGTACTTGTAGTACTGGACCTTGCCAGGCCCAAAGCCCTGCGTCGCCGTCCAGGTGATCGTACCGCCGAGGCAGACAGAGCTGCTGCTGGGCGTCACGCTGCCGGACGTCGGCGGAGCCGACAGGGTCCAGGCCGTGGCAGTCGCGGACCAGATCGCACTATTAAGTGTGCCGTTCCAGGCCCGAACCTTGCGGGTGTACTGGGTGTTGGGGGTCAGGCCGGTTTCGGTCCAGGTGTTGTCGTTATGACCGATCCAGCCGGCCGCCGGCCAATTCGGAGAGACCACCGTTCCGGCGGCATCGGCCACGTCAAATCCGAAGACGTTGTTGTCGACGGGGCTGAAAGCCCAGCGGATCTCGGTGGCCGACAGCACGGTCGGTTGGCCCATGACCGGCACGCCCGGAGGCGTGGCCTCGAAGGAGATATCATCCCAGTAGCCCTCAGCGACCGAAGAGTTACCCAGCCCCAGGGTGATGCGGCCCACGCCCCAGTTGAAGAAGTCGGGGGGCAGGTTGACGGTCACGGTGCCGGTACCAGCGCGATCGGTCACCTTGAACTGCGCGGTTCCGGGCGTGCCCGCGCCGGGCGCGCCCGGGGTGACGATGGTCTCAAAGCGGACCCAGGTACCGGTGCAATCCGTGTTCGGATCGCGGGTGGCGTAGGCGGTATGCCCGACGCCGCCGCTTTGGGCGACTACGCGATAGTAATACTTGCCGTTATCCGGAGCGTTGTAGAACTCATTATCGAGGAACATGGCCGCGGCATTGTCCTTGTCGCGCAGGGACAGCGCCTGGCGATAGGAATTGCCGCACACGCTCGCCTTCCAACCGCCCTTGCTGTCATAGAAGTAGCCGGAGGCCTTGGCCTGGGCAAAGGGGCGGGTAAAGGTGTGATACATCTGGTCCGAGCCACCGGCATTGAGATAGGCGGCGCCGGCGCCAGTGAGGCCGCCGCGGTTCATAGCGGTGCTGTAATCGAAGTTCTGCACCTGCTGGGTCCAGTTATTGAGATTGCCGTTGAAGCCATCGGAGAAGACGACCTGCGGCGAAGGCGGATTCGGTGGCGTGGTCACGGTAACCGGGCTGCTCCAGGCGGAGTAGTTGGGCACGGCGTCCTTGGCCCGGACCTCGTAGGTATAGGTGGTGTTGGCGCTGGCCGTGCTGTCCGTGTAGCTGGTGCTCGAGCTGGAGCCGATGACCGAACCGTTCCGGCGGATGTCATAGCCGGTGACGCCCACGTTATCCGTGGAGGCGGTCCAGCTCAGTTGAACCGTGGTCTGCGACGCCGCATTGGCGGTCAGGCCGGTCGGGGCCGGCGGCGCCTGGGTGTCGGTCGGCGTAAGGGCGAAGTCCTTGGTCGCGGTCCCCCCGGCACTGATGGTCACGCTGCTGCTGGCCGGGCTGAAACTCGTCGCGCTGACCGAAACGGTGTAAGTTCCAGCGTTGACGTTGCTAAAGGTGTAATTGCCCGAGCTGTTGGTGGTGGTGGAACCCACGCCGGACAGGGTAACGGTGGCCCCGGCAATGGCCGCGGAAGTAGAGGCATTGGTCACCTTGCCGCTGAGATTGCCTTTGCTGGCGGTCACGGTGATGGTCCAGGTGATTTCCGGACCGAACCAGGTCACGCCTTCGCGGACCAGCTTGAACTTCTCAGTGTACGTGCCCGGGGTGGACGGCGCGGTCAGGATAAAGGTAAATCGACCAACGTTGCCCTTGGTGACTTCCCACTGGTCCACGTCCGTGGGTCGGTTGCAACCGGGTTTGCTGCCATCGGCACACGCCCAGTTATTAGGCGTGCAGAAGGGGCTGGAACGGTCCTGCGGACTGGAGGTGCCCAAGCGGACCTCACAATGATGCCAGGCACTGGTACCGTCGTTGCGGAACTCCGCCCAAGCGACGGCCGTAGAGCCGGCCTCCATGGTGGCGGGATAGGAATGGTTCGTGTACGTGGCGGCCCAGGCGGGCTCCGACGGGGTGCCATTGATCTGGTTGATGAAGTAGGTCCAGTTCCACCCCGAGCCGGGATCCCAATGGGTACCACCGCAGTGGCAATTATTGACGTCGTTGTGCCCGAGAATACCGGGGGCGCAACTCCGGTGGGCTTTGGGAATGCCGCGACGATTGCACATATCACGGCACAGGAGCGCGGAAGCGTTATAGAGAGCGGTCGGATGGCTGGACGAGGAGGCATACCCCTCGTGCTCGATACCAATGGAACGGTTGTTCAGGCAGCCCGCGTGCCAGGCCCTGTAGGACTCGCGCACGCACTGCCACACCCCGCCGGCCTCGCTGACCACGTACTGGGACGAGACCTTGGCATTGCAGTTCTTGAACCACGAGCGGCAGCCGGCCGCGGTGCCCTCGATGGTGTGAATGACAATGGTGTCCTTGGTATAGGAGGTAGCGGTGTAGTTACAGGAGGCGGCGGGATCCCAGACGGCCGGGCCATAGTCTGGACCGGGTTGGGGGCCATCGGCGGGGGTGACGTCGGTGGGGGCGACGAACAGCTTCGCCATGGTGTTCAGTTCGACGCTGATCCCCTGGGGCTTAAAACTGAACGTTTCTCCCCAGGTGTTGGTGACATCCAACCCCTCACGCAGGCGGTTGAAGACGCCATCGGCAAACAAACGGCTGTCTTCCTCGTCGAGTCCGGCATACATGACCACCGGCTGGTACCAGGCATCCAACCCGCCCGAGCGATCCACGTTGGCCTGGGCGGCATAGGCATCCAGCACCGCCGCGGCGCCGATAATATTCAGCCGCGGGTCCGACTTAACGAGGTCAACGGATACCCCCAGGAGGCCGGCGGCCAGTTCCAGGGAGTTTCCCCCGAGATTATTCTGACGCAGGGCCATGACCCCGTAGCCGTACTCGATGGTGGGCTGACTGCCGCGGTTTTCGAAGGCGCTGCCAAACCAGCCCAAGGTCAGCAGCAGTTCACGCGGCACGTTGTACTGGGCAGCGGCCTGCTCGAAGATCGGACCGAGCGGCTCGGAGAATGGGCCGTAGCCCCCTCGCTTAAACACCTGCGGATCAAGCGAGGCCCGGAAGCCCTGAAGGGAACCTCCCGGGTTCTGCGCAAAGGCCGGGGCGACCACGCCGCATAGCGTCACCGCCAAGACCGATAATATCAACAACTGCAGTAACACAGGCGACCCGGACGATGGGATCATGGCACGCCACAAACGCATGGTTTCTCCTCCACGCATGAAGAAATGGATACCAAGGGCGGTACGGATCACTTCGAAGGGAAACAATCCGGTCTTGCCGCCTCGTGCCGGGGGTCCAGCCGAGGGCGCTTCCGAAGGTGCGCTCTTATCAGCCGGTGAGACCATCCCGGCGAATGGCCCGCGACTCAAGGGCCACATGGCGGCTTCTCGCCCTAACCAGTCAACAGAACTTTATCGTATCAAACGAGGGGTGAGAGTCAACATTATTTTAAATAGACTTTTTCCTTCCGAATCGGGCATGTCGACGTTACCCTGACGGGCCTGTTTATTTCGCGCCTGGGCGCGGAAAGGAGAAGACCGTGAGGAGTCCTCGTACATTGCGTTGGTCGGCCGTTTCAGCCCTCATTTTAACCGCCTGCCTGACGGCAATCTGCGCCGCTCAGACTGCGGCCCCCGCCCAACTGGCCACGGGACTTAACGCCATTCTGGACCGCCTCTCCTCCACCGGCGCGGTGATTCATGCCCGCGTCGTGGAGCTGCCCTCCGGGCGCGAACTCTACGCCCGCCGGGCCGACGAAGCCTGCATTCCCGCGAGCAATTTCAAGCTGCTGGTCACCGCCGCGGGGCTGGATATGTTCGGGCCCCACCACACCTTCAAGACGTACCTGGCCCAGGACGGCGAAGATCTGTGGTTGATCGGCACGGGCGATCCCGGCACCGGCGACTACCGCCTGGCCAAGGCCGCCGGGGAGACCCCGGTGACCATGCTGGAGCGATGGGCCCTCGAACTGGAGCGTCGCGGCATCCGCCGCATCGCCGGCGACCTGGTCTACTATGACGGCGCATTTGATCGCCAGCTTGTTCACCCGGCCTGGTACAAGCACTTCCTCGTCGATTGGTACGCCGCGCCTGTGGCCGGCCTTAACTTTAACGATAACACCATCGACATCACCGTCTTCCCCGGCGAGCCGGGAAAGCCGGCCCGCTACGAAGTGATGCCCCCGGTGGACAACATCAAGGTGATCAACAACTGCATCACCGGCGACAAGAAGGCTCCATCGATCCAAAAATCACCCGGCGAACACGTCTATACCCTGAGCGGCGGATGCACCGAACGCAAGGAGCTGATCAGCAAACCGATCGATGATCCGGGCGCGTTCTTCGCGGAAGCGTTGCGCGTGCAGCTCGCCAAGCGCGGCATACAAATCGCCGGGCAGGTCCGCCGATCGGAAACCCCGCTGGACGGCGTCATGCCTCCGCCGGCCGCCAAGATCATCGCCACCCACGAGACGAAGATCACCGACGTCCTGGCGCGGATCAACAAAAACAGCCAGAACATGTTCGCCGAATGCATGTCCAAGCTGACCGGGCAGGCTTTCGAGGCCCAACAAGGCCGCCGGGTTCCCGGCTCATGGGAGAGCGGCGCGGCAGCCCTGCACGCCTTCCTGAAGAAATGCGGCATCGACGATGCACAACTGTCCGCCATCGACGGCTCCGGCTTGAGCGACCGCAACCGCGTCACCACGCGGATGCTCACCGAGCTGCTGACCGTCATGTTCTCCCGGCCGGACAGCCAGGTCTATCGCGACAGCCTGACCATCGCCGGTGTGGATGGCTCGCTGCTCAGTCGCATGCCGGGCCTCAAAGGCAAGGTGTACGGCAAGACCGGCTACATCGGCGGCGTCTGCTCCACCAGCGGATATCTCCAGACCCGCAAAGGCCAATGGCTGGCCTTTTCGTTCATCTACAATAAAGTTCCGAGAAAAGCCGGCAGTTCATCCGATATCGCGGAATTCCAGAAGCTCCACGACGAAACCTGCACGGTGCTGTATGAGTGGCCGGAGGTGAAACTGCCTGTGGAGACAAAGCCTGCCGAGTGATGAAATTGTCAGTAGTCAGTGGTCAGTTGTCAGTAGTTGGGTTCTTTGTCCTTTGGTCAGTTGCAGGATACCTGCCCTGGCTCACCAGGCGCGGACGCCAACACATCTGACAAAAGGACGACTGACCCAGCAACTGACCACTGACTACTGACTACTGACTCTTCCTGTACCCCGGTCCGCGCACCACGCGGCCGGGCTTGGCCCCGGTGTGCTCTCCGTCGCAGAGTACCTGTACGCCGTTTACCAGCACGTGCTGAACGCCCGTCGCGTATTGATGCGGCTTGTCGAACGTCGCGTTGTCGCGGATGGTGGCCGGATCGAATACTACCACGTCCGCGAAACAGCCCGCCTGGAGTCGTCCGCGATGCTGAATCCGTAGATTGCCGGCCGGCAATGAGGTGAGTCGCCGCACCGCCTCTTCCAGCGGGATCAGCCCCTCGTCACGCACATACTTGCCCAACAGCCGGGCAAAGGCTCCGTATGTCCGCGGGTGGCGGTTGCGCTTCAGGAACACGCCCTCCGCGGAGATGGACCCGCCATCCGAACAGAAACTCATCCACGGCTGCCGGATCTGCCGGCGAATGTTGTCCTCGGACATGGAGAAGAACACCGCCTGCACCCGGCTGTCATCTTCGATCACAAGATCCATGGCCGTCTCTTCCGGCGGTTGCCCGCGCAGCGCCGCCACCTCGGCCAGCGACTTGCCGGCAAGATGCCGAAGCTGCTCGTTCTTGAACCCAATCAGCAGGATGCCGGCCGGCGAGCCCGCCGAAAGATAGCCGTTGTCCCACGCGATGCTCTTCTCGTTCATCTCGCGCTTGACCCGGGCGCGAATGGCCGGGTCCTTGAGTCGCTCCACCCAGGCGCGATGGCCGCCCTCCTGGACCCACGGCGGCATGACCGAATCCAGCCCCGTGGAGCTGGCGTGATACGTATACATGTCCGCGGTGACGGCCAGCCCGGCCCGCCGTACCTCGTTGATGCGGGCGATCAATTCATCGAGCTTGTGCCAGTTGTCCTGTCCGGAGGCCTTCAGGTGATACACCTCGGCCCGCACGTTGGCCTGCCGGGCGATGCTGACCAGCTCCTCGAAAGCCTCAATGAGGCTGTCGGCCTCGTTGCGGATGTGCGAGATGTACATGCCGCCGTACTCACCCGCGGCCCGGGCCAGGGCCACCAGTTCGGCGGTGTCGGCAAAGGCCGCCGGCGTGTAGATCAGCGACGAGGCCACCCCCACCGCCCCCTCCTCCATCGCCTGGCGGACCAGCGCGCACATGCGCTCCAGCTCGGCGGGCGTGGGCCGGCGATCGGCATAACCCAGTTCGTGCACGCGCACGGTGGTCGCGCCCACGAAGGAGGCCACGTTGCAGGACACGCCCCGGGCCACGAGGTGATCGAGATATTCTCCCAGGGTGGTCCAGGCGATGTCGTACCGGATGTCGCCCTGCTGCTCGAGGTCGGCCTGTTTCATGGCCTCGTTCCAGGGCCCCATGGAGCTGCCCTCGCCCATCACCTCCAGCGTGACCCCCTGGCGGATGTCGCTCTGCGAGCGGCCATCAACCAGCAGGTCGTCGCAGGCCCAACTGAGCATGTTGATGAAACCGGGCGCCACCGCCAGGCCGGTCGCGTCGATCTCCCTGGCCCCCCGGCCCGCCCCGCCGGGCCCCACATACGCGATTTTCTCCCCCACGATCCCGACGTCGCCCACGTATGGCCGGAGCCCTGTCCCGTCGTAAATCGTTCCGTTGCGAATCAGCACATCGTATTCGGCTGCCATGATCCCAGACACCTCCGCCCGGAGAGCAATTCCGGTGTTGCCTCCTATCCTACATCGATCCTCCGGTCCATGAAACCGGGGCTTATTTCGCCGGCACATGACGGGGTGGACGCGCTCCGACCCCTTGCAAACAGGCGCAATTCCACTTACTGTGCGCCGCGGGACGAGTGTGGTACCGGCGTCTTGCCGGTGGGATTTCCGGTTTTCGGTATGCGCTCTCAAACACGCCTTGAGTTCGCGCGGGCGCTCCACCTCTCCAGGGGCGGGGCTGCGATCCCCCTGGCCAATGAAAGAGGAAGGAACCCCAATGAATCACCATCAGTATCTCGGTGTATCACTGTTGATCGCCCTGTGCGGTGGCGGAACCGTTCTGGCACAGAAGCCGCTCATGAGCGCCAACCCCGGCGTCGTCTGGCCGGCAGTGGACGCACTCGGCCGGAAGCTTCCTACGCCCGGGGAAGTCGGCCCTCCGCGCCCGAACCGCTTCGTGGGCATCTTCTATTTCCTCTGGCTCAACGAGCGCCACAACCGCAGCCCCCACTGGGAGGGCCCCTACGACATCGCGCGTATCCTCGCCGCCGACCCCGACGCGCTCCAGAAACCAGAATCGCCGCTGTGGGGCAAGATCGGCCAGTCCCACTACTGGGGCGAGCCGCTCTACGGCTACTATCTCACCCCCGACCCCTGGGTGCTTCGCCGGCACGCCAATCTCCTGGCCGACGCGGGCATTGACACCCTCATCTTCGACACCACCAACGCCCTCACCTATCACGAGCAGTACATGGCCCTCTGCAAAGTCTTCCGCCAGATCCGCCAGGAGGGCGGCTGGACCCCGCAGTTCGCCTTTATGGTCAACACCCAGGCCGGAAAGACAGCCCGGAAGATCTATGACGAACTGTACAAGCCGGGCCTCTATCCGGAACTATGGTTCCACTGGCAGGGCAAGCCGCTCATGATCTGCGACCCCAAGGAGGCGGATGAGGAACTGAAGGCCTTCTTCACCCTCCGCCGCGCTCACTGGCCGTTCGAGATCGCCAATACGCAGAACGCCTGGCACTGGGAAGCCGTCTACCCCCAGGTTTACGGCTACACGGACGACCCCGACAAGCCCGAGCAGGTCAACGTGTCCGTGGCCCAGAAC
This sequence comes from Phycisphaerae bacterium, assembly GCA_012719955.1. Classification (GTDB taxonomy): domain Bacteria; phylum Planctomycetota; class Phycisphaerae; order UBA1845; family PWPN01; genus JAAXZI01. The sequence goes on along the minus strand of JAAXZI010000231.1, from coordinate 18,319 downwards.
CTCCGCGTTTCCGATGGTTATCCCACGGCCATGAGTTATGGCGACGCCCGCGGCCGGAGTTTCCACAAAGGCAAGAAAGATCCCGCCCCTGACGCGATCCAGCACGGCCACAACTTCGCCGAACAGTGGCAACGGGCCCATGAACTAAACCCGCCCTTCGTGATGGTCACCGGCTGGAACGAATGGATTGCCGGGCGCTGGGGGGATCCCAAGGGACGCTTCTATTTCGTAGACCAGTACGACCAGGAGCACAGCCGTGACATCGAGCCCATGAAGGGCGGCCACAACGACAACTACTACTGGCAGATGGTGGCCCACATCCGCCGGTACAAAGGCGCCCCGCCGATGCCGAAGGCCTCGGCCCCGACCACCATCAAGCTCGACGGCCGGTTTGAGCAGTGGAAAGATGTCGACCCCACATTCTCCGACCACATTAACGAGACCCTGCCCCGGGACTTTGACGGCGCCGGCGGCCTGCGCTACGAGAATAAGACCGGCCGGAATGACATCGTGGCCTGCAAGGTCGCCCGCGACGCGAAAAACGTCTACTTTTACGTCCGAACACGCGAGCCCCTCACGCCGCGCAGCGACCCGAACTGGATGTGGCTGTTCATCGATGCCGACCAGAACCCGGCCACCGGCTGGGCGGGCTACGATTTCATCGTCAACCGGACAGGCAAACGGGCGGCTGGCTCACCTGAAGGCGAAAAGGGCGCCGTCCTGGTCGAAAAGAACGCCGGCGGATGGAACTGGCAGGAGGCCGGGACGGCAAGCTGCCGGGTGGAAGGAAACCAGCTTCACCTGGCCATTCCGCGATCCGTGCTCGGCCTGCCGGAGAATACCACGAAGCTGGCTCTGGATTTCAAATGGGCCGACAACCTGCAAAAGCCCGGCGACGTCATGGACTTCTACCTGAGCGGCGACGTGGCCCCGGAGGCCCGATTCAACTACCGCTATCTTGCTGATTGAGCAGGAATGATTAACCGCAGATGAACGCAGATAAACGCGGATGATTTGAATCTGCGTCCACCTGCGTGCATCTGCGGTTTCATCATCATCCCGGCCGGCTGCTCGCTGACTTCGCGAGTTTCTCCCGCAGCGGCTTGACGAGGTCCTCGCGCGTATCTCCCAGTTCCCGGATCCAGATGTTCCGGAACCGCACCGGGTGCCTGTGGTAAGCCAGCAAGAGCGGCTGCTTGGCCGGATGCGGCAGGTACATCGGGGGCTTGCGGTACGCGGTCTGGCCCAGCAGCTCGAAATGGTCCTGGATCAGCACGCCGTTGTGTAACACGGTGATGAACGCCGGACGGAGCAGCTTGCCGGTCTGGTCAAAGCGCGGGGCGCGAAAGATGATGTCGTACGTCTGCCACTCGCCCGGCTTGCGACAGGCGTTCACCAGCGGCGGGCGTTGCTTGTAGATGGCCCCGGCCTGGCCGTCGTAATAGGTTTCGTTGTCATACGAATCAAGGATCTGCACCTCGTAGCAGCCCATCAGCTTGACGCCGCTGTTGCCCCGGTTCTGGCCGTCACCCTTGATCTCGGTCGGAGCGGCCCATTCGATGTGGAGCTGACAATCGCCGAAGGCCCGCCGGGTGGTGATGGTGCCCCCGGCAATCCCGTAGCCGTCCTGGAGCTTCCATTTGTCTACCTCACCGGCCCACTCCGACAGGTCCTTGCCGTCAAAGAGCACGATAGCGTCCGACGGCGGCCCGCCCACCGGTCCCGGATCAACCACCTCCGGCCGTGGCCACTGGATCCCGCTCAACCAGGGCGGGTCCAACTGGGGAGCAGCGAACACGATAGTCGCAAAGGCAACCATCCCGACAAGAATCGCGTCTCGCCGACAGGATCGGCAACCTGGTTTCGAGTTGACCATGGGCAGTTCCTCCGGCCGGCAAAGTAGTCGCAAAAGCAGATTCGCTCAAGCCGGCCGCAGGCTTCGCCCGGGGGTTTTCAGTTCTCAGTTCTCAGTTTTCAGTTTTGAGTCCTCAGTTGCCAGTACCCACTTCTCACTTCTCACTTCTCAGTTCTCATTTCAGAGCAGTGTAATGCCCTTGGCCTTCAGCTCCGTGCGCATCTCCTCGGGCCACACGCTGCACTGCACCTCGCCGACGTGCGCCTTGCGCAGGAAGAACATGCACAGCCGCGACTGCCCGATACCGCCGCCGATGGTCTGCGGCAGCTCGCCGGCCAGCAGCCGTTGATGGAACAGCAGCTTGAGCCGTGCCTCCTGGCCGGTCAGAGCAAGCTGACGTTTCAACGCCTCGGCGTCCACGCGAATGCCCATGCTGGACAGTTCGAAGCCGCGTTCCAGCACCGGGTTCCACACGAAGATGTCGCCGTTGAGCCCCTTGCCCCCGGGCGTCGGGGTGGTCCAGTCATCGTAGTCCGGGGCCCGTCCGTCGTGGGGCCGGCCATCGGCCAGGGGCGCGCCGATGCCGATGATGAACACCGCGCCCTTTTCCCGGCAGATGCGGTCCTCCCGCTCACGCGGCGAGAGGTCCGGATAACGCTGTTGAAGTTCTTCGGAATGAATGAAGTGAATCCGTTCCGGCAGGCATGGCCGGAGCCGCGCATCGAAGCCGGCCATGTGCGCTTCCGTGGCCCGGATGACCGCGTAGATCCGCTCCACGATCTCGCGGAGGAAGGCCACGTTCCGCTCTTCCGGCCGCATGATCCGCTCCCAGTCCCACTGGTCCACGTAGATCGAATGCGTCGCGTCCAACACTTCATCCGGACGGATGGCGTTCATGTCCGTATACAGGCCTTCGCCGGGCTCGAAGCCGTAGTCGGCCAGGGCCATCCGCTTCCACTTGGCCAGCGACTGGACCAGCTCGGCCCGCCGTCCGCCCATGCCCTTGATGGCAAAAGAGGCCGGCTGCTCGATCCCGTTGAGGTTGTCGTTGATCCCCGTATCCGCCAGCACAAAGAGAGGTGCGCTGACCCGGACCAGGTTCAGGGCCTCGGCCAGGTGGGTCTGAAAGTATTCCTTGACAATGCGGATGGCGCGTTCGGTCTGCCGCAGGTTCAGAATGGGCTGATACGACATGGGATCTCCTGAAATACCGGGCCCCGACAGGGTTCCTGATTCCGCAGCATGGTAACAAGAGGACGGCTTAGGGAGAAGGGTGCTCCGGACGGGCCGGCGGCTGATGTCGCCCCACGACTTCGCCCAAAGCATTTAAAGATCCAGCCAAATCAAAAAGAATATCCAAAAGGCCAGAAGATTACTTGACAAATATACAAAGAGCTTTAGATTTTCGAGCTGCTCGCACTCTCAGGCAGCAAGGCGGCAGTCTGCGAGGATCGAGCAACAGTTGGCTTTACGAGTCAACTGTTGTGGTCTCTCTTTGACGCGGATCATGGGTCTAGTTCGGTTTGGCACTGCTGCTTGTCTCTTGACCTGTTACTTTCCCTCTGCGGCCTTTAGGGCAGGTACCTCATTCATGCTGACAGTGGTTCCCCGCATTATCGGTCCCAAGGTCCGACCCGAGGGTTGCATTGGTCTGAACGCGGAATCCCTTCCGCCGAGCCCCCGTACAGACAATCCGGGTATGCGTTGCGTGTTGTCGGTCCGCATCGGCGGGAGCGAAGCGCCCCGGCGGGCGGTAAATGTGCTGCAGTTGACGTGAGGAGACTTCGCATGAATTGGAACAAATGGTATCGGTGGCTTGTTCCCATCGGTGGGATGCTGGCGATAGCCGCCATGGTCGGCTGCACCGGCGAGACCAAGCGCGTGGACCCCGATTCCCTTTCTGACCAGGAGGTGGGCACGGGCCTGAGCAGCCAGGATTTCCGGTCTGTGTGTGAGAGAATGGCCCGCTCGCTGGTACAGATCCGGCCGATCCAGAACGCGTCAACGCCACCGAAGGTGGCCTTGCACGATGTCCAGAACGAGACCGACGATTACATCAAGGAGAACGAGTTCACCCATAAGATCCGCACGATTCTCATCAAGCATGCCGAAGGCAAAATCGTCTTCCTGGATCGCGAGGAGAGCGTGGACGAGGCCAGCAAGAGGGAGACCCGCGACAAGGAGCAGGGCCGGGCTACCAGCGCGGGCCCGAAGGACCGCCTGGGTGCCGATTACTGGCTGACCGGCCGCATCGGATCCATCGACCGGGTTGCAGGTAAAGGCAGCACCACGTACTACCGGCTCAGCTTCCGTCTCACCGACGCGGCCACTCAGGCCATCGTCTGGGAGGATGAGTACGAGATCAAGAAGGCTTCGACGCTCAGCCCCGTTTACCGCTAAACACAGAGAGGCAGGTTGCAGATGAGACACGTGCAAGCATTCCAGTTTCCGCGGAGCTGGCGAGGCGGTCTGCTCGTGACGAGCATCATTGCCGCCCTGGTCGGCGGGTGCGGACCGTCTAAGGAGCAGATCCGCTTGGCCCGGGCCATGAGCGGTGGACGATGCGAGGTGTGCCCGGACTGCCGGGACGCCCTCGTCATTCTTGAGAAGTACCGAAACGACGACAGGCACAAGGACGAGTACGTCCAGTACGGCATGTGCCAGACGACCGCGGCCGTGCTGGGCGGTAATATCCTGGACGCCGACAGGGTGGCCAAGGAGACGACGGAGGCCGTCGCCAAGTACCACGACGCCACTACCGAGACGCTGGCAGCGCTGGGCAACGAAGGTGTCAAGTTCTTCAAAGGCGAGCCCCACGAGCGGGCCTTACTTGACTATTACGCCGGCCTCGCGTGCTACCTGCGCGGCGAGTACAACAATGCGCGGATCTTCTTCGCCCAGTCGCTGCACGCCACCGCCACGCGCGACGACGACATGAAGCAGTTCAGGGACGATTTTCAACTGGGCCACTTCTGGCTGGGCCGGGCCTATCTCAAGCTTGGCAGCCAGGATAATGCCCGCGTTGCGTTCAAAAAAGCCGGCGTCGTTGTGCCGCACCAAGGCCAGGAACGCGAACTCGAACAAATGAAGGCCCAGCGGGCCAAGGCCTACAAGGCTGAACTCCAGGCCGAGGCCGCTTCCTACAAGCAGTACGGCACGGGCGAGGAGGCCGTCCCGGGCGCCCTGGACCTGTCCAAGCCGCTCACCCGAAACCAGGCCCCCGAACAGTTGCCAGGCGCCAGTCAGACAGACCCTATCCAGCGACGCGCCGCCAACTTTGAGGATTTCCTGAGCCCGGAGTTTCAGCAGGAAGCTAACTTGATTATCGTCGTGGAGATGGGCGTGGGCCCTGTCAAAGTTCCTTCCCAGGTGTCAAGCTCATTCGATGACATCAAGGCGGTCTCCTACCGCGAAAAGGGCGTAGACGTCTACGTGGACGGGCATCTGGGCGGGCCTGGCTTCCGTCTGCTGGACACCTATCACCAGGCCGTCACCCGGGGCGTTCAGACGAGGCGCGGCCGGCAACTCACCAAGACCATCGCCAAGGAGGTGCTTAAGCGGACGCCGTTCGTCGGCACGTTTGCGGGCCTCTGGAACATTAACGCCGATTTCCGGTTCTGGCCGAGCCTGCCTGGAGAGTATCACGTCTACGCCGCCCGGGTGAGCCCCGGCGTACACGACCTGCACTTCAAGTTCTACGACGTCAACGACAACTACCTGCCCCGGTACGACGTGACCCGCCACTTCATTTCGGTCCCGGAAAAGGGCGAGCGCGTCATGGTGATTCATGCTCTCGAAAACAAGGACAACGCTTATGTGCTTACGCAAAACATCTCGAAGAAGTAGCCTCCTCATCGCGGCAGGGCTATGGATGGGACCGTTCCTGCTGACCGGTTGTGCCAAGCCGCCGCCGCCCTACGTCCTGCTTCATCAGGAGCCGCCGAAGCTGGCGCACTGCTTCGATGGCATTCCTCACATCAAACAAAGCAAACCGTGGGTGCTGGGCGGCCAGTGTTGCTGCACCCCCACCGATGAGTTGATGGCCAAGTACCATGCGGACGGAGTCTGCACGGACCTCGATACCGCCGGCCTTATCGATTTGTATCGCCAGAAAGGTATCACGTTGGCGATAGACCACAAGGATTGCAACGGCTTGTGCGAGAACGGCCCCCACGTGGTGAAAGGGGGCCGGTGCATGGCGCCGCCCACCCCCGGCACCCGGGAATACGAGGAGATCGTTACGGGTGCGATCCTGGCCGGGGTTCCTTCAGACGCGAAACAGTAGACCAGCCTCCACGTTGGAGAGGAGTACACGATGAGATCGGGTTTGAGTTTTCTCGCCGTCCTGCCGCTCCTTCTGAGCGGCTGCGCGTCGACGCACCAAGCCAAAGACAAGGGCATCGATGACCCTTATCACCAGAAGGGTCGTATCCAGTGGAACAGCTCGAATATCAGGGCGGTTCTGCAGGTGGACAAAGTTGTGTCCGAACGTACCGAGACCGGGCTCTTGCGTGTGCGGATGATCATTCGCAACAAGACCCGCGACGACATCTGGGTGGACATACGCACGCTCTTCACCGACGAGCAGGGCTTTGAGAAAGAAAAGACCAACTGGGAACCGATCTGTTGCACGGCCAGGACCCAGACCACCTACGAGGCGGTCAGTCTGGGAGCCCAGGTGTGCGACTACCAAGTGATCATCCGAGACCCGAAGACGCATGACGCCATGCCATGAGTAACCGTTAAGGAGAAAGCATATGAGCAGGCTCTGTTGGGCTGTGCCGATCATCATCGGGGTGGCGTTCCTGGGCTGGGCCGGTTGCTCACAGGACACCTGCGAGTCCGAAATCGCACCTCCGCCTCCCCCGCCCCCGCGAGACACGGCGGCACTGACTTACGACTACACCCATTCTATTCAACCTAAGCGTCGGCCCGGCCTGCGCCGTAAGCTGGTGCTCGCCCTCGTCCGCTTCGCGGAGGACAAACCGCTTGACGATGCGGAGGTCCCCTTCGGGCCCGAGACATCGGATACGCCCGCCGCAGGGTCCACAAACATCTCGGTCAACATCCAAACCAGCGGCGTCCAGGCGGGCAAGCCAACCCGCCAGCCCTTGGGCATAAACGCCCGTGCCCGCGAGATCCTCAAACACGAGTTGATGAAAACCGGCGACTTTGTAGTCGTCGAACGCGAGCGGATCCTGGACATTCTCCGGGAACAGAAGTTCAGCCAGAGCCGACACGTCAACCCTGCAACGCGGACAGAGTCGGGTGAACTCATGGGCGTTCAGTACCTGCTGGAGGGCTCCATCGGCCTGAACGAGGACATGACGTTCAAAAACACTACAGATGCGCCCCGGAGCTACAAAGATGGGGACTCCCCGCTGTACGACCGGATTTTCAGCCCGTCCCCTTCCGACCGACAGCGCAGGCTCCGCGCCCTCGCGGCCCGGCAGCGCGACATGATGAAAAGGCACCAGAAGCAGGTTGAGAATGCCGTCGGCGCCTATCTGAGCCTCTATGACGTGCGTACCGGTCAACTTGTCGCCGAGGCCTTCGGGATCGGCGGCAACGGCCTTGCAGCCATCCAGGACGCCGTTGAGGATCTGGTGGACAAGTGCCGGAACATCCCCAACCCCGTGTGCGTGGCGGCCATCCACGGCGAACGGATCTTTCTGGACATCGGGTCAGAGGATCGCGTCCAGCCCGGCCAGAAGTTCCGCTATGTCATCCCGGGCAAGGAAATCCGCAACAGTACCGGCCAGATCATCGGCACAGCCGACGAGGAGGGCGGTGAATTCGAGGTGGTGCAGGTGGAACCACTGATGTGCATCGCCAAGGTTACCCGCCAGGTAGCGGCACCGGTTGTGGGCGCGCGCGTCGAGCCGATCGAGTGATGGTCGGGAGAGCAGCCGATCCGAAGCGATTGGCTGTCCGGCCATACGCGCCAGCCTCAAACCGATACACGGACACAGGCAGAGCGATCCAGCAATGGACCGCTCTGTTTTGCTCTTGATGACTGACTCTACTATTCTTCTGCGGGTTGTGCCCCCAGCCGCCGGCCCAGGGAATGTTCCACTACGTTGCGCGGCAGAACCACCGCCAGCCCCTTAAGCTGGATGTAATCCTCGCGATAAAACATGTACCCCCCGAGATGGCCGTTCCGCGGCAGGTTGCCGGAATCCTTGACCAAGTACCAGTACACCCCGTCGCGCTCCTGGTAGCCCACGATGTGCACGACGTGGTCGTCCGTGGTGCTCTCATTGGAGAAACGCATCTGGCGGGCGCTGTCGTCGATGAATTCCCGCGGGATGTCGAAGCGAGGCACAAACGCCACGTCCTCCCGGAAATAAAAACCCGGCTCGTGGCAATCCATGACCAAACACACGCTCACGCCCCCGCGAACGGCGTCGCGAATCAGATGCACGAACTCATCCAGCGGCACGTTGTAATAAGCCCGGCTGCCCCACCAGTTGTCGGGGACGGGGTATTGCGCCCATTGATTCCACGGCTCCTGCATGAGCGACATCACGCTGACGTACTCGCCGACATCCAGCCCCAGCGTCACCCGGCAGTACACCCGCGGAAGCACGCGCTTCCCGTCCACCTCCACCATCGTCGGCGGCGCGCCCAGATGACGATCCAGGATGGCGCGAATGTCGGTCACCGCCCGTGATTCATCCCAATCGCCGCGCTCCTTGATGGCCTTGAGATACGCGTTCATCTCCGCGTACAACTTACGGTCATCGTAGATCCGCTGCCCCGGCGGAAACCCGGGATAAGCCTCGGCCGGCACCACCCCGTACCGCGCCCAGATGCGTATCGCGGCGTTGGGCTCCGAGCCACGCGGAAACTTCGATTCGCCGCGCGTGCGTACGAACCCCCGGGCCTTCTCCACAAACTCCCAGTAGACCGTCCACATCTCCGACAGCCGTACTTGCCGCCCGGAAAGCCGCTGTATCTCCGACTCGAAAAAGGAGGTGGCCGCAAAGGCCCAGCATTGCCCGGTCAGCCCCTGGCAGACGAGCGGATGATGGAAAATCCGCCGGAACTCATCCGGGGACTCAGGCCGATCCATCCCCGTCAGGTCCGGCCGGAGCACCCGGCGGGCCGGAGGCGCTTTCTGACCGCCCTCTCCGACTTCCGCCTCCAGCCGGGCCCTGTATGCGTTGGTTTCCTCAACCATTATCCCCTTGTCGCGTACCGGCTCCACCCCCTGCAAGACGGACGCAGGCCACCAGCCAGACAGCACAACCGTTATCAGAACAGCAGCATACCGCATAAACACCCTCGCCTTCTGAAGATCCGAAAAGGAGCACGTCTCGCAAGAAGGCATGGTACCGGCATCGAGCCGCTACGAGAAGGCCCCTGCCGAAAGCCCTATATTGCGCTTTTTTGTTGGCGATTCAGGACCAGTATGTTAACATGAAGGAGGCAGAGTTATCAGCATCAGTTCTATTGGAGCGGAAGGAAGACATGCCATTTGCCGCGCGATGCTTCCTCACGGTCGCGGTCCTTGCCGTTGTTGGGCTCTCCTTGCCAGCGTGGGCCGATGCCCCCCGACTCCAGGCGTCTCAGGAGGCAGCATCGGCCGAGGAAACTTCCGAAATGCTGGTGTTCCTGGAACCCGGCACTGACGCGGAACAGTTCGCCAAAGAGCACGGCCTGATCGTCAAACGGTTTCTCAAGAGCGATCCGAATGCCTGTGTTATGGCCGTGCCCTCCGCACCCTCCGTGCTCGCCGCACCTTCCACGCCCTCAGCACCTTCCGCGCGCTCCGCGCTCACCGCGCAGGAAGTCAGGAGGAGAGCCGAAGTCGACCGGCGCGTCCGTTCCCTTCATCCCAACGGGCGAAGCCCCCACGTGCGTATGGCCTTCGTGCCCAATGATCCTTATTTCCACAGGAACACGCCCTCCGGTGGCTGGCCCGGCCAGTGGCACCTGATCAACGAGATCACCCCCGGCCTCGACGTCCGCGTCCAGGGCGCCTGGAACCGCGATATTACCGGCAACGGCGTGGTGATCGGCATCGTAGACGACTGCCTGCAGACCACCCACCCCGACCTGGCGCCCAACTACAGCGCGGCGGACAGTTGGGATTTTGGCCAGAACGACAGCAATCCGAACCCCGTCTATGCCAGTGACGCCCACGGCGTGTCCACGGCAGGCGTGGCGGCGGCCCGTGGCGGCAACGGCCTCGGCGTGACCGGCGCCGCCCCCCTGGCCAAGCTGGCCGGCCTGCGTTGCGACTTCAACACCGGCACCACCGACATGTTTGTGGACGCCACCCTGTACCACAGCAGCGGCAGCAACACGCAAATCAAGGTCAAGAACCACAGCTACGGCGCGATTACGACCTTCGTGTTGACTGCGGCCGAAGAGACCGCTTTACGCACCTCCACGGCGGCCGGCACGATCCACTGCTTCGCGGCCGGCAACTCGGGGGATGACGCCAACAAGTGGGACCTGCAAAACAGCCCTGACGCCATCTGCGTAGCCGCCCTGGGCAGCGACGGCACCTACGCCAGCTACAGCAACTATGGCGCCTGCGTGTTCGTGACCTGCCCGTCCAGCAGCTCCAACGGATGGTCCATCACCACCACCGACCGCGCCGGCGAAGGCTACGGCTACAATGGCGGAGGGGACTCGTTCCCGGACGCCGACTACACGAGCGTCTTCGGCGGGACATCCTCGGCCTCGCCTCTGGCGGCCGGCGTTCTGGCCCTGGTCAAGCAGGTCCAACCCAACCTGAACGTGCGCTTCGCCAAACACCTGCTGGCCATGACCAGCGATATCGTGGACCCCAACGACAGCAGCGTGCGCAGTGCCGGCGGATGGAAGACCAACGCGGCCGGCTACCACTTCAATCCAAACTATGGTTTCGGCCTGATCGACGCGGATGAACTGACCCAGATGGCCGTTCAATTCACCGGCGTCACTCCCGAGACCATTCACGACACCGGCACCATCACCGTCAGTACGCCTATACCCGACAACAACCCGGTTGGCATCAGCCGCACCTACACCGTCAACGCCAGCGCCCCCACGGAAGTGGTCGAAGTCCACCTGAGCTATCAGGCGACGGACTGTACCGAGTTGGAGGCCTGGTTGACCTCGCCCAGCGGGACGCGCAGTCGCCTGCTGGCCCGGGTGTGGCCAGGCTACTGCAAGAACACCTCGTGGTGGTTCACCAGCAACGAGTTCTGGGGCGAGAACCCGAGCGGTACCTGGACGCTCACCCTGATCGACTGGGCCGGAATAGGAACCGCCACCTGGAACAGTTTCCGCGTGAAAACGCACATGGGCGCTCTGGAGACGGCGGGCCCGCCAGCCATCATCACCCAGCCGGTCGCCCAGGAGGTCCCCACCGGCGGCACGGCCACCTTCACCGTGACGGCCACCGGTCAGCAACCGCTTTCCTACCAGTGGCTGAAGAACGGAATCGACCTGAGCGACGGACCGACCATTACCGGGGCCACTACCCCCACCCTGCGTATTCTCAATTGTCAGCTTTCAGACGCAGGCGGCTATGCGTGCCGGATCAGTAACGCCCAGGGCAGCGCCCTCTCCTACATCGTCCAGCTCAATGTCGTGGTCATGTTCATCGTCGAGAGTCGGGCAGGCGGCCACAACCATGACCACTATTCAGAGGTAGGCGCCTTCTCAGACAGCACCGCCAAGAGCCAGGCGCCCCTGTGCACCCCGGACATCGGCAGCCGCTGGGCCTACATGGACCACGCCACCTACGGCATCAACAAGGCCATCTACAGCTTCACACCCGCCGTGGCCGGCACGTATGAGGTATCCGTCACCTGGCCGGCCTCCACCAACGCCAGCGAGCAGGTCGAACATATCGTGACCCATGCCGGCGGATCGACCAGCGTCCTGCTCGATCAGGACAACGTCTCCTACCCTGACGGAGCCAATAACTGGAACTCGTTGGGGCAGTACAGCTTCAATGCCGGCGCAACTTACACCGTGACCCAGACCAACGAGACCTACACCGACCCGGGCGAGATCTTCCGCGCCGACGCGGTCCGGTGGCGGCTGATCAGCAGCGACTGCGCGAACCCGCCGACGGTGGCCGCCATCACGCCCACGATCGGCTACGACGATCAGGTCGTTCAGGATGCGATAATCACCGGCACTAACTTCGTGCCGGGCCAGACCACGGTCACGCTCGCCCGCGCCGGCTTTACCAACATCCCGGCCAGCGGCGTGAATGTCACCAGTGCCACCAGCCTGACCTGCGACTTCGATCTCACTGGGGCCGATCCTGGCGACTGGGACGTGGTGGTCAGCACCCCCGGCTGCGTGCCGGCCCGGCTGATCGGCGCCTTCCAGATCGCGCCAGCCGTTTACACGATTGCCGATTTTGATTTCGATCATGATGTGGACGAGCTGGACCTCGCGCACTTCGAGAGCTGCTTCAGCGGCCCTGCGGTTTTGGTCATCCCGCCGACCTGCCAGCCGCTGCCGCCCGCCCCCGCCAGGACCACCCGCCCGGCCGTACTGAATTCCGGGGCGCTGGCCTACCTCGACCAGTGGGATACCTACGCACTCGGAACGGGGGATACGAATTACAACACCATCTGGTCCACGGTGTCCGGAGCCAGCCGCTACTCCGTGACCAACATCCAGTCCTTGTCGCCTTCCAAATCGCTGCGGATTGAGTACAACCCCGGCGGGCCATTTGGGATCTCCAACGATCTGACTGCGGAACTGCAGGCGGTGGTCCCAGGGGCCACGCATGTGGAGGCCACCGATGCCAACCCGCTGGAAGCGGTCATGTCCGTATGGATGAACGCCGCCAGCACCCAGCTTAAATACGGCGACGTGTTCATCGAACTGTCCATGGGCGACGTGCATGCGCCTTCGACCAACAGCCCGACCGTGTTGCCCGTGCTGGCCTTCGGCATCACCAACGGAATCAACGGGTCGGTCAAATACCCCTGGTATTTCGACGGGCAGAACTGGGTCGCCATCACCGGCGCCACCTCGGTGATCGAGTGGAACACCTTCAAGATGCGCGTCCTGGGCAGCCAATGTGAGCTGAGCCAGTCGGTGGACAGCACCTACGTGGCCAACCGTCCCCGCGCGTACCTGGGCGGCTTCAACCGCATCTCGCTGCGGACGGTTAACAATCAGGGGGCATACCGGGTCGTGGACGACGTGCGTCTGACGGGCGGCGTGGTCGTGGCCCCGCCCTGCCTCAACCCGCCGACGGTTACGTCCGTCAGCCCGAACATCGGCACCGCCGGACAGCTCATCAACAACGTCGTCGTGCAAGGTTCCAACTTCGTTGCCGGCCAGACGACCGTGGCCCTGGTCGCCAACGGCCAACCTGACATCCTCGCCACCAACGTCAACGTCACCAGTGGAACGAGCCTGACGTGCGACTTCAACCTGAACGGGGCTGCATCCGGCGTCCGGGACGTGGTCGTGACCACCGCGAACTGTGCCCCCGCCACGCTGGCCGCGGCGTTTACCGTCTTCTCCGACACCTATGTGGACGCGGACCTCGATCGCGACGGCGACGTAGACCAGGATGATTTCGGCATCTTCCAGGCATGTTTCAACGGGGCCAATCGGCCGCCGCCGCAGACGTGCCCTCTGCGCTGACCGGGCCGTTTCCAGTCCCGGGCTTCTACTTGGGCGGCGACTCCGCGATCGTCAGTTCATGCGCACCTGATGCGCGACACGGGCGATACGCCCCTCCGTGATCGACCCCGGCGCCAGCCGCTCGGCATACGACATCATGCCCCAGGTCATCACTTCCCAGATCATCAGTTGGGACACCTGCGGCTCCCCTTCCCGCAGCAGCAGGTCGGCCACGTAGCGCAACTCCGCGTCGGCCGGCTCGACCAGCCCACCGAAACGCTCCGGCCACTTGCGGGCAAACGCGTACATCAGCGACGGCATCGCGGCCATGTCCACGTTCTTCCGCGTGTAATCCGGCACCGCCGCTCCGCGCGTCTTCTGGTTCTGGGCCAGCCATGCGGCGGCATCTTCAAACTGCCGGCACACCGCCTCGCGAACCGGCGAATCCGCCGGGAAACGATCCAGCCCGGTGATGTAAAAATCGAAACAGTAAAAAATGATGCCCGAGGGCCGCTGCTCGAAAGTGATCGGCTTGACCTCTTTGAAGTGTTCGCGGGACAGCCACTCGATCCCTCTGAGGCCCACCCGCTGGTACTGCGCGTCGCCCGTGGCCTTGTGCATGAGCAGGGCCAGCTTGCCCACCGTGGCCGTCGAGCACCACCACGGGCCGGCATACTCCGGCCAGAGCCCGTTGCAGATCCCCCCGCTTTCATCAACCCACCAGTCCATCATCAGCTTCAGGAACGCCCGCACCGAGGCGAGATACCGCTCCCGTCCGGCCGCATCCGGACAACGCAGCGCGGCAGCCAGCACCCCCATGCCCACGGTGCCGGAGTCCGCCGCATTCCACTGCCCCCGATCCTCGCCGGGGGCCCGCGAATGGTTCATGTAATACGCCCCCGGCGGAATCATCCGCGCCTGGTGCTCGACGGCCCAGTCCGCCCACCGCCGGCAGGCCTCTAGGTACTTCGGCTCGCCGGTCAGGTCGAAGGCCACCGCCAGCGCCCGCACGGCATGGGCGTCCTCGAAGGCCGGCATGTGGTGCGTGGCCGTCTCCGCGTAGCTGCGATCATAGACCCGGAACGGCTCCATGGGCTTGCACAGCTCCGCGGCGGCCAGATCGCAGAACTTCAGGAACGTCGCTCGAAATTCCTCCGGAGCGCCCTCCGCGACAGACTCATTCCGCGGCATCGACGCACAACCGGCCGCCAACCCCAGACAACAGAACGCCAGGCCCCACACAGCCCTGGACCACATCTCAGGATTCACTGCACACTTCTCACTTTCCTGCCCCGAAGCATCGCGGGACACATAGACATTATCGCCGGTCGCGAGTATACCAGAGCCAGCCATGTGCTTGAAACGCAGGCTAGAGCCCGGACCATCCTGGCCATCTCTCGCCTGCGTCTCGGATCCTGTCGCGCTGGCCGCGGACACTGACACACAAGGGAATACGAGCAGGAGGCTTGACCGGTGATCACCCGAATCCACCCCGCACAACTTGTCTTGACCTGTGGCATCCTTGCCATTCTCGCCGGATGTTCGCTGAATCGTCCGGGCCTCGAAGCCGCCCGAACGCCCTTTTTCGAGCAGCAGGAGCTGTTTGTCAGTGGGACCGACGGCTATCACACCTACCGCATCCCCGCCCTGATCGTCACCGCGCGCGGCACGCTCCTGGCTTTCTGCGAAGGCCGCAAAAACAGCGGGGCCGACTCCGGGGACATTGATATTCTTTTCAAGCGAAGCACCGACGCCGGCCGAACCTGGGAGGAAACCCGGCTCATCGCCGATCACGGCCCGCACACCATCGGCAATCCCTGCCCCGTGGTGGACCGCAAAACCGGCACCATCTGGCTGCTGCTGACCGGCCACCTCGCCCAGGACGTGGAAGGCAAGATCCTTTCCGGGGCCAGCATCGGCACCCGCACCGTCTGGGTCTGCCGCAGCGATGACGACGGCATCACCTGGACCACGCCCGTAGAAATTACCTCCAGCGTCAAAGACCCCGCGTGGACTTGGTACGCCACCGGACCGGGCTGCGGCATTCAGCTCCGCTCCGGCCGGATGGTCATCCCCTGCGACCACAATCTGGCCGACCAGGCCCGGACGCGCCGTTCCCACGTGATTTACAGCGACGATCACGGCCAGACCTGGAAGCTGGGCGGCGTGGCCGGCCCGGATACGAACGAATGCCAGGTGGTCGAACTGGCCGACGGCACGTTGATGCTCAACATGCGCAACTATGCCAAGGGCACCGGGCGGCAATCCCTGCGGGCCATCTCCACCAGTACAGACGCCGGCCAGACCTGGACGCCCCCCACTTATTCCGCCGAGTTGGTCGAGCCTGTCTGTCAGGCGGCCTTCGTTCGTTTCGCCGATCCGCTCTCCCCGCCTGCCGGCCCCGCCCCGCTGCTCTTCTCCAATCCGGCCAGCACGAAACGGGCCAACATGACCGTCCGCGTCAGCTACGACGAAGGCCGGACCTGGCCCATCGCCCGCCAGATCAACCCCGGCCCCAGCGCCTATTCGGCCCTGGCGGTCCTGCCCGACCGGACTATCGCCCTGTTCTATGAGCGCGGCGAGAAGAACCCCTACGAGAAAATCACCCTTGCGCGGTTCTCATTCGAGTGGCTGACCAGCGCCCCGCCGCTCGCTGCCCAGGCTGGAAACTGATTACCGCCTACTCGACACACAACGACAGGAACGTCTTCCGGATGGCCGTGCTCAGCTCCTCGGTATCATCCGAGAATACCCATCCGTGGATGCCGAAGATCACCCCGTCACGTTCCACGAACACCTGCGTCTCCCCAACCGGAATGGAAGTGGTCGAATTGATCCAGGCCAAAATCATCCCCCGCCGGCCGGTCTCGGTGGTAATCTCCTCCGCGCCGATCAACCTGGCCTCGGCGGACCGCTCCTTGACCCACTG
Organism: Phycisphaerae bacterium; assembly: GCA_012719955.1. Classification (GTDB taxonomy): domain Bacteria; phylum Planctomycetota; class Phycisphaerae; order UBA1845; family PWPN01; genus JAAXZI01. The sequence continues at coordinate 1,937 of JAAXZI010000231.1, read as the reverse complement.
CGTCACCCAGGCGTCCAAGTCCAGCCCCACGTCGGTGACGTCAAAATACAACGGCCGGTTGTCGTCGGTGGCCAGCACGAAATACTGGTCCAGCAGCCGTCCGGTCCCCCCGCCCCCCGGACTGACGAACGGCCCGCGCGCGTCTGCCGGCGGGTCGCACCCGAAACGCAGCGAAGCGTTGTAATATTCCCGCTCCTCGCAGGCCGAAGCCGTCGAACCCCCATTCTGTCCGCCCGCCGGCTGAGTCGTCGGCTGCGTGGTCGTCCGCCGGCTCGGAGCCGGGCACCCCTGCCCCATGCAGGCAACCAAACCCGCAACCACCAGCAGCTTCAGCAGTGACGAGGTCGTTGATCGTCCAGCGTCAGCCGCTGTCGGCCGCTTGCCTCGAAGAGGTGTGTCGCGCCTCGCAATTCTCTCACTTCTCACTTCTCACCTCTCACTTCGAATCGGCTTGCCGCCGAAACTCCGCATCCAGCCGCTCCCAGATGGCCGCCATTTCCCTGACCCGTTCCGGGTGCTGACTGGCGAGATTATTCGACTCGCCGCGATCGTGGTCCACGTGGTAGAGTTCCCAGGTCCCGCCGTTCTCCCGCTCGGAGACGATCTTCCATTCGCCGACGCGAAGCGCCCGGTTGCCCTCGTGATGCCAGTACAGGTACTCGCGCGGAATCTCCACGTCGCGCTCGAAGATCGGCACCAGGCTCCGGCCGGGCAGCGGTGGACGGGCCTGGCCTTTCCAGGTATCCGGCGGCGTCACCCCCGCCAGTTCCAGCACGGTTGGCACGATGTCGATCACGTGTCCCGGCGTGCGGCGCAGGGCCCCGCCGGAGCGGATCATCGCCGGCCAGTGCAGGATGCACGGCGTGGAGATGCCGCCCTCATGCAGCCAAATCTTGTGCCGCCGGAAGGGCGTGTTGGCGGCACTGGCCCAGCCGGGCCCCAGACACAGGAACGACCGCGCCGAGCCCGGCTCCGCCGAACGATCGTGCCCCTCGCCGCGCACCAGGATCGACGCGTCGGCCCCGTTGTCGGACAGAAAAATGATCAGCGTATTGTCCCACGCATCCATTTTGCGAAGCTGCTCGAACACCCGGCCAATCTCGCGGTCCATGCGATCGACCATGGCCGCGTGAATGGCCATCTTAGTGGCCTGGAAGCGCTGTTGCTCGGGCGTCAGTTCGCTCCAATGGACGGCGTGCGCGATCTCGCCCGGCCCCAGCGCCTCCATCGCCTTGGGCTTCAGATAGCGCGGGGTGAACTTCGGATCCAGCGCCGACAGCGGGCCGTCCACGATGCCCAATTGCGTGAGCCGCCGCCAGCGCTGCTCGCGCACGGCGTCCCACCCCTCGAGATACCGATCGCGGTAACGGGCGATGTCCTCCGGCAAGGCGTGCAGCGGAAAGTGCGGGGCGATGAACGCCAGGTACAAAAAGAAGGGCCGATCGGCGTGATTGGCGGCATGTTCGTCGAGGAAGTTGATGGCCTGCTGGGCGAAGGCGGTGGTGGCGTAGTAGCCTTCCTCCGGCTTGACCTGCGGCTGTTTGCGGTCGTCGAGGAAATGCTTGCTGGGCGTGAAGTACCGGTCCCAATCCTCGAAGTGATACGAGCGATCAAACCCGCCGGCCAGCACCGGACCGTCGATGTGCCACTTGCCGGAGTGATAACTGCGGTAGCCGCCCGACCTGAGCAACTCCGGCAGCAATGCCGCCCACGCCGGCCGCTTCCCGGCCGGATCGCGGTTGATCTGCTGGGCATAGTAGCCGCTCAGCAGCGCCCCCCGCGTCGGCCAGCAGCGGGCGGTGTTATACATCTGGGTCATGCGCAACCCGCCGGCGGCCAGCCGATCGAGGTTGGGAGTGGCGATTTCTCCGCCGTAACAACCGAGATCGGAAAACCCGAGATCGTCGGCGAGGATCAGCACCACATTGGGCCGCGAC
>JAAXZI010000230.1 GCA_012719955.1 Phycisphaerae bacterium | reverse complement strand
CCTCGCCCCTAATCCCTTTCCCCCGCACCTCTTGAGTTCCGGGAACCATCGGCTAACATCGGGCGTAATAAGGTAGACCAACCGGTCCGCCGGGCGACTGCGGGTCCGGTGTTAAAGATCTGGCTAACAAGTACTTAAGTTTCGACTGGCCATCCTGGCAGTCTCTGACGCACGCGAGAGCGAACGCATGGCACACGATCACATTAAATCGTCCATCGAGGCCCAGACCGGGCGATCCAGCCTCCTGCTGATCGCTACCTTTATGGGCGGCATCCTGGTGCTCAATGCTTTCCTGGCCGAGTGGATCTTCGACTCGCCCCAGATATCCGCCATGTTTGCTCTGGCCTCCGCCATTCTGCTGGGGGCGCCGCTTGTGGCTCATGCCCTGAAGCACCTCTTCCACGGCCACATGCACATGGATGAGCTGGTCGCGCTGGCGGTTGTGGCCGCCGTTGCCGTCGGCGAGTACAAGGAAGCCGGCGTCATCGCCTTTTTCATGATTATCTCGACCCTGATCGAGACCCGGACCGCCTTGGGCGCCCGGGCCTCCATCGAGTCGCTCATTCGCCTGACTCCCAAACGCACCCGGCGCGTGCTGCCGGACGGCACCGAGGAGGAAGTCGATACGGCCAACATCCAGCCGGGCGACATCATCCGTGTTCGCCCCGGCGATAACATTGCCGCTGACGGCGTCGTGATGAACGGCGAATCCACCGTCAACCAAGCCAACATCACCGGCGAATCTCTTCCCGTTGACAAAGTCGCCGGTGACGAGGTGTTTAATGGTACTGTCAATTTAAGTGGCTCGCTGGATATCCGTGTGACCAAGGCTGGTTCCGAAACCACCCTCGGTCGGGTCCAGCGGCTGATTCTGGATGCCGAGCGCACCCGCATCCCCCTCATGCGGCTCATCGACCAGTACAGTGCCTGGTACACCCCGACCATCCTGATGCTGGCCGGCATCGTCCTGTTCTTCAAGCAGGGCAGCGACGGTGTCGAGCGGGCCATTACCATGCTCGTGGTGGCCTGCCCGTGCGCCCTGGTCCTGGCCACCCCGACGGCCATGGTCGCGGCTTTGTCCTGTGCCGCCCGCCTGGGCATTCTGGTCAAGAATGTCGTGACCCTGGAAGGGGCCCGCAACCTGACGGCCGTCGTGTTCGACAAGACCGGCACGCTGACCACCGGCGAATTGTCTGTGACCCAGTTGAAGCCGGCCCCGGGCGTGGAAGGCGCCGATCTGCTCATGACCGCTGCTTCGGCCGACCAGCTTTCACACCATCCGAACGCCCGTGCCCTGGTGGCCGTGGCCGCCAAAGCCAAGCTCAAACTCGACCGGCCGGAGAAGTTCGAAGAAGTCTCCGGCAAAGGCGTGATTGCCACGGTTAACGGCAGGAACGTGCTGGTGGGGCGGGCCACCTTCCTGGCCGATCATGGCGTGGACATGAGCCTGCTCAATGATCCCAAGTTCCAGGAGCCCGAGGGCGTCAGCGTCCTGTATGTGGCGCGCGACGGCAAGCTCATCGGTTGGGTTGGTCTGGAAGACCGCACCCGTCCCGAGGCCCGTCAAGCCATCGAAGAGTTGCGCGAACTGGGTGTTCGCACGCTGACCATGGTCACCGGCGATAAATGGTCTGTGGCTCGTCGCGTGGCCTCTGAGATGGGCGCGACCGACGTGCATGCCGAGGTCCTGCCCGCCCAGAAGCTGGAGATCGTGGATTCGCTGAAGCGTAACCGGCATCGGGTCGCGGTGATCGGCGACGGCGTGAACGACGCCCCGGCTCTGGCCGCCGGCGATCTGGGTATCGCCATGGGCGCCGCCGGCAGCGACGTGGCCATCAACTCGGCCAGCATCGCCCTCATGAACAACGACCTGCGCCGTCTGCCGTTCCTGATCCGGCTGTCGCGCAAGACCGCCGGCATCATCTGGCAAAACCTGCTGGGCGGCGTGATCTTTATCGTGGCGCTGCTGTCCCTGGGCGCGATGGGCTACGTCAATCCGATGCTGGCCGCGTTCCTGCACGCCCTGGCCAGCGCGGCGGTGGTATTCAACTCGGCCCGGCTGGTCCGCTTTGATGAGCACCTCGCGACGGTGCCGCTGCGGCCCAGCGTCCCGGCCCGGCCGGAAGGTCCGTCGAGTCCCGCGACCGCGACACCCGCCCCGGTGGCCGTCACCGCCTGAGGCCAGGGCGTCCGCCAGGCAGTGGGCCACGGGGCCCGGACTACGCTCTTCGTGGACGGCGTCAGCGGAGGCACGGCGGAGAAGTGGGCTCACGCGTCTGTGCTCGGACGGCTGAGCAGGCAGGATGAGTCAATCTGGCGAAGGCAGAGGGCGCCTTCTGTAAGAATTTGGTAACCTCCTTCTCCCGCAGGTTCGCACAGCCGGCCTGCGGGCTTCTTTTTGCACAGAGGACAGTCGCCCTTGCGTCCCCCGCGTCATATCATTACATTTCAATGGCTGGAAGAGGAAAACACCAAGGAGAAATCTGAATTGGGCACGATCAAGCTCCCCAAGAAGTTCGTCAGCAAGTATCCCCACAAGTTCGTCAAGGGCAAAGCCCGCTATCTCTGCGGTCAGCGCATCCTGCCCAAACCGATCACCGGCAAGGAGAGCCTGCCGGACCTGATCGATCGCGCATTTCTGGCTTACAACGCCTCCCGGTTGCAGGAGGCCTGTCGCCTGTTCACCGAGCGGATGCTGGCCCCGGACGTGACCGTCGGCATGAGCCTGGCGGGGGCGTTGACGCCGGCCGGCCTGGGCGCTGCCGCGGTTGTCCCGCTGATCAAGGCCGGCTACGTGGACTGGATCGTCGCCACCGGCGCGAATCTCTACCACGACATGCACCACGCGATGAATCTGCCGCTGTATCGCGGGTCGCCGCACGTGCCCGATCCCGAGCTGCGCAAGTTCGGCGTTGTCCGCATCTACGACATCCTGCTCGATTACAACGACGTGCTGATGCAGACGGACCACATTCTCCGCCAGATCCTTCTGCAGCCTGAGTTCCAGAAGGAGATGGGCACCGCCGAACTGCATCACCTGCTGGGCAAGTATTGCGCGGAATTCGAGAAGCAGACCGGCGTGAAGGACGTTTCTGTACTGGCCGCCGCCTATCGCGCCGGCGTGCCCTGCTTCACTTCCTCACCGGGCGATTCGACCATCGGCATGAATGTGGCCGGCCTGGAGCTGCGCGGCAGCAAGCTGCGCGTGAACCCCTCGCGCGACGTGAACGAGAGCACTGGCATCGTCCTGCAGGCCAAGCTCGCCAAGCGTCGCACCGCCGCGGTGCTGGTCGGCGGCGGCTCGCCCAAGAACTTCATGCTCCAGACCGAGCCGCAGATCCAGGAAATTCTGCGCATCCCCGAGGCCGGTCACGACTTCTTCCTGCAGTTCACCGACGCCCGGCCCGATACCGGCGGCCTGTCCGGCGCAACTCCGCACGAGGCGGTGAGCTGGGGCAAGGTCGATCCGACCAAGCTCCCCGACGCCATCGTGTGCTACCTGGATTCCACTGTAGCGCTGCCGATGCTGACGCACTACGCTCTGGCCCGCCACAAGCCTCGGCCGCTCAAGCGTCTCTATGACCGCTTGCCGGAGATCAACGAGCTTGTCTCCAAGGAATATTGGAAGCGCAACAAGACGCTGTAGCCGACAAGCCGGACGCCTCAGCATTAACCATGCATGGGCTTGTTCCGGAGGGTGTGGCCGCCGGCCTTGAGTGGGGTTGGTTCGCGCCTACCGGTGTCGAAGCGACCTGAGCGGCCCACCCACGGCTGAAGCGCTCTTGGCGCATTCCGACTCGCTTCGTTGATTGACGCCGTGTGCCGGGCGGAGTTTTCTAAAACGATTCGCACGGCCTTCAGGGGTCGTTGCGCCCGTGCCACAGGGCTGCCTGATCAATCCGTTCGTTGAGCCGATAAGAGAACACTAAGAACCCCGTGGGCGGTTTGGCCGTTCCCCGCGAAGGCCGCGTTGCGCTCTGCGGAAGACGCTTCCATTGCTTGCGCTGGTTAGAAAGCGCTTGCACTGGCCGGATGATGGGGGCGGTATTAAACTCAATTGGGCCGATATTCGCCGCGTAGATATGTCCTGGCTGGCAGGGGGCCGTGATGGGCACCAGAGAACGCCCAGAGTTCGACTCCGCGCGGGAATGGAAAGCACTTCTGGATGAGGCGCGCGCAAATCGTCGCGCGTGGTACGTGGCCATCGCCACTTCCTTTTTGCTGATTGCGCTGGTTGTTGCCGCGATCATCTTCCGTCTGAGCGCGCGCTTCGGGGCGGATACTGACGGCAGATTCATGGCCTGGGACCGGATGCCGGCTGGCTTCGACTCCGATCACTCCGCTGAGGCTAATGCGTTTCGTGCGACCTGCGCACAATGTCACGTTCTGCCCAGCCCAGCCCTCTATGATGAGGCCGGCTGGCGTCTGGTAGGCCAAAAGATGGGGGGACATATCACCGGCCGAGGTCTGGAGATCCCCGTACATCAGATTGAGTTGGCTGTTGAGTATCTCATCCGCCATGGTCAGGACGCGGAATCTCGCCGGTTTGCTGACCGCTGAGTGCCCGTCTTGGGAGGGCGCACCGCTGCTCTTGGGCAATGGCGCGGCCGGGCTCCGTACCGACCGTTTTACCAGCAAAACGGCCGGTATGGAGCCCGGCCATTACGACCCTGCGCGGTGGTGTTCTCAACACTGCGGGAAGGCAGGGCCTCGCGAAGAAGTGTCGATCCTCGATCATTTGTAGATACGGGCGGGACGCCCCGCGGTGGTACTTCGCCCTGATGGGATGCAGAATCATGAGACAATTATTGCTTCGAACGGCTCCGGGGGGATTCCTGACAACCGCGAGTCTCGCATTGCCGGCTTGCGAGAGTTCTCCCAACGGTGCGGGCTATGTCCGCACGGACACGGCCACAATCGATGGTGGTGGTGTTCCGCAAGCAGCGCTGCGCACCCCGCCAGAGGGAGGATCAGCGTCAGCCCGACAAATGCGGCCCTTGAGACGACACGGCTTGAGGCTTCCGGATTGAGGTTCATGCCGGGGGCGGGGCAAGTTGCTTGCCGGGGCAGGTGGCTGTGTGCGGGATATCGTTAACCTTCAAGTATCATGGAGCTTACGTTGCCGTGTCACCGAGTCGCCGCGCCTGGGGAGAGGTTCAGCAAGCCCCTGGGCCGAACAAATCATGGGTACTCTCGGCCCGATTGCCCGTCCGATAAGCACCTGAACCGCTCAAGCATCTCCAGCTCCCGGCCATCTTGCCGGGGCTCTTTTCGGCATTAACAGTTCCGTATGCCGCCGTACCAGAGTCGCGGAATGCTTCATTTAGGAGCGACACGAGCCAGGTATTGGCCAGATGTAAGTCTCGTACGGGCCAGATATAAGCCAGGTATCGGCCAGATATAAGCTTAGCGCAATATTGACAGAACGTATGCGTCTAAGCTATGGTGAGGCGCTGGCTTGCTGCAGCAGGACGGCGATTCGGGTTTTGGCGCGGTCCGGGCGAGGCACCGGGAAGTGGCGTCTGCCTGCCGCTGGCGGGACAGAGATTTTCCTCCCGACGGGAATCTTGACGCGGGGTAATGCTCCGTAAGGACGTGAATGGCCGTGAATCGAGTATTCGACTACTGCATTCTCATCCTCTTTCTAGTCAGCACCGGGGCACTGGCGGTCTATGGGATTCACCTCTACGTGCTGCTCTACCTGTTTCGTCGCCGCAATCGCGGCAAGTGCCTGGAGCAGCGAGAGTTCGTTGAGCATTATCTGCGCACGGTCCCGCCGGAAGAGTGGTTGGGCGTGACCAGCCAGATCCCCATTTACAACGAGGCCGAGGTTGCCGCCCGGGTCATCCGCGCGGTGGCGGCCATGGAATACCCGGCCGGCAAGCACAGCATCCAGGTGCTGGACGACAGCACGGACGAGACTCGCTTCCTCGTGGATCGCACCGTGCGGCGTCTTCGCCGGCAGGGGGTGGATATTGAGGTCATCCGTCGGGAGAAGCGTACCGGTTTCAAAGCTGGTGCGCTGCGTGAGGGGTTGGCGAAAAGCCGTCATCCGCTGGTGGCGGTGTTTGATGCCGATTTCGTCCCTCCGCCCGACTTCCTGAAACGCGCTACTCCGCTGCTGGCCCGTGATGAACGCCTGGCCTGCATCCAGGGTCGGTGGTCCCACCTCAACGCCAACGAGTCGTGGCTGACCAACGCGCAGTCCGTGGGCATTGACGGGCATTTCGCGGTCGAGCAGGGGGCCCGCGCCTGGAATAATCTGCTCATGAACTTCAACGGGACGGCAGGCGTCTGGCGGAAAGCCGCCATTGAAGATCCTGCCGTCGGTGGCTGGTCGGCGGACACTCTCACCGAAGATCTCGATCTCTCGTACCGTGCCCAACTGGCCGGTTGGAGGATTGACTACTGCCTCGACCTGGCCTGTCCGGCCGAATTGCCCAACACCGTGAACGCTCTCAAGGCTCAGCAGCGCCGGTGGGCAACGGGTTCCATTCAGACGGCGGTCAAACTGCTGCCGCGGATCTGGCGTTCGCGGATTACGCTGGCTCAGAAGCTCGAAGCGACGCTGCACCTGACGCACTACTCGGTCTCGTTCTGGATGGTGGTGCTGGCCCTGCTGGCCCGGCCGATGTTGCTGGCGATGGATCCGCTGCCGGTGTTCTCGTGCTTCCTGTTCGGCTGGTTCATGGTCATATTCAGTTCGCTGGCGCCGCCGTTGGTATACGGCTATGCACGTTACAGTCTGGGGGGCGGGTGGACCGGCCTGACCACGGTGCCTGCGCTGATGGTGTTGGGCACCGGGATGTCGATCAATAACGGATTGGCGGTTCTACGCGGTCTGTTTCAGCGCGGCGGCGAGTTTGTGCGTACGCCCAAGTCCGGCAGTACGCAGTCTGCTTCCATGGCCAGCCGGTACAAGGCGCGGCGCAACCGGAGCATGTGGTTTATCGAGATGCTGCTGGGGGCTTACTGTCTGGCCAATTTTGCGATCTATCTGACCGTGGATCACATGGTCTTCAGCTTGTTCCTGGGCATCTATGCGGTGGGGTACCTGGCGATCGGATGGATGTCCCGGCCGGAGGCCAACCTGCCGCGCCGTGTCGTAGTGCTGACGGAACCCGATCCGGATGTGCCCGCCGTACTGACGCCGGCCTCAAGCCCTGTGCTCACGGGGTGAGCGTGGGCGGGGAGCGGACGAGGTTTCCGGGGCTGCTGCCGCCCGGGCATTTCGGACCCGCTTCGTAGAGCGAGCTCTTCGTTGTTTTTGCCGTGGCGCTGTTTGTGGCGAGCAGGTTTTGCTGCTTGATCATTACGCCGCTCGCCTGTTTCAGGCATTGAAGGAATCATGCCCTCCGCGGCTCCAAGACGGGTACTCGTTCCCGCCGCCATTTTGATTCTGCCGGCGGTGATCCTGGCTGGCGCATGGCGTCTGGGGGGCGTGTCCGCGCTCGAAGATGACCTCATCTATTACCTGCCGATTCGCCAATACATCGCCGAGCGCATCCGCGCGGGCGAGTTTCCGCTGTGGAACCCGCTGGTGGCGATGGGTTCCTCCATCGCAGCCGACCCGCAAAGCGGACTGTGGTATCCGCCGACTTATCTGTTCCTGATACTGCCGCCGCTGGTGGCTTACCCGCTGACCCTGATCCTGCACTTCGCGCTGGCCGGCGGGGGCATGTATCGGTTCCTGCGGGCGTCGCGGCACGACTGGCGGGCGGCGCTGCTGGGCGCGGTGGCCTTTGAGTTCTGCGGATATCTGGTGGCGCACCGCGCGCATCTCACCATTCATCACGCCGTGGCCTGGCTGCCGTGGATTCTCTACGGCTGGCGGCGGTTCGCGGATACCGGTCGCATCCGCCATGGAGCATTGGCCTCCGCGGCCTTTGGCATGCAATTGCTCGTTCAGCACGTGCAGATCTCGATTATCACGGCCGTGCTGGTAACCGGATACGTCGCGGCCGTACTGGTGCGGTGGCGCCCGGGGGGGCGGGCATCCTGCCCGCCTTGGGTGGGTTCAACATCTTACGACCAGGAGGGCGAGCAAGAGGCCCGCTCGATTGGGCGCGGGCCAGACGCCGGTGCCACGCAGATGGACGAGAGGCCCACGCTCCCGCTGGCGCGCTGGTGGGTCTATCCACTGGGCATGACCGTGGGGGCCATGCTGGCCGGCATTCAGCTCATCCCCACCTGGCTGCACTACGCGGGAAGCGTGCGTGGCGTGCCCAACTACTACCTCTTTACCGAGAACTCATGGTTGCCCACCTCGGGGCTCATGCTGCTTTTCCCCATGCTGTTCGGGGCGCGCACTCCCAATGTCTGGAGCCAGCCCTGGTGGGGGCCTTCGCACTTCTGCGAACAGTCGGCCTATGCATCGATCCTGATCCTGGTGCTGGCGGCGGCCTCGCTTCGGCTGGTGCGGGCGCCGCACGTTGGCCAGCGAAGAGGAATGGCAAGAGAGCTTCTCCTTCGCGGACTGAAGCATTTGCGGGAATGCCTGCCTGTCCGCGGGGAGACGTCTTCCCATGTTTTCGCGGCGCGTTCTTGCGACCCGCAACCTGAGTCCCAACAAAAGCTGTGGCCGTCGGCCAAGGCCGCGTTGGCCACCGGCTGGCAGCGCCTTCCTTACGGGTGGAATCGTGAAGCGGCGTTCTGGTGGGGGGCGTGTCTGCTCGCGCTGCTTATTGCGCTGGGCGATCTGACGCCGCTGAGCAAACTCTTGTTCCACGTGCCGGTCTATCGCAGCCTGCGCGTGCCGGCCCGATGGATTCTCGTATGGTCGGTGGTCATGCCGGTGTTGGCCTCGATGGTGGTGTCCGTGCTGCTCAAGGGCACCGAGCAAGCGCGTCAACTGGCCGGAGCGGTGCGGTTCACCGTGATGCGCGTGCTGCCGGCCGCCGCGCTGGCCGGTCTGCTTCTACTGGCGATTGCGGTTGAAGAGGCCGACGAGATTGCCAAAGCCTTCCCCACGCCAAAGGCCTGGCCCAAGATCGCGGGCCTGATGCTGGCCGGCCGACTGGATAACCCCGCCATCTGGTGGCCCATCCTGATGATGATTGCCACCGGCTGGTCGCTCTTGCGCTGGCTTCAGACCCGCCGGCCCGGTGCGTTCGCGCTCATGTGGGGCGTTTTTCTGATCGATCTGGCCGGCGTGGCCGCGTTCGTGGATGTGGACGTACAGACCTACGCCCGGCGCGACCTGCTGGAGCAGCCGCCCCTGGCCCGTGAGATACACAAGCTCGGTCTTCGCCCGGGAGACCGCCTGCTGGTGCCGCGCGTTGAGGCCAGCTATGACCGGCCGATCGAAGTGCTCTGGCCGCAGTCCAACCTGCGTTATGGGATTGCCGTTTTCAACGGCTACGGTCCGCTCTGGCCGGCAGGCAGCCGGATGATGTTCCGTTTCATGCCCTGGGGTTCGAGCGAAGAGATGCTCGCGCTGCTGCGCAACATTCCTCTCCTGCGGGCCATGGGCGTGCGGTTTATCGCCGTCCGCTCGCCTGAAGAGCGAGAATTGCTTCGCGCTGCCTGTAGCGGCCGGAAGGCGGAAGGACTCGTCCGGTCGTCGTCTGCGCTCCCGGCGGGCGGTGCAGCCCGCAATTCTGAGGGCAAAGACGTACCGGGGATGGACCGTCATGGCTGGTTGCCGGGAACTGAGCAAATCGTCCCGGTGCGTTATGGCCGTGATCTTCTCTGGGGCCCTGTGTCGATCCCGCAGCCGGGCTTGTATGAGCTGTCGTTCGACGTCCAGCCGGTGAAGGACGTTACCAGCCGGTGGTTTGTTCGCCTGGAGACGCCGGACAAGGAAGAAATCGACAGAACCCGGACCGTCGAGCCGGCGGATATGGTGGCCGGTCCCCGGCGGATGCGGTTCCTCTATCACTTCGACCGCCCGGTGGCGTCCCTGATGATTCGGATCAAATCAGAGTCCGGCCAGGCCCTGTCGGCAGGGCGGGCCACCTTTCAGCCGATGGCCGTTGACTCTGAGGCAGGCGACGACGGCGAGACGATCGCGTGCCCACCTTTCATCCACCGTGCCGACCTCCCCGGCCACGTCAGTCTCTACGAGCTGCCGGATACCCGTCCGCTGGTGTATTGGGCACAACGCGTCGAGGCGGTGCCCGATCTGGTCACGGCCATTGACCGGATGCAGGCTCTGGTCGGCGCCGAGGGCACAGGGGTGGCCGACGATCCGACTGTCGTAGAACAACTTGACCCCGGCGTATCTGTCCCGATGGCATCAGACGCGGAACTCCGCTTTACCCGTCCCTCCGGTCATGAGGTCCGCGTTTTCGCCAACTCCGCTTCCGGCGGCCTGGTCGTATTCAACGAGTCGCACGACTCCGGCTGGCGGGCCACGGTCGATGGGCAAGAAACCCCGGTGCTGCGTGTGAACGGCGTCTGCCAGGGCGTGATCGTGCCGCCAGGGGCTCACGAGGTCCTTTTTGCCTACCGGCCGCCGGGGCTGAAATCGGGCATGGCGATATCGGCATGTGCCGCGGCCCTCCTGTTGCTGAGCGGCGTCAGTTTCCGCCGCATACCCCGGTCGGCCCGGGAGAGTGCGGGTCGCAAGCAACCGTAACCGTAAACCGCGTTGGCACGGATACTCATTTTGTGGCGGGCTGGAGGATGGGCAGGTTGTGGCCGGGCTGTTATGTGGCTGTGCTGCCCGCCAGGACGGGGGAACGTCTCTCAATAGAGCGATACTGGGGGCTGATCGCAACTGCATAATCATCAGATGCTTATGGAAGGATTGACGATTGTGCGTCAGCGGGGCGGTCAAACCTGCCGCTCATGAGATTCCGCTGACAGGGATTCATTGCCCGGTACCGTCTACAATCAGGGACGTAGTATGAAGAGTAGTATGAAGATCGGAATCCGGGAACATGAACAGCCCCCGACGTGGGACAGGCCCCGGATCGAGCCTTAGCTTCTGGAGGTACATGCGGATGCATTCGTTAAGTCCAAAGCGGTCCTGGCCGTGGCTGGGTGTGGTGGCGATGGTGATGGTGGGGGCTTTGTTGTACGGGCCCATGCGCGGTACGACGGCTCAGGCGCAGAACCAGGTGGCTGAGAAGCCCAACGGCGAGACCATCGCTCGCATGGAGGCTATTTCGGATGCCTTCAAAAATGTCGCCAGGAAAGTAAGGCCCGCCGTTGTGCAGATCACGTCAAAGGTTATGTCGCGGGAGCCCGAACGTCCTGGAAGCCTCGACGATCGGGGCATTGATCCGGACGAGTTGCCCGCGCCCTTCCGCGAGTTCTTTAAAGAGTTTGAAGGTCGCAGCAGGATTACTCCGCCCCGGCCGCGAACCGGGACCGGCAGCGGCTTCATCATCGACGCCGAGAAGGGGCTGATCGTCACCAACAACCATGTCATTGGCGGATCGAGCGGCGGCGATAGGGGCAAGAGAGATGTCGAATTGTGGGTGACCCTGGCCGATGGGCGGCGGAACATTAAAGCCAAGGTCGTTGGCGTCGATCCCCTCTCTGATATTGCGCTCATCCAGATCAAGGCGGACAACCTCACTGCCATTCCGCTGGGCGACAGTGCCCAGGCGGAAGTGGGTGACTGGGTGCTGGCCATCGGCTCGCCCTTCGGGCTCGATCAGACCGTGACCCAGGGTATCATCTCCGCCACCGGCCGGCGCGTCTTGCCCTATAACGAGACCATTCCGTACCAGGATTGGCTCCAGACCGATGCGGCCATCAACCCGGGCAATAGCGGCGGCCCGCTCGTGAACATGCGTGGCGAGGTCGTCGGCATCAACGTGGCTATCGCCACCAGCGGCCTGGCGGGTGGTTACCAGGGTGTCGGTTTTGCCATCCCGGTCAATACCCTCAAACATGTGCTGCCTGATCTTCGCGAGGGCCGCGAAGTGGTCCGCGGCTACCTGGGTGTTTCCATCCAGGGGTTGGAGGACCAGCCTGGACTGGCGGAGACATTCGGGCTCAAGCCGGACCAGAGCGGCGTACTGATCGAGGACGTACAGCCGCGAACGCCGGCCTCCAAGGCGGGCCTGAAAAACCAGGATGTCGTCCTGAGCTATGACGGCAAAGAGCTTAAGAGTGCCAAGGAACTGCAGGCCATGGTCGCCCGCACCAAGCCCGGCACCAAGGTGGAGCTGAAGGTCTGGCGCGAGGGCAAGGAGATCACTATTCCTGTCACCATTGAGAAACAGCCCCCGAACTTCTTCGCACGCGACCCTCTGCGTGGCGGCCCTTACCGGGGTGGCGATACCGAAGAGGGAACGAAAGAGACGATCGATTCGCTGGGTTTAACCGTCGAGCAGTTGACTCCTGAACTGGCCAACAAGTTCGGCATCGAGGGCGAGACCCGCAACCAGGTGGTGGTGACCGAGGTCGAGCCGATGGGCGAGGCCGCGGCACTGGGCCTGAGCCCCGGAGACGTGATCGTCAGGGTCCAGGACAAGGCGATCAAGAATACCCGGGAGCTGAGGGAGACGCTCAGCGACGAGGCCCTTGAACGCGGCTTGCGCATGCAGGTGCGGACACGGGCTGGTTATCGGACCTTGTTCATGAAGCTCAGCCCCGCCCCCAAATAAACCTTGAGGTGACTGTTCATGTCGCGGGCCTCTTGCCCGCGGCATGCGGCGGGAGGTTTCCGGCGAAAGGGTGTGCTTCGCCTCTGTGAAGCGGGGGTTGTTCGTACCTCTCCGAAGCGCGTGGCCTGCCATGGTTGTGATAACCAACCGTGGCAGGCCCATTTTTTCGATTAAGCCCGGGTTCTCTTGGTTTTCAGGAAGTTATGGAGACGCTCAAGCATACGGCTGCGAGCCTCCGGCCCCGATTCCAGGAAGGCCAGAATGGCGGCGGCCACGACCTTTTCCTTCACATATCCTGAACGGACACACTCTTTGTCAAAAGCGGCCACCAGTTTGCCCGGCAGGTAGTATGCCCTCTTGGGTTTCTCCATGGTGATGCTCTCCTCTGGCGCGTCTGGCTTCAAACGTGATAAGTGAGGCATTATGCGGCCAAAGGTTGGGACTGTCCATGCCGGCAATGCGTTGACTTGCACGGTAGGGGCCATATAATCCGAGCCGTTCATCCGCCCCCGGTGGCGGCAGGCGGCCTACGGACAGGCCGTCGCGACGCGCGGTCCAGCCGCCTCCGGCCAAGCGAAAGGTCGTTGCCCGTGCGATGTGGACCCTGGCTGGTATTGACGCTCCTGCCGGTGGCGGTGCTCTGGTGTGCTCCTGCCCTCGCCCAGAATACACCGCCTCTTGTGCCGTTGGATGATCCGCTGGCCGATTTGCCCATGCTGCCCGGCGGCGTCAACCGCAGCGTTCCGGAGGTGTTCGGCAACTATGCCCACGTCTGGTCGCTGGAGGACGGCACCCAGGTACTCCAGTACTACGGCGATTTCTCCCTGCACTTAGGCGACCGCAGCCTGCGCAGCCAGGACGCAGTGGTCTGGATGCGGAAGAGCGTGTGGGAAAACGTCCAGTATTACCATTTTGACGTGTTTCTCTCCCGGTTCGCCAATGTCAAAGAGGCGGCTGGCACGGTCACCAGCGGCCCGACCCTCTTCGTAACCTTCAACACGCTCAAGCCGGTGGTGCCCGAAGCGGACGTGTTTACCGGTCAGCCGGGCACGGATACGCAGCTCTATCGCGATGCGGCGAAAGTCCGTCAGGCGATTCAGGCTGGGCCGCCCTCGCGGGAGGAACGGATTGATGTCACCCGTCCGGGGCAGCCCCCGGCGCCGCGTCCCAGGGCTAAGCCGGGCGTCCGTTACCGTGCGGATGAGACCGTAGGCCAGGCGCCCCAGACCGGTCAGGGACAGGAACAAACGGAAGGCATCGTCGTCGCCACCGGCAACGTCTACATCTCGCAGGGACTGCTGGACAGCGATCAGTTTCTCGAAATCCGCGCCGATGCGGCCGTGCTCTTCCTCGCCCAGCCCGAGCCGGGCCGTGAGGGTGGGGCAGTGCCCGGCGCCTCGCAGGCCCCCGCGCTGGAGGCATTGCCCGCGGAGCGGCCTCGCCGGGCGGGTGCCGGCCAACTGGGGGCTATCGGCTTAGGGGGCGGTTCCCAGTCAGCGGTGGCCGGTGCTTATCTCAAGGGCGATGTGGTTATGACCCGCGGCGATCGCCTCATCCGGGCCGCGGAGCTGTACTACGATTTCGAGAACGACCGGGCCCTGATCCTCGACGTGGTCATGCGGGCCATCGCCACGGAACGCGACATGCCCATTTACGTGCGGGCCCAGCGCGTCCGCCAGCTTTCCAACACCGAGTACTTTGCCCGTAATGCCATCGTCACTACGAGCGAGTTTCATACCCCGCACGTGCATCTGGGCGTCGAGCGGGTCTATCTGACCGATCTAACTACGCGAGACGCATCCGGGCAGATCACCAATTTTGAGGCCGGGCGCTTCCGGGCTTACAACGTCACCGGGAATGTCGAAGGCGTTCCGCTGGCCTATTGGCCATACCTGACCGGCGATTTCCGGCGGGTGGAGAGCCCGGTCCGGCAGATGCGCTTTTCCTACAGCGACGATTTCGGCGCCTCCTTCCAGTCGCAGTGGTACCTGTTCAACCTGCTGGGCCTCGAAAAGCCCCAGGGCGTTGATGCCGTTCTGCGGCTCGATTATTTCAGCAAACGCGGGCCGGGCGTGGGCCTGGACGTGGACTACGAGACGGAAAACAGCTACGGCCTGTTCCGCGGCTACTACATCCACGACAGCGGCGAGGACAATCTCGGCCCGTTCCGCAGCGGAAAGCCGGATACGGAAAATCGCGGCCGGATCACCTGGCGTCATCGTCAGTTCCTGCCCCAGGGCTGGGAGCTCACCCTGGAAGGCTCTTACATCAGCGACCCGAACTTCCTGGAAGAGTACTTCCGGCCGGAGTTCGAGGAGGGCAAGGAGCAGGAGACGCTCGTCTACCTCAAGAAGCAGCAGGATAACTGGGCCTTCACCACGCTGGCGCAGTGGCGGGTCCTCGACTTCCTGACGCAGACCGAGCACCTGCCCGACGTGGCCTTCCAATGGATCGGCCAGCCGATCGGCAAGCTGGGCAGCTACTACAATGATAGCCGGATCGGAGTGGTGCGCTATCGCCCCGACGACCGGCGGGTCTTCGAGCACAAGAATTGGCTCACCGAACTGGCGGACACCAACGACGTCGCGAGCCGCGCGACCTTCCGCACTGATACCCGCAACGAGATCGACTTCCCCATCAAGCTGGGCGACGTGAACGTGGTTCCGTTTGTCATGGGCCGGGCGGGCTACTGGGACGGCACCCCCAGCGACCACTCCGTGGATCGGGTGTTCGGCCAGCTTGGTGTTCGTACCGGCACGCAGTACTGGCGAACCTTTGCGGATGCGTGCTCGCGTCTGCTGGACGTCAGTGGCATCCGGCACATCATCAAGCCGCAGGCCACCGCCTGGCTGTCCGGCAGCGACCGCGACAGCAAGGATCTCTTCCCCTTCGATTACGGCGTCGAGAGCATCGACGACTTCTACGGCAGTTCGTTCGCCCTGCGTCAGACCTGGCAGACCAAACGCGGACCGTTGGGCCAGCAGCGGACGGTGGATTGGATCAAGTTCGACGTCGAGCTGAATCTGTTCGGCAACCTGCCGCGCTACGAGTTGCCCATCGGCCGGTTCTACGATTACCGGCCGGAGAACAGCGTTGCCCGCAACCACGTGCGCACCGATTTCCAGTACCGCATCAGCGATACCACGGTCATTCTCTCGGATACCAACTGGGATCTGACCGATGGGAGCGTGGACCTGTTCAACGTCTCCTACGCGGTCGAACGCTCGCCGCGTCTGTCGTACTTCGTCGGCTATCGCCGCATCGGCGATACCGATTCGAACCTGGTGGGCGGCGGCATCAACTACGAGCTAAGCTCCAAATATCGTATGACCACGCGGACGTATTACGATCTGGAGCGCGGGGAAGTGGAGACCTTCGACATCAGCCTGGTCCGCAAGTGGCCGCGCTGGTACACGGCCGTTACCTTCGGGTTGGACAACATCGAGGAAGACATCGACATCGGCTTCTCGATCTGGCCGGAGGGCGCTCCCAATCTGACGCTGGGTTCGCGGCGCTATACCAGCCTCTCGGAATCGACCGGCATCCGGCCGGAGCAGTAAGGGGCTGTTAAAAGTGAGAAGTGAGGAGTGAGAAAGGGCTTCTGTAGCGGCCGGGTTCCGCACCGGTCGTTCGCCCGTAGCGGCCGGGCTCTGTACCGGCCGTTCTCCCGGGAATCCTCGCGGAACTCTGGAACTGGTAAGGGCACCAGACTGGGACTGTTCGTCGTACTTTCTGCCGCGCATCTATTCTTGCACCTGCGATCAGACGTTTCGGGAGCACTGCCATGGCGGATGCATTCAAGGCCGGCGTTGGTGTGATTGATATTACGCCTCCTCTGGGCACCGGTCTGGCCGGATATTTGAACTTTCGCGCCTCGGCCCACGTGCACGATCCGTTGCGGGTCAAGTGCATCGTGCTGGACAATGGTCAGGAGCGCATTGCCATCGCCGTCTGCGACCTGATCGCTATTGCCAAAGAGCAGGTGGACGAGGCCCGGCATCTCATCAACGGTCACACGGGCATCCCCATGACTCACATCCTGGTGGCGGCCGTCCATACGCACAGCGGCCCGCCGGTGGGCACCGGGCTGTTCCAGGTGGAACCCGACAGGAAGTACCTCGAAACGCTGCCGGTGCGCATCGCCGACGGCGTGCGCTGTGCGGTCAACAACCTTCAGCCTGCCCGCATCGGCTGGGGCGCGGGCCACGAGTCCAGCGTGGTCTTCAATCGCCGCTACCACATGAAGCCCGGCACCGTGCCGCCCAACCCCTTCGGTGGCATCGACAAGGTGAAGATGAACCCGGGCGTGCGCAACCCCAACATCGTCGGCCCGGCCGGCCCGATTGATCCTCAGATCGGGCTGCTGTCCATCCAGTACGACGACGGCCGGCCCATGGCCCTGCTGGGCAACTATGCCTTGCACTATGTGGGGGGCAACCCGCCCCTGGACATCTCCGCGGATTACTTCGGCATGTGGTGCGAGGAGATGGCTCGCCTGGCTGATATTCCCGGTGGAGAAGCAGACCGCGAGCGCCCGCCGTTCCTGGCGATTCTCACTAACGGTTGCTCGGGCGACATCAACAACATCGATGTGCGCGGCGAGAAACGGCAGTCGTATCCTTATCACCAGATGCGCAAGGTGGCCCGCATCGTGGCCGCGGAGAGCTACAAGGCGTGGCAGCGGATTGAGCACCATGATTGGGTCCCGCTGGCAGCGCGGGAGACGCTCCTGACGCTGGGCGTGCGCAAGCCCTCGCCTGCCGAGGTTGAGGAGGCGCGCCGTAAGCTGGCTGGCACCGGGCCGAACTTGGAGGAGATGGCACAGGTCTACGCCCGCGAGACGGTGTTGCTGAACGAGTGGCCGGACACCATGCAGTGCGCGGTGCAGGCGATGCGCATCGGCGGCCTGGGCATCGTAACCTTCCCCGGCGAGGCCTTCTGCGAGCTGGGTCTGGCGGTCAAGAAGGCCAGCCCCTTCGAGACGATGCTGTGCATCGAGCTGGCCAATGGCTATCACGGCTACATTCCCACCGCCGAGGCTCACGAGGCCGGCGGCTACGAGACCTGGCGGGCGCGGTCGTCATGCCTGGAGAAGCTGGCGGCGCCGAAGATGGTGGCCGCAGGCGTGGAGATGCTCAAAGCGCTGGCCGCAACCGGGCCGGCGCCGACTCGCCCGGCGTGAAACACGGTAGGCCTGCTCAAGGCACAAAGAGCCGCCCGGTTCCGCGGTATTGATCGATATCGATCAGGTACTCAAGGATCCGTTCCGCCGTGCGCCTGGCGTAAGCCTTGTCGATCAGAATCCGCTTCGGGTTGGCAAGTGTGAGCACCGGCAGTGCCCTTCGGTATCAACGTCCCCGAGCAATCCCGGCACTCTTCTGCTCCTCTTCCCCCTTCTGCTCCTGGATGCGTTTCAATGCGTCGCGCAGCTTCGCCCGACTTCTCTTGAGTCTGGCCTGAATCTCCGGGGGATTGCCGGCGGCGGCCCGTTCAACGATTTGCTGATAGACGGACATGACCTCGTCGCGGTGTTCCTCAATGTAGCGCATCGCGGCGAGCACCTCGTCTGTGCACAAGCGGAGTTGAGCTGCGATGGCCGTGTGGTGCCAGCCATCCTGGAGGTAATCCAAGATATGGTACACAGTGATCCGCGTTCCGGCGATCTCTGGACCTCGACCGCGATCGATGATCTCAGCGGGCATTGAACAATACCTCCTCTGGCACACTATAAGCGGGCAGGCGCCTCAATAGAACTCCAGAGGTCTCAGGCTGGGCATGTGGTTCGTGGGTGGCTGCGGGTATATCAGACTTTCCTGGTAGCCCGATCTTCGTGCTCCCAACCTCTGGAAGAGTTGGGGCACTCGAACGCTCTGCCCCAACTCTCAAACCACAAGGATCAACGAGCAGCCATCAGCCGTCATCGATCATCCGGGCAGGCGGCACTCCACGCACATGCCGAACACCCTCGCCAAGAACGCCCACCGGTCGGCGGCCTCCTCGATGATTTTCGTGGTCGGCTTGCCGGCGCCGTGGCCGGCGCGGGTCTCGATGCGAATGAGCACCGGGTTGTTGCAGCTCTGCGCCGCCTGCAACGCTGCGGCGAACTTGAAGCTGTGTGACGGCACCACGCGGTCGTCGTGGTCGGCGGTGGTGATCAGTGTCGGCGGGTAGCACGTGCCCGGCCTGATGCGATGCAGGGGGCTGTAGGCGTAGAGCACCTTGAAGTCGTCCGGCTTGTCGGGGTCGCCGTAGTCGTCTTTCCAGGCCCAGCCGATGGTGAACTTGTGGAAGCGGAGCATGTCCATCACGCCCACGGCCGGCAGGGCCGCCCCGAACAGGTCCGGGCGCTGGGTCATGACCGCGCCGACCAGCAGGCCGCCGTTGCTGCCGCCGCCGATGGCCAGGCGCTTCGAGTTGGTGTACTTGTTGGCGATCAGCCACTCGCCGGCGGCGAGAAAATCGTCGAAGACGTTCTGCTTGTTCCTGAGCCGGCCGGCCTCGTGCCAGGCCTTGCCGTACTCGCCGCCGCCGCGCAGGTTGGGCATGGCGAACACGCCGCCCATCTCCATCCACACCAGGTTGGTGACGGAGAAGAACGGCGACAGCGAGATATTGAACCCGCCGTAGCCGTAGAGGTAAACAGGGTTATTGCCATCCAGTAAGAGGCCCTTCTTGTGCGTGATGAACATCGGCACGCGCGTGCCGTCCTTGCTGGTGTAGAAGACCTGCTTGACCTCGTAGGCGCCGGGGTCGAAGTCCACCTTCGGCTGGCGGAAGACGGTGGTCTTGTCTTCGGCCACGTTGTAGCGGAAGACGGTGGGGGGATAGTTGAAGCTGGTGAACAGGTAGAACGTCTCCGGGTCGTCCCGCTTGCCGCCAAAACCGCTGGCGGTGCCCAGGCCCGGCAGCTTCACGTCGCGTACGTGCCGGCCGGCCAGATCGAACACACGCACCCGTGTCGAGGCGTCGTGCAGATAGCTGGCAATGAAATGGTTGCCGACGACGCTGACCTCCTGGAGCGTGTCCTCGCTCTGGGGGACGAGTTCCTTCCAGTTCTCACGGGCGGGCTGGCGCGTGTCGATGGCGATGATCCGCCCGCGCGGGGCGTTCAGATCGGTGTTGAACCAGAACACCGGGCCGTCATTGCCCACGAAGTCGAGCCGGGCGGTGAATTCCTTGATCAGTTCGACCACCGGAGCGTCGGGCGCGGAGAGGTCCTTGTAGAACACCAGGTTCTTGGGGTCGGTGCCGGCGCTGACGTGGATGATGACGTAACGGCCATCCTCGGTGACGACCGGGTAGAAAGTCCACTCCTTCTGGTCGGGTCGATGGTAGATCAGCCGGTCGGCCGACTGGGGCGTGCCGATCTGGTGATAAAAGAGCTTCTGGAAGTAGTTCACCGTCTCCAGCGGGTTGCCGTCCTTGGGCTCGTCATACCGGCTGTAGAAGAAGCCCTTGTTGTCCCTGGTCCAGGCGGCGCCGGAGAACTTGACCCATTTGAGGTGGTCGGGCAGGTCCTTGCCGGTGGCTACGTCGCGGACCTTGAACTCGACCCAGTCGGAGCCGGCCGAGGAGAGGCCGTAGGCGAGCAGGTTGCCGTCCTCGCTGATGGCGACGCGGGAGAGGGCGATGGTGCCGTCCTTGGAGAGCGCGTTGGGATCCAGCAGCTCACGGGGTTCGGCGTCGAGACTTTCGGCCACGTACAGCACGGACTGATTCTGCAGGCCGGAGTTGCGGGTGAAGAAGTACCGGCCGCCTTCCTTCTCCGGCAGGCCGTACTTCTCGAAGTCCCAGAGCCTGGTCAGGCGTTGCTTGATCAGGTCGCGGCCCTTAATGGCTTCCAGGAAGCCGAAGGTGACCTTGTTCTGGGCGGCGACCCACTCGGTGGTCTCCTGCGAGTCGAGGTTTTCCAGCCAGCGGTAAGGGTCGGCGACTTTAACGCCATGCAGCACATCCACGTGGTCGATCCTCCGGGTCTCGGGGTACGTGACCGGCGTTATGGCCGGAGCGGTGGCGGTGGCTACGGGCGCCGACTCCGGCGTTTGCGCGTCGGCGGGCTCCCGAACCGATCGTTCGCGGACGGCACATGCGCAGGCCAAAATCAGAAGGCCCCAACCGATGCAGGGAAGCTGTTTCATCTTATCTGTCCTCGTTCCTGTTCAACGCAACGGCCGTCCCCGCGGCACCGTCCGGTGACGGCGTCGGGTCGGCTCTTGAGCCCAATGACCGGGGGC
Organism: Phycisphaerae bacterium; assembly: GCA_012719955.1. GTDB lineage: Bacteria > Planctomycetota > Phycisphaerae > UBA1845 > PWPN01 > JAAXZI01. The sequence goes on along the minus strand of JAAXZI010000230.1, from coordinate 6,288 downwards.
GATGGCAAAACCGCCGGGCGCACGACGCGCGTGGCGGCGCGCCCATGTCGTGTCCCACGCTCGCCCACAATCACAGATTGTAGTCGCAATGCCGGATGCATACGACGGGAGCGGGAGCGGCGAGGCCGCCCGAAGGATTTCGGGCAGCTCGAGGAAAACGCCGCTCCTCTCCCTGTCAGCGGCTTGTTGGGAATGCCGGCGACTCACTCCAACGCCGGCGGAGCATCGGCCTGGTTGTCCCGGGAAGAAGCCGCCTGCTTATCCAGGTAACGGCGCACGTCGTCTTCGAGTTCCTGTTCCCGCAGGCCGGTTAGCTTGGCCCGGCGAATGGCCTCGTCGGTGGACAGGCCTTTCACCACCCCCAGGTAGACAGCGTACATGCTGGAAGCCCGATTGGCCGACCCACAGTGGATCAGCACCTGCTCACCGGCGTGCTGCCGCATGAAATCCAGGAAGGCCGTGGCTTGCGACGGTTCCATGTTCCTGGGGTCGATCGGGAGGTTGATGTAATCGATGCCCAGGCGTTGGGCCTCTTCGGCGGAGCGTTGCTGCACGGGCGTGGGGTTACGCAGATCCACGATGGCGGTCACTCCGCGCTCATAGACCTGTTGATAACCTTTCTCGGCGGGTTCACCGCCGATCCAGATGTTGCCGTCTCTGCTGAGGTTCTTGATCTCGATTCCTCGAATTCGCCGTGGGTTGCTGCCGGTTCGGTCGGCTTCATCGCCGAGGCGGGCATCTTCCTTTTCGATGATGGCCGGATCGTTCGATATCGGCTGGCCTTCGATGACCAGGGGGCCGGCGGGCGTTCCGGTACTGGTGCCACTGCCGGTCTGGTTGGACGCGATCGCGGTGGGGGCCGAGGCCCCTCCGTAGGTGTCGGCCGTGGAGACGCCCGGCCCGTCCCTGTGCCGGCTGCAGCCGCCGAGAACGAGACCCGACACACTCAGCAATACAGACACACAAAAAATGGTTCTCATGGATAATCCCTCGCTACATGAGTATCCGCCCCCTGAGCTCTGCCTGTCAGATGGTATGCCGGCCAGGGGGCCGGAGTCTGCGCCCGGGCAGTAGAGTTGTTTCGCAACTGCAGAGCTGTTACCGTGAGCGGCCCAGGGCCCGGATCAGGAGGCGTCCTGAGGGGCGGGCAGGAATTGACGCGGACTGGGCGCAGGCCCAGAGCGGCGACGCACCGTGGCAGGTTTCAGGAGGTTTCTATGCGGACGGTCATCCGGTTTATGGCAACATGGTTCCCTTGTGGCATTCTGCTGGCGGCCTTGCCGGCCTGCTCGCAGATGCGTCCGGCAGCGCCCTGTGAACCGGCCCCGGCCCCGGCCCTGGCGCCGGCCACCCCGGCCACGAAACCGGCCGCCACGGGTGAGCGCAACTTCGCCCGATGGGAAAAGGCTATTGCGGCATTTGAGGCCCAGGATCGGGAGTCGCCGCCGCCCAAGGGCGGGGTGCTTTTCATCGGCTCGTCAACCATCCGCGGATGGAAGACGCTGCAGAAGGATTTCCCCAATCATCAGGTGATCAACCGCGGGTTCGGCGGGTCGTGGATCATGGACGCCACCCATTTCGCCGAGCGAATCATCTTCCCCTACGAGCCGCGGATGATCATCCTCCGTGCCGGCAGCAATGACATCCATGCGGGCCGGTCGCCCGAAGACGTGTTCGGGGACTTTAAGGAGTTCGTGGCCAAAGTGCATGCCCGGCTGCCGAAGACGACCATTGTCTATACCTCGATCAACTCCACGCCGTCCCGCTGGGCCAGCCGGGATGCGGTTAAGGCGGTCAACGCCATGATCGAGAAGTACACGCGCGGGCGGCGCTACCTCAAGTATGTGGAGACGTACGACATGGTCCTGGGCCCGGATGGTCAGCCGCGGGCCGAGCTGTTCCTCCCGGATCGCCTGCATTTCAACGCGGAGGGATACCAACTGCTGGCGGAGCGCATCCGGCCCGTGCTGGAGCAGTAGCGCCTTTTCCGGTCCAGGAGTCTCTCGCTTCGGCCTTATGAGGTGGGCAGGATGCCCACCCCCCAACAACACCGGCCATTTCGCGTAGCGGCCGGGCTCCGTACCGGCCGTTTTCCGATTGGCGTCCGTCAGCCACCCGGCGCCACAGAGGGCACCGAGTTGGCGTGGCCACAGAGGGCACAGAGTTGATAGTAGCGGCCGGGCTCCGTACCGGCCGTTTTTCCGTGTTGTGGCCGGCCGGGATGGGCTCGTATTTCTCCACGGCGCTTGCGGGCGTTTTCCTTTTCAGTCCGACGCTTGCGCCAGCGCAACCGCCTCCGAGGTTCGCAGGTACCGATTGTAAATACGCACCCGCTCCAGCCTGCCGGATAAGCTCGGGGCGATCTTCAGCCGCCCGCCGTTCACGTCGCCCAGTTGGTTGCTGAAGCGGCCCCAGCCGTACTGGCGGGTCTCGCCGCCGTCACAAAGCTGGCCGTCCACCACGAAGGTGATGATCTTGGGTCCGCCGTCCACAATGATGGTCACGTGGTGCGTCCGGCCGGCCTTGAGCAAGCCGGAGTCGCAGTCCCAAGTCGCGCTGGTCGTGCCGTCGCTGAGTTGAATAGCGAGGGTGCTCAGTTTGGTGGTCACGACGGCTATTCCCTTGCCCGATTCGTCGTGCGTGTCCAGGATCACCTGGTTGGCGGCCAGATTGTCCAGCCGGAACCGCAGGTGGATACTGAGGCCGCCCTCGGAGCGCAGATCCGGCAAGCGGGGCATGTCCTGTTCGCCGGCGTCGTCCGCTTTCCAGTCCAGCACCAGCCCGCGCGTGGGAACCCGGCGGTCAGAGTCCTGGTTCCAGAGGCCCTCCAGGAGCGACGCATCGATTTCATGAACGCGCGCCACCTCCTTCTGCGTCTCGGTGATCCAGTAGCGCCCGTCCTGCTCGATCAGGTCGGGATAGCTCATGCGTGTGTCGATTTTCGGGTCGTAGAGCAGGATTTCCGGCTGCGACCAGTGGATGTAGCCATCGCGCTCCACACCGCCGGCCAGCCAGGCCGGGTTGCGATCCTGGAAAGTCTTGCCGCTGTGGTTATGGAACCAGAAGAGATACTTGCCGTTGCTTGTCCGCCAGACCCGCGGGCACGCCCGGGGAGTCTTGATCTTCCGGCCGCCGGGCGTGTAGGTCATGTGCTTGGGCTTGCTCCACGTCCGCCCGCGATCGCAACTGTAAGAGTGACAGGGATGGCCCGTGGTGGTGCGGTACACGCAGTAAAGATCGCCGTTGGACAGGGCGACGATGTTATGCTCCTCCTGGACAGAGCCGAATTCAGGCGCGCGAATGCCGTGATCGCCCTCGGGGAGCATCTCCCAGCGGATATCGGCTGGGTTCCTGGCGGTCAGGATGTTGTCGGAGGCGAACAGCCATCCCTCGCCCTCATCCAGCAGGTAGCGCCCGAGCTTGGTGAAGCTGAAGAACGCGGTGTCCTGCGACACAATCGGCTTGCAGATGCCCCAGAGGATTTGCACCTTGCCGCCCCAGTCGTTGGTTCGATCGCAGGCGGTCACGCGCACGGGCAGGCGGTAACGCTCTTTCGACCAGCTTTGCCCGCCGTCGTCGGAGTACTTGTAGACGTACCAGCCGAGCATGTCGGCGCGAATGTCCTTTTTCTCGCCAAGGGTATTCACACGGTCGCCGTTGTAGTCGTAGAAGGCGTAGATTCGCCCGCCGGGGGTGATCAGCGGGATGACCCAGGACGCCTCCGGTCCGTCGGCGGGCTCGATATCCACCAGCGGCGACCACGTGCGGCCTTGATCGGTGCTGATGGTGGAGACCACGTGCTGGCCGCGGTGGCCTTCCTCGCCCTTGCCGGTGGTCATGGTGCACACCCACGCGCCGTCCGGGCGGATGACGATGTAGGGCTGATCGCAGTAGCCCTCGTCAGGGATAACCCATCCGTTGTGGACGTTGCGAGGGTCGGCTGATGGCCGGGTGGTTGCATCACCAGGAGCAGCGGCCAGGGCCAGATTTACCAGAAGCCATGAGCAAGTGAGCATGATCCTGACTACCTCGGGTTGTGGCCGGCCGGGGCCTGGCCGTTGACTCTTTCATATCCCAGGGCCGGTGGTTGTGCCGGCCGCAACTTTTTGATGAAGCCGTCAGGGCTGGCCGGCCTGCGAGGTCGTCTGGCCGCCGGCGCGGGCCCGCGACCTGGGCCGCGGCAGCTTTTCCCAGGGAACAACTCCCACCTCTGCCGCCCACTGTTCGTACCTGGCTGCCAGTGCCCTGACCTGCTCCGGATAACGATCGGCCAGATCGTTGAGCTCCGTGCGGTCGGCCTCGAGGTCGTACAACTCCCATGGGCCGGCATGCTGTGCGACCAGCTTCCACTTTCCATTGCGCACAGCCCGGTTGCCCTCGTGTTCCCAGAACAGGTACGTATGACCTTCGCGGCGTTCCCCCCGCAGGGTGGCCAGCAGGCTCCGGCCGTCGGGGGGCGCGATCGGCCTGCCGTTGTGCGTCTGCGGGTACGCCACACCCGCCGCTTCCAGGCAGGTGGGCAGAATGTCGATCACGTGGCCGACCTCGGGCGTGACGCGGCCGACGTTCTTCAGGACGGCTGGCCAGCGGACGATCAGGGGCGTGGCAATGCCGCCTTCGTGGACCGTGCGTTTGAACTGCCGGAACGGCGTGTTGCTCACGTTGGCCCACGGCAGCCCGTAACCCACGCTGGAGTCGGGATGCCCCGGCGGAGCCCCCGGCAGACTCTCGTCGATCTCCTCCGAGTCGCCCCCGTTGTCCGACAGAAACATCACCAGCGTGTTCTGTTCGAGCCCCAGGTCGCGCAGCTTCTGAAGGATGCGCCCGATGCCGTAGTCCATCCGATCCACCTGGGCGGCGTAGACGGCCATGCGCAGCGACCATCGATCCCGGTCCGAAGCCGCGGACCAGGCAGGTGCCCCGGGATCTCTCGGCGACAAGGGCCACCGTCCATCGATCAGGCCCAGCTCGCGAAGGCGTTCGTAGCGGCGCTGCCGGATCACATCCCAGCCGACGTCGTACTTGCCCCGGTATCGGGCGATATCCTCGGGCCGGGCGTGCAGGGGGGCATGCGGGGCCGTATAGGCGACATAGAGGAAAAACGGCCGGTCGTTGCGAGGGCGGTCGTCGAGGTAACGCAGCGCCCGGTCGGTGATGGCGTCGGTGATGTAGTAGCCTTCGCCGCCCGGCTGGAACGGCTCGTTGTCCACGAGCATCAGCCGGCCGGGCCACGCTCCGAAATAGCTGTTGGCCCCACCGATCAGGCCGAAGTAGCGCGCAAAGCCGCGGTCCAGCGGCCAATGCGGACGGATGGCGCCTACATGCCACTTGCCGGACATCCAGCACTCATAGCCGGCCGGCCCCAGGCCCTCGGCAAGGGTGATGCAGCGATCATTCAGAAACCCCTGGTAGCCGGGCAGACCGCGGTTTGCGGTCATGTGCCCGATGCCGGTGCGATGGGGATACTGCCCGGTGAGCAGGGCGGCCCGTGTGGAGCAGCAACGACCGGCGTTGTAGAAGCGGGTGAAGCGCATGCCCTCGGCGGCCAGGCGGTCGAGGTTGGGCGTGGCGATCTCGGAGCCGTAGCAGCCCAGGTCGGAGAAACCAAGGTCGTCCGCCAGGATGATGACGATGTTGGGATGATCCGGCGCGGCGCTCAGCATCGCCGGCCAGGCCAAACCGCACATCAACAATAGCCAGCAGCGGCTCATCGCCCTCATGACGGCCTCTACTCTTGTGGTTTCAACAACGCCTCGGCGCCCTTCCGGCCCAGGGTACTAATCTCCTCTGCCGAGGACATTTCTCCGCTCAGGCCTGACCCGTCCACCGACCCGGCTTGCCCGGCCCCCGGCGCCGATGGTGCGAGCAGTGGACCGGGTTATAATGCATGGCTGGTCTAGGCTCAAGTTTGTCGACGGGACAGGCCGAGACTGGTTGACAGGGGCGGAGCGTTTTCCAGGGGCTCGAAGGTGGTTGAGAGTATGTGCGATCAAGCAGGAATGGGCGGTCACGGGACAGACGGATTGAGCCGGCGCGGGCTGTTGCGCTGTGGATTGGCCGCGGTTGGGGCTGCCGGGGGGCTCCAGAGGCTTGGACATGCGGAACCCGCGAATTCGCCGGCCGTGCCCCGTCCATGTCCGCCGACGGCCTGGCGGAAGCACGGCGTGGTGCTGGAGCCCACGGAAAGCTGGGAAGGGAAATACATCCAGAACTTCACCTGTCCGGCCGAGCCCTTGGGCGGTGATCGCTGGCGCGTCTGGTATTCGGTGAGTGGGGAGCGGGGGTCGT
>JAAXZI010000229.1 GCA_012719955.1 Phycisphaerae bacterium | reverse complement strand
CGGCCGGTACGGAGCCCGGCCGCTACAGAAAATGGCCCGCTTTGCGCTGTAGGGCAAAAGGACTACTGACCACTGACAACGGACCACTGACCGTCAGGGCCGACTGAGCAGGAGGAGCTTGCATCTTGCATCAACGATCTCTGGCATTGTTGACCGACCTCTACCAGCTCACCATGGCCTACGGCTACTGGAAGCTGGGCCGGGCCGACCTAGAGGCGGTCTTCCATCTCATCTTCCGCGATCACCCCTTCCGGGGCGGATACACGGTGGCGGCCGGGCTGGGGCCGGTGATTGAATTCCTGCAAGGGCTGCACTTTGAGCCTGACGATCTGGAGTATCTCGCGAGCCTCACGGGCAACGACGGCCGGCCGTTATTCGAGCCGGGTTTCCTGGACTTCCTGGGCCGTTTCGAGTTCGCCTGCGACCTGGACGCGGTGCCAGAGGGCACGGTGGTGTTCCCCCACGAGCCCCTGGTGCGCGTCACCGGCCCGCTGTGGCAGTGCCAGATCCTGGAAACCGCGCTGCTCAACCAGATCAACTTTCAAACCCTGATCGCGACCAAAGCGGCCCGGGTCTGCCTGGCGGCCCAGCACGAGCCGGTGCTGGAGTTCGGGCTGCGCCGGGCCCAGGGCATCGACGGCGGCGTGAGCGCCAGCCGTGCCGCGTTCATCGGCGGCTGTGTGGGTACCTCCAACGTGCTGGCCGGCAAGCTGTACGGCATTCCCGTCAAGGGCACGCACGCCCACAGTTGGGTGATGTCCTTCGCGGATGAGCTCGAATCCTTCGAGGCTTACGCCCGGACCATGCCCAACAACTGCGTGTTCCTGGTGGACACCTACGACACGCTGGAGGGCGTCCGGCGGGCCATTGAAGCTGGCCGACGGCTGCGCGAGCACGGCCACGAGCTGGCCGGCATTCGGCTCGACTCGGGCGACCTGGCCTACCTGAGCATCGAGGCCCGCAAACTGCTGGACGAGGCCGGGTTCCAGCAGGCGGCGATCGTGGGCAGTAATGATCTCGACGAGCATCTCATCGAAAGCCTCAAAGTGCAGAAGGCCCGGATCGGCGTCTGGGGTGTGGGTACCCGGCTGGCGACGGCCTACGATCAACCCGCGCTGGGCGGGGTGTATAAGCTGACCGCTCTCCGCCCGCCGGGAGGGGAATGGATCTACAAGATCAAGGTCTCCGAGCAGACTGTCAAGATCTCCACGCCGGGCATCCTCCAGGTGCGAAGGTTCCACGGCGAAGGGCGGTTCCTGGCGGACATGATCTACGACGTCCGGCTGGGGGTTGGCTCGCCGCCGGTGATTGTCGATCCGGTTGACCTCACGCGCCGCAAGGAGATTCCCCCGGACGCCCCGGCGGAAGATCTGCTGGTCAAGGTTTTCGAGCGTGGACGGCTGGTCTATCAGAGCCCCGCGCTGCCGGAGATCCGACAGCGGACCTTAAATCAGCTTGCCGCCCTGCACCCGACCATCCGGCGGTTGGCCAATCCGCATATCTATCCGGCCGGCCTGGAGCTCGGGCTGCACGAGATGAAGACGCGGATGATCCTGGAGGCCCGGGGCATCGAGACCAGCGAACAGGATTCGTAGATATGAAAGCGCTGATCCTGGTAGACATCCAGAACGACTTCCTCCCCGGCGGGGCGCTGGCGGTGCCGCGCGGGGATGAGGTCATCCCGGTGGCCAATGCGGTGATCCCGCACTTCGACCTGGTGGTAGCCACGCAGGACTGGCACCCGGCCGAGCACAAATCCTTTGCCAGTCAGCACCCCGGCCGGAAGGTGGGCGAAATGATTGATCTGCACGGCCTACCGCAGGTCCTTTGGCCCGACCACTGCGTGCAGGGCCGGCCGGGGGCTGAACTGGCCGCCGGCCTGCACCCGGCCGCGCGCCGGCGCATCTTCAAGAAAGGCGTCGATCCGGCCATCGACAGCTACAGCGCGTTCCACGACAACGGCCGTCGCCGCTCCACCGGCCTGGGCGACTTTCTGCGCATGCAGGACGTGACCGATGTCTACATCATGGGCTTGGCGACGGATTACTGCGTGAAGTTCACCGCACTGGATGCGCGGGCGGAGGGCTTCAACACCTTCGTGATCGAAGACGGTTGCCGGGGCGTGGAACTCCAGCCGGGCGACGTGGCCAAGGCCATCGAAGAGATGAAGGCCGCCGGCGTGAAGATCATACGGAGCGATGACGTGGTTCGGTGAGACGGCGCGCGGATGCTTCGGGGGGCTTTTGCCGCCGTACTGATGTGAGTCCATTTAAGGAGCGAGACAATGGCTCCCTACCCTGATTCCATGCTTCCTGCAGACCACACGGAGCGGATGGCGCGGGCGAGACTTTCGCTGGAAGGTCTCTCGGTGGGCGATGGCTTTGGCGAATGCTTCTTCGGAATGAACGCCGACGGACTCATCGCTTCGCGGCGGTTGCCTGCAGCGCCGTGGTGCTGGACGGACGATACGGCCATGGCTCTGTCGATCTACGAAGTGCTCAACGAGTTCGGCGGAATTGATTGCGATGCGCTGGCTGATTGCTTTGCCCGGCGGCATGCACAAGATCCCAACCGCGGCTATGGCAGCATGGCTCGGCGCATTCTGTTCAGCATCGAACGGGGCGAGCCCTGGGCGGTGGCTGCACAGAATGCATTCTCTGGTGATGGCTCAATGGGCAACGGTGGGGCCATGCGGGTCGGGCCGGTAGGCGGGTATTTCGCGGATGATCTTGCTGCGGTGGTTGAGCACGCCCGGCGATCCGCCATGGTCACGCACGCCCATCCCGATGGTCAAGCGGGTGCAATTGCGGTTGCCGTGGCGGCGGCCTGCGCGTTCCGCATGCGCGGTGACGTTCATGTGGATTCAGGGCGCATACTCATGGATACGGTGATCGAGTATACGCCGGAGGGCCCCACGCGATCGGGTCTGGTGAAGGCGCGAGCTCTCGATTTTGGTGAGGATGTGGTGACGGCCGCCCGCGCATTGGGCAACGGTGGCCAGGTTATCTCTTCCGACACGGTCCCACTGGCCGTCTGGTGCGCGGCCCGGCACCTGGACGATTTCGAGCAGGCGATGTGGACGACCGTCTCAGCCTGGGGCGACATCGACACGAATTGCGCCATTGTGGGTTCTATTGTTGCCTTGGCTGTTGGGTTGGAAGGCATCCCACAGGAGTGGCGGGTCGCGCGCGAACCGTTGCCTCTAAAAGGATGCATGTAGACCGAGGGCGCTAGAATATGACTTATCACCCTGGGTAATTGAGCATGGAGAGATTTAACTGATGTCAGCGGATGACGTGCGGATCCTCTATGAAGGCAAGTATCTCAACCTGGTTGCCCGAGGCAAGTGGGAGTTCGTTCGCCGTACGGGCAGCAACGGCGTGGTGGGTATTCTCGCGGTGACCGACGAGGGCCGGTTGATCCTGGTGGAGCAGTATCGTCCGCCCATCGCTCGGCCGTCCATCGAGTTGCCGGCCGGCCTGGTCGGCGACGTGGCCGGAGCAAGCGATGAGTCGCTGATGACGGCCGCCCGGCGCGAGCTGTTCGAGGAGACCGGCTACGAAGCAGCCGAGATGATCGAGCTGGCCGAGGGCGTCTCGTCGGCCGGAATGTCCGACGAGATGGTCACGCTGATGCTCGCCCGCGGTCTCAAGAAGAACGGCCGCGGCGGCGGCGACGCGTCGGAGAAGATCACCGTGCACGAGGTGCCGGTGGGTGAGGTGCACGCATTCCTTCAACAACAGGCCCGCGCGGGCAAGGCCCTGGACTTCAAGATCTACGCGGGGTTGTACCTCCTGCAGGTCGTGGACAGACGTACCTGATACCTCCCTTCACACCTTCCACATGCACCAGCCGGGATCACGGGCAGTCGAGGCTTCTCAATGACCGCATGTGATCCTGCGACACAGCTTGGGGTGCGCCGCCACACCAACTTCAGAACCATCCCGGCATACAAATAACGCTCTTTGCTGTCCCACCATCGCGCACGGTCGTTCAGCGTCTCATCGTTCGCCCATGTCACAACTGGGGAAGGAGCAGTATCATACGCTCCGATGAGGCTGCTATTGATCTTCGTTGCTTTGGGTGTCTTGTTCGCGATTCCGCTGGCGATCTTCGGCGAGCAGTTTGACCGCGCGTTCGTGGAGCGCGGCGGAGTGGAGTGGCTGCGCGGGTTTGGCGCATGGGCCTGGGCGGTGGGGATTGGCCTGCTGGTGGCCGACCTCGTGCTGCCGGTGCCGGCCACGCCGGTGATGTCGGCTTTGGGCATCTTGTACGGGCCGATTGCCGGCGGATTGATCGGCGGGTTGGGCTCGATGCTGGCTGGTTCGATCGCCTACGGGCTGACACGGATGCTGGGCCGCCGGGCGGCGGTATTCCTGGCCGGCGAACGCGACCTGCGGAGGTCGGAAGCGTTCTTCAACCGTACCGGCGGTTGGGCGGTGGCGGTGGCCCGGCCGGTGCCGCTGCTGGCCGAGGTAATCGTGTGTCTGGCGGGGCTGGCACGGATGCGGCCGGGGAAGTTCTTCGTGGCTCTGGCCTGCGGAAGCCTGCCCATGGGGATGGTGTTCGCTGCGCTGGGCCACAGCGGGGCGGAACGGCCGATGCTGGCCCTGGCGATCAGTGCGCTGGCGCCGATGGTGCTGTGGCCGGTGGCGCGGTGGATGGTCGGAAACAGGCGGGAAGATGTGGGAAAGTGAGAAAGTGAGAAAGTGAGAAGGTGGGAAGGTGTGAGGGTGTGAAAGTGGGAAGGTGACGAAGTGACCGGTCCATTCCGGCCTCCAGGCTCGAATCGGCGGAACGGATAGTCCGTTTCCAGCTCACCACCCGGAGCCTTCCTCACTTCCTCACTTCCGGAGCTTCCCTCTCTTGATCCATCCTTGCTCAGGATTGTTCAACTGCTCCACGGCGCTCGTACAACTGGAGACGACCGGGATGCTTACCCCCTGAGCCCTGATCCCTCAACCCCCGAACTCTTCAAATGCGGGCAGGATATCCACTCCCTGAACCCTGAACCCTCTGAAGGCGGGCAAGATGCCCGCCCCCCTG
>JAAXZI010000228.1 GCA_012719955.1 Phycisphaerae bacterium | reverse complement strand
TGACGCTGTTTGACTTCCCCATGCCCACCCGCCCGAGTGCAGGCCTGGGGGCATCTCACCCGGCCCCTGCCGGAGGTCAGCAAGAAGAGAGCGAAGAAATCGGCATGAGGAAATCGGCGGATGCCCCCGGAGAGTTTACACAGGAGTTGACACTACCTCGCCATGCTGTCGATGGAGGGCCGATTCACCTTCGTCCACGAGCCCCAGATCCACCCCCAGACTCTCCAGCGGCAGAATGTCACGCCACTGCTCGACCAGTGTCCGGTACATCTCTCCCACGGGACGAATCTTGCGGTCCAGGTCGTACAAGCCCAGCGGATTCACGTTCCCGTTGTCCTCCCGAAGAGCCGTATCCCAGTCCACCTGGTCAATCAGGCTGTACCAAGTGAACCCGATGATCGGAACGCCGTCCTGCTTGAGCCGCAGCATCTGCGACCATTCCTTCCACAGCCACGCGGGGGCACGCTTCTCATCCTGGATGTTGGTCTCGGTGTGCATGACCGGCAGGTGATAACGCTGGAAGTACTGATGGGTAATGATGTAGTAGCCGAAGATCTCGCCCGAGGGCTCCAGAGGAGCGTCGCCGGCCGGCACGGTGTGCTCGTTGGTCTGGTAATAGTCGTTGCCCATGACGCAGTACGGCTTGATATTCGAGCCGTGCTGCATGAACCAGACGTACTCCTCGCGGGACAGTCCGTTGTCCGTGAGATACTGATATGCACTGCCACGCACGTCATTGCCGTAGCAAAGATCCAGAGAGAGGAATCGTTCTTCGTTAAACTCAACCGCCCGGGCGAGTGCGGCCGGCTCTTTCGCGTGGAAGTATTCGGTGGACTCGCTCTGGATGAACAGTGCCCGAGGCTGGATATTCAGGATGGCCTCTTCAGCCAACAGATTGGCCCGCACGGCGTTCTTCAGAGCTGTGACAAATGCCTGGTCCGAACAGAGCTGCTCGTTCCACCAGCCGATCCTGGCGGAGAAGCGGGCAGTGATGAAGATCTCGTTGACGGGGGTATAGAACCGCACCCAGGGAAACCGCTTCGCAAACGCACTGGCGTACTGCGCGAAGAGCTCCGGCCAGTCAGTGTTCTGGTAAAAACCGGCCCAGTCCGGAAGCCCGAAGTGGCACAGGTCAACGATGGGGACAATCTCCAGCCGGCGCAATTCAGCCAGCGTTTCATCGGCGAAGGACCAGTCATACCGATCCGGCCCCTGATGAACCCGATAGTATGGCGGCCCGTAGCGCAGGAATTGCACCTCCAGATCCCTGACCAGCCGAAAGTCCTCGCGCCAGCGCTCGTAGAAGCCCGTCTTCTCGAGCTCATCGACACGCTTGCGCCGGCCGTTCCGGTCGGTGATGACCGGATAGCTGTTCTCGATTCCGGTGGCAAAAAGGAACGGATGGGTCGTTGGGTTTCGTCTCAGACTGGGAAGGTAGTACTGCATGTGGATCTCCGGCGAAGTATGCCGACACGTCATGCCGGCCGGCCGATGCTCAGCAAAAGTGGCAAGCCCGCATGAGGATACGTAAACGGCTGCTTATTCACGTTGAACTGACCGTGATGTGCCTGCAGCATCCGTTAGTACCCACGCCACGGTGCAACGGACAATATGAGAATAATCCGGCCTCCGCCAGGGACTCGTGTTTTTCATGCCGATACGTAGCTCTCGGCCATCTCCTTGAACGATTGCTTGATCATGTGCCACTTGCCGGGGTCGCCCTTGAACACGGATTTCCAGAAGTTGACCGCCTGCTCGAAGGTGATATGCGGCGGCAATGGCGGCACCTCCGGATCGGTGATCGCCTCCAGCACGGCCGGACGGTCCGCGCTCAGCACGTCGTCCCAGGCGGAGCCAAGGTGCTTGGGCCTGGCCACCCGCACGCCCATCAAGCCCAACGACTCGGCATATTCCGCGTAGGGAAAATCCGGCAAGTGCTGCGAGGCGTCGAAACGCACATCGCCGGTCATGACCCGCTGCTCCCAGGTGACCTGGTTGAGATCGTGGTTGTTGAGCACCAGCACGACGAAACGCGGGTCCGACCATTCCCGCCAGTACTTCTCGACCGTGATGAGCGTGTTGATGCCGTTCATCTGCATGGCCCCGTCGCCCACCAGGGCGATCACCGGCCGGTCGGGATAGGCGAACTTGGCCGCCACCGCGTACGGACAGCCCGGTCCCATGGTCGCAAGATTGCCGGACAATGAAGCCATCATGCCCTGACGGATCTTCAGGTCGCGGGCGAACCAGTTCGCGGCCGAGCCGGAGTCGGAAGTGAGAATGCAGCTATCGGGGAGCCTGGGCGAGAGCTCCCAGAAAACCCTCTGCGGGTTGATGGGGTTAGCTTCATTCATCGCCCGCCCTTCCAGGACTTCCCACCAGTCGCGGATGCCTTCCTCGATCCGCTGCCGCCACGAGCGGTCCCGCTTGTACTCCAGGTACGGCATGAGGGCCCGCAGCGTGATTTTGCTGTCACCCTGCAGCGGCACCTCCATCGGATAGCGCAGGCTCAGCATCCGCGCCTCGATATCGATCTGAACGCCCCGGGCCTGCCCCTCCCGGGGGAGGAATTCGGAGTATGGGAAGCTCGACCCGACCATCAGGAACGTATCGCAGTCCATCATCATGTCCCAGCTTGGGCGGGTGCCCAGCAGGCCGATAGAGCCGGTGACGAACGGCAGGTCGTCCGGCACCGCCGCCTTGCCCAGTAGCGCCTTGGCAATACCCGCGCCAAGGATATCCGCCACCTCGATAACCTCATCGGTGGCATGCAAGGCGCCCGCCCCGACCAGCATGGCCACCTTTGAGCCGGCGTTCAGCACATCCGCCGCCCGACGGATATCCTCCTCGGCCGGTACGATGTGAGGAACGCAGTAGCCGACGCCCGAGAAGGTCGCGCCATGTACCCGTTCCGGTGACTCGACGGCTTCCTCCTCCTGGAGATCGTTAGGCAGGATCAGGCAGGTCACCGTTTTGCGGGACAAGGCCACGCGAATGGCAGTATCCAGCGCATGGCGCACTTGGTCAGGGACGGAAAGCTGCTGGACATATTCGCTGGCCACGTCTTTGAAGAGCGAGACCAGGTCCACTTCCTGCTGGTAAAAGGCACCCAGGCCGCTGCGCCTCTGCTGGCCGACGATGGCCAGCACGGGCTGATGGTCCATGCGGGCGTCGTAAAGGCCATTGAGCAGGTGAATGGCCCCGGGGCCGGACGTGGCCAGGCACACGCCAAGCCGCCCGGTGAACTTGGCATGCGCACAGGCCATGAACGCGGCCATCTCCTCGTGGCGCACCTGGATGAACTGCGGATCGCCCTCCGCCCGGTTGAGCGCGCCCATGATTCCGTTGATACCATCGCCCGGATAGCCGAACAGGCGATGAATGCCCCAGGCCTTCAATCGCCCAATGAGGAAATCGCTGACGTTCTCGCCCATGAGATGGTCCTCTCAAACGGTGTGCATCCGGAAACCGGCCCCTGTCCAATTCTATGAACCCCCACGACCTGCAAAGTGCCTGTCTTGATTTTTCTCCTGATGGGGCATGGCCGTCGCCCGGTTGAGGCGCCATGCAGCACAACTGGGGCCCGCTGTCTGGCATGGGCATCATGCTGGGGGCGTGGCTTCTTTTCAGGATTGCGTCGAGGAATCCGTGTCCTGCCGACGCCGACCTCGCCAGGTGCATAGGATTGACTTTACGCAAGGAGCGGCGGTCATGAACGTCGATTTCCCCTATCCCGGCTACCGGGGCATTGCTCCCGTCGAAATCCCGGATGATCGACTGATGGGCATCTACGCGCCTAAGGCCTTGCCGGATACTGATGAAGAGAAGATCCTCCAGGAAGGCCTGACCCGACCATATGAAGCCCCCCGGCTCCGGCATATGCTCGGCCCCGGCAGCCGTGTGCTCATCCTCTTTGATGACGGGACGCGCGTCACGCCGATTCACCGCCTTCTGCCTTACATTGTACACGAGTTGGCGGCAGCCGGGGTGCCTGACAGCCAGGTGAAGCTGCTCAGTGCGCTGGGCACTCATCGGCCAATGAGCGAGGCAGAGTTGCAACAGAAGCTCGGCCTCTTTCGAGATCGGTTCGAGGTGCATCAGCATGAATGGCTCAACGACTCGCAACTGCACGAGTTCGGCCGGACCAGCGACGGTACGCGCGTGACCGCCAACCGGCTGATGGCCGAGTGTAACTTCGTACTGGGTCTGGGGGCTATCGTCCCCCACCGCGTCAAAGGGCTCAGCGGTGGTGCGAAAATCGCATTTCCGGGGGTCTCCGGCAAGGAGATGATGTTCCGCAACCAGTGGGAAGCCTCCATGCAGATGTCCGAGACGGTCATGGGCGTAGCCGAGAATTCCATGCGCCTGCGCATGGAGGAGGCTGCCCGGATCGCCGGACTGAAATACATCGTTAACCTCGTTCAGGACCGCGATGACCGGATCGTGGGCTGTTTCGCCGGAGAGCCGGTCCGCGCCCATCGCGAAGGCGGGAAGCTGGCCCGAGAGATCTGCGGCGTGCGCATGCCTGAGCGAGCGGATATCGTCATCATCGACGCCTATCCGGCCGACCGGGATTTCTGGCAATCCGCCAAGGGAGCGTATGCCGGCACCATGGCCGTCCGGGACGGCGGCACGCTCATTCTGGTGGCTCCCAACCCGGAAGGCGTAGCCAACAACCATCCCAATCTGATGGCCATCGGCTACCGGCCCCACGCCGAGATCGTCCGGATGGTGCAATCGGGCCAGATCGAGGACCTCGTCGGCATCGCCATCCTCGCCGATATTGCCCAGATTGTGGACAAGGCCGAGTGCATTATGGTTTCGCCGGGCGTGAGCCGCGAAGACGCCGAGCGCCTCGGTTTTCGTTACGCGGATACCTGCGACGACGCGCTGCAGATGGGCTTCGAGCGGCAGAATCTGGATGCCAAAGTGGCCGTATTCCGGCATGGGGGACATATCCTGCCGCTGGCCGACGAGCGGGCGGTAGCGGCCTGCATGGCAGTTGAGGAGCATACACCCTCCGCGTCGTGATCGCTTCAGTGGACAGCACGATCTGCTCGATCGGCCGGCAGGCCACCATCAAGGAGATGCTTATCATGGCCCATTTCGTAGATCTGTCTGTGGGTGCGAAGGGCGGTACGGCCGGCGTACGCTATCCGATTGACGTCAATGCCAGAGCGATCGAGGAGGCCCTGCGTCAATCCATTCAGGGCGAAGTACGCTTCGACAACGCCAGCCGGGCCCTCTATGCCACCGACGGATCCAATTACCGCCAGGTGCCCATCGGCGTGGTTATCCCCAAGACAATCGACGACGTCGTGCAGACGGTGGCCCTCTGCCGCAAGCACGCAGCGCCGATCTTCTCGCGCGGAGGCGGCACCAGCCTGGCCGGTCAGTGCTGCAACGTGGCCGTAGTAATGGATTTCTCCAAGTACATGCACCACGTGCTGCGCATCGACCCGGACCGCAAACTCGGCACCGTCCAGCCGGGCTGTGTCTGCGACGACCTCCGGAACGCGGCCGAGAAGTACAACCTCACCTTCGGCCCCGACCCGGCCACGCACCGCTGGTGCACGCTGGGCGGGATGATCGGCAACAACTCCTGCGGTACGCATTCGCAGATGGCCGGGCGCACGTCCGACAACGTGCATGAGCTGGAGATCCTGACCTATGACGGGACGCGCATGCGGGTCGGCCAGACCGGTGATGCGGAGCTGGAGCGCATCATCCGCGCGGGCGGCCGGCGCCAGGAGGAGAAGCGCCAGGATCGGGAGCAGATAGCGTTGCATTGTCTTCCCTTTCGGCGTCATCTGTCACCCGTGATGCACGGCGTGCCGGCACCCGCCGGTGTCGGTCGGCCCCCCCTCCCCGTCCCCGCGGTCAGGCGCCTACT
>JAAXZI010000227.1 GCA_012719955.1 Phycisphaerae bacterium | reverse complement strand
GCCTTACGGTCCCGCCGGCGGGGGACAGGGCTATGGTGGAGGGGGTTACGGCTATCCTACCGGCGGCTACGGGACGGGCGGCTACGGCTCGGTGGGAAGTCAACAGGAATATGGTCGCGACTTCGGAAATGAGGACTATGGCAATGCCGGCCAATGGGGCACGATGAGCGGCTGGGGGCCGGCCGGCTATGTCGGCCCCTCCGGCGGACAGTCCGGCGCGAGCGGCGGAGAAGCACGCGGCGGCGGCTTTGGCTCAGGTGGATATGAAGGCGGTCGGCGCCAGCCGGGGCATCAGGGTTTCGGCGGCAGCACCTATGGCCAGCCCGGCAGCTACGGAGCCCGTGACGAGGGGGGCCGGCAGGGCTGGGGCGCCGGCGGATACCGCGACGAAGGCATGGGCCTGTCCATCCAGGGCTACGGCAGCACCGGCTACGGCACCGGCGGCCGGGAGGCCAATGCCACCTGGGGGATGGGCGGCACGCAGGAGGCCCGGCCCCAGTATCGCCCGCAGCCCGGTCAGCGGTTTGGTGAAGTCCGCGAGCGCCCCCCTGAACCGCCCCGCCGCCAATGGCGCGCGCCGCAGGGATATCAACGCCCGGATCAGCGCATCTACGAAGATGTCTGTGATCGCCTGGCCGAGCATCCCTATGTCGATCCCCGCAGCGTTTGCGTGAAAGTGGAGAACGGCATCGTGACGCTTGAAGGAATCGTGGCCACCCGCCAGGAAAAGCACATGGCCGAGGATTTGGCCGATTCCATCCCCGGCGTAAAGGACGTAGAGAACCATCTCCGGGTAGGCCCGCTCCCGCACGCTGAAAACAAAGAGGACGTAGTCGAACGGCCCGAAGGCGGCCACACAATCAACCAGGATGAGCCGGGTTATCCGAGCGGCGAGGCCGGAAGTGTGACCAGCACGAACGAGTCAAACCGCGCCGGCGGTTTGGAGCCGCAGGGTATGGCTGGAGGCGCGGGAAAAGCGGGCGGAGGCACCGGCCGGGCGGATGTGCTCTGATGCCGCGCTATCATCCACGTCGCCGGCTGGCCGGGATATCGTTTTGAACCAATCCCTGGGGAACCTGCGTTTCTAAACCGTCCGCACCAGCCGGACGGCTTCGGACAGATCGAGCTGCCCTTCGTAAATCGCGCGCCCGATGATGATCCCCAGCAGCGGCAGTGCCGAGAGCCGCCGGACGTCTTCGATGTCCGTCACGCCGCCGGAGGCGATAATCGGTATCTTGGAGAGATCGGCCAATATCTTGATGGCCTCGACGTTGGGCCCCAGCAACATGCCGTCGCGCCCGATATCCGTGTAGATGATGGCGGCCAGGGGCCAGTCGGCGACGCGCTCGGCGACCTGCAGGGCGGTCTCCCGGGTCTGCTCGGTCCAGCCTTTGACCGCCAGTTGGCCCTGACGGGCATCCAGGCCGAGGGCGATGCGCTTCCCGCAGTCTTCCCTGTGGACCAGGTCGCGGAACCACTCCCAGTCCTCCAACGCCCGCGTGCCCACCACGCAACGCGAAACGCCCGCCCGCAGCAACTCCTCAATGGTGCGGGTGTCGCGCAGGCCGCCGCCCACTTCCATCTGAAGATTCGTTTCCTTGAGCATTCGCTCGATGGTTGGCAGGTTCCGCAGTGTCCCCTCCCGGGCCCCGTCGAGATCCACAACATGTACCCATTGGGCTCCGCTGGCCTCAAACCGCTTTGCGACCGCCACAGGGTCTTCCGAGTAATTAATCTGTTTGTCGTAGTCACCCTGGAGCAGGCGGACGCACTTGCCCTCCCGCAAGTCAATGGCCGGCAGTATGTCCATCGAAGAATCCTTTCCGACCCGGCAGCCGATGAGGAGCGTGAGCCACAGAGGTCACAGACGTTTTTCAGCCACAGAGGTCACAGAGGACACAGAGAGAATAAGTTCAACGCTGCGCGTCTTCACCGAAATAGTATACCCGTGTTCCCCGGGGGCCTGAATAGGGCTTGAGAAGGCCGGACGCCGCGCTGTGAACCACCATGGCTGAAGCGCTGCGCCTGGTCGCGCTGGGCCGGGGCTGTCGTGACATCGAGGGATCTGAACACAGTCTCTTTTTCTGTGATCTCTGTACCCTCTGTGGCTTAAGCTCTTCCTTTGCGGCTACTTAGGTGCTGTGGCGGAAATTGTCCGGGCCTGGATGCGGTTGGGTTTCAAGTCGATGATCTCCAGCAGCTTCTCGAATTCGCCCTCGCTGAGCCGTTCGGCAAGATCCTGAGCGGTGAGTTTGCCGTTGATCCGGAACCGGGCCAGGCCGCCGGTCAAATCCATGTTGACATGCTGGATCTTTTCCATCTCCGCGATGGCTTTGCGCAGACGGTTGGCCGGTGCGAAGGTCATGCCCTCCACTTCCAGAACGATTTCGCCGCCGGCGCCCAGGGCCGTAGCCCACTGCTCCATGACCTGCTCGTAGATGGAGTTGATCAGCTCGGCACTGGCGTTCTGCAGGGCTTGGCGGCCGGCCTGGGGGCTGTACTGCGTGACGCCCCGGGCGCCGCCACGCCTGTTCGTTATCCCCTTGCTGGCCAAAAGTTTGCCAGTATCGGTGTAGTACGCTTTGACCTCCGCGTCGCAGTTGTACATCACCAGCGAAACGCCATAGGCGTTGGAGATCTGAGCATGATTCGCGTTGGCCGTCCCGGCGATGAAGATGTGGGCGTCGAAATCCTTGGCGATCGCCTGCAGCTTGGCCACGTTGTTCCTGGCCGTGGCATCGGCCAGTTCCTTCTGCTTGATGGTGTCGATGGCCCGGCGGGCCACGAGATCGAACCCGCTCTTGAGCAGTCGTTCTTCGATGGCGTGTTCCAGGATGCTCTCATCCTGGGGTTTGTCGTCGATGCGCTCGTGAATCCAGACCAGAACCTTGGGACGGCCGATCTGGTTGAGCACGTTCTGAAGCTCCGCCCAGGTGGCCGCCAGCACGCTCTTGGAGACCTTGGCCCGGATGCGGACTTTCCAGCTTTGGTCGAGCTGCTGGGCTTCGTGCAGGACGCGGTAGTCTTTCACGAGGCCCTGGGCCCGGGCAATGATGGTATCGTGCAGGACCTGGAAGTTCTCGACGTTGGTTTGCGAGAAGATCTCCGTCCGGCCACCGCGCTCCAATGCCGCCCGCAGGGCCGCCCGCAGGGCCTCATCTTTGGTCAGACCCTCGCCTTCCACCTCGACTTCCACAACGTCATCCGCGGCCGGGGGAGCGGCTACCTGCGGCGGGGCCGCGGTCGGCGGAGGCGCCGGAGGGGCTTGGGCGAAAGCAAGAGCCGAGAGGCCCATTGTCAGCAGTGCGACGCTAAGTCCTTTGGCAAGCAAGCTATACGTGTCCCGACGAACCATTTGCAATACTCCAGGCAGTTTTCTATCTGTTGAGTAGTTGGACCCTCCAGGACCCCGACAGGATAGTAGCTCACAAGCCAAGTATCGACTCGAAGGCCTCCGGCTTCACGATTTGGCACCTGCCGATAGAACCTGAGCAGAGCAGGTCCTGGTCCGAGGCGACAGGATAATCGGCCTGCCCTGCGGTGGCCAAGGCTGACAAATACCCATCGTGCGGGTCACGGCATGCTGGAAAGGGCAGTTGGATGGCTATTCGCTGCCCCCAGGATTGCCAACGTGTCGAGAAGTTGGGGCAGATGTCCCAGTCAATGCGGTCCCTGAGACGGGGGCAGCCGAGCGGTCGTGGCGAATTCATCGCGCAGGTGTGGGCAGGCCAAAATCACACATCCAGAATCCAAAGTGCCCTGAGCAGATGGGCGGCGAACCAGCTACGACGCGATACGGATCAGGACATTGACGTCAAAGACCACGCGCACGAAGGACCTCTCGCCGGGTTTCGTGCACGATCTGGTCCAGTTCGAAATCGCTTACTGGGAGAGGGAACCCGCCTTGGCTGGCACGGTCCCTGAACCGCCTCGCAAGCACCTTATGGTTCAGCTCATGGAAGAGCCTGGACTGGTCCTCCGGCGAGAGCTGCTCTATCTCCAGCAAGATCTGATCGACAGCAGGCATGATGTCCATGTCAACCAATCGGGATTGTTGAGACAACGGCTCACAGATTCTTCAACCGCTGCTCCAGATCGTAGGCCTGCAGGGCCTCGATGAGCTCTTCCATGTCGCCCTGCATGATCCGGTCCAGGCTGTAGAGGTCGAGGTTGATCCGGTGGTCGGTGCAGCGGTTTTGGGTGAAGTTGTAAGTCCTGACCCGCTGACTGCGGTCGCCGGAACCGATCATGGTCTTGCGGTTGGCGTCGCGAGCCGAGCGCTGAGCCTGGATGATGCTGTCGTAGACCCGCGACATGAGCACCCGGCGGGCCTTGGCCCGGTTCTTGTGCTGGCTCTTTTCGTCCCGCATGGAAACCGTAATGCCGGTCGGAATGTGTTCTAACTTGATGGCTGACGAGACTTTATTGACGTTCTGGCCGCCGGGGCCGCCCGCCCGGCTGACGTGCTCGATGACGTCCTTTTCCCAATCGATCTTGACGTCCACCTCTTCGGGCTCAGGCAGGACGGCCACCGTCGCCGCCGAGGTGTGAATCCGCCCCTGGGCCTCCGTCTCCGGCACCCGCTGGACCCGGTGTCCGCCACCTTCATAGCCGAAGTGCTGATAGACGCCGGGGCCGCGGACGTTCAGGATAATCTCCTTGAAGCCCCCCAATTCCGACGGCGAGGCGTCCATGATCTCGACTGAGAAGCCGTGTTTGTCGGCATATCGCTGGTACATGCCGAAGAGGTCGCGGGCGAAAAGGGCGGCCTCATCGCCACCGGTGCCGGCCCGAATCTCCAGAATCACCGAATCGATGGCCGCATCATCACCCGTGACCAGCGCCTTCTTGATGGGTTCCATCAGCTCCTTGGCCTGACGGCGGGCCTGGGCGATTTCTTCCTCGGCCAGAGCCTTCAAATCCGGGTCGGCCGTTGGGTCCGATAAGATAGCTTGGCTTTCCGCCAGCGTGGCCATGGCTTTGCGGTATTCGTAATAAGGGTCCATCATCCGGCGCAGCAGGCCGTGCTCTTTGGTGAGCGGCATGAGTCGGGCGGGATTGCCGGCCACCTCGGGGCGGTTCATTTCCTCGCCGATGGCTTCGTAGCGAGCCCGCAGCTCTTCGAGCTTTCGAATGACCGGGTCGGTCACAACTTCAGTGGCCATAATGCGTTCTTTTATTCTGTGGGTCGTCTGTACGCTCTGGCTAAGCCCCAGTGCTGTATGCCCGCCGGGGCTTGGCCCCTCTGCCGCAATGTCACCGGATCTCTGCGACCGACACGGCGGTCGGCCGCTACAGCCAAAAAGAAAACCGGATCGGCCGCGCTTTGTTTCGCTGCCGATCCGGTGTGGATCTCAAAGGCTACAGCGCCAAGCGGGCCCGCCGATCCATGCACGGGATTCTGGGGGTGGGTATCTGGCCCATCCTGAGGCGGACAGGAAGTCCACCCCCGACTCCCGCAGGAAACTGCGGGCGCTAAGCCTTAGTCTTGGCTTTCTTGGCCTTGGTGGCGGTCTGCTTGGAGAAGTAGTCGCCGCCGAATTTCTTGGTGAATTTCTCGACGCGACCGGCGGTATCCACGAACTTCTGCTGGCCCGTGAAGAACGGGTGGCAGTTTGAGCAGATTTCGACTTTCAGTTCCGGCTTGGTGGAACGCGTCTTAAAGCTGTTCCCACAACCGCAAGTAACGGTACATTCGACGTATTTAGGGTGAATGCCTTCCTTCATCTTACACCTTTGCAGCTCAGCCAGGGATGGCGGAGACTCTCCACGGTCCATTCGCGAAAACGGGATATTATAGTCGGAGGGCTCGAATTCGCAAGATGGCCGGATTTCCCGCTGCCATTCCGTCCCGGGATGTGGTTTCCCCATCCTGAAGGCCCTTGCCAGCACGCCCGTTTCTCGCCAAATCAGAGGCGGACAAGATGCCCGCCACATGGGCCGAACCGCGAAGCTTCTGGACCCGAAAAGGCCCTGATCTTAATCAAGCGAGGGGGGATGGTGTGCACCAGCGGGTTGCGTATACTGGTGAAAGCCCTATATGGCTGGGCTAACCCCACAGGGCGGGATGGTGTCTCTACTGGCAGAGCGGTGCGAGATCCGCTTCATCGTTTTCGTATGGATTGCGAAGGAGAACAGCGCATGCGCATCCTGAATTTCGTGGTGGCGGCGGTGGCCACAGTGGGATTCGTCGCCCCTGCCTGGGCGCAAGAGGATCCGGCTTCGATAGCCCAGAAAAAGCTTCTCAGCCGCCGGGCCGCCGAAGCCGACGCCTACCGCAAGCTGGCCGAGACGGTGCGCGGTCTGCAGATCACGTCCGATACTTATGTGCAGGATTTCGTGACCGAGAGCGACCAGATCCGGGCGGGGCTGGATGCCTTCATCAAAGGTGTTCGCTTGGGCGAGCCGCGCTGGTATGCGGATCTGTCCTGTGAGGTGCCGGCCGAAGTGACCGTGCAACGGGTGATCGAGACCCTTCAGGAGCTCCATGCCCGTCACTACAAGGGCAACAAGATCAAGGCCCAGGATTTCCAGCAGATCAACCGGCAGGTCGAGAAGAAGGTCATCCAGGTGGTGGGCATGGGCGCCCCGCGGGAGGATCTGCCCTTGGACTTGCCGGCGGGGGTCGTTGAGCAGATCGGCGGGCCGCCGATCCCGCCGCAACCGCCTTTCCCCGAGCTGTGGCAGCAGTTGGGCCCGCAGGCACGGTTGATGGCGTTGCGTGCCGCCAGGATGGATGCCATGCGTAAACTCCTGGAGCGGATCAAGGGCCTCCGCATCAACTCCGATACGCAGGTCCGCGACTTCGTGGCCGAGTCGGATACTATCCGCACCATTGCCGAGGGTACGTTGATTGGCGCTACCGAGGTGCGGCACTATCTGCACGCTGACGAGCCGATCGCGGAAGTGACCATGGAGGTTCCCGTCGAGAGCGTCATCGAGTGCATCAAGGAACTGCACAGCAAATCGATCAAGGGCCATCGCGTGAAGGGCACGGATATCACCGAGGTGGCCCGCTCGATCCAAACGCAGACCTTCCAGGCCACGGGCATGGGCGTTCCGCCGCCGCAGGTCCTGCGGCGCTTCAACGCGGTGGTGCAGAATCCTGTCGATCAGCTTCCGGCGTGGGCCATGCAGACCATTCGCGCCACCGGCAACGGCGTGCCGCCGGCGGACAAGGCGGGTACGCCCCAGGGGCGTCTGCTGGCCGCCCGGGCCGCGGAAGTGGATGCCAAACGTAATCTCGCGGAGCAGGTGAACGGCCTGCAGATCATGTCGAGCACTACGGTGCGGGATTTCGTGACCGAGCGCGATGAGATTCGTGCCCAGATGTCGGCCGTCCTGCTGGGCGCGGCGGTCGAGAAGACGAGCTTTGACGGCGACACCGCGACGGTCGTGGTCAGCCTGCCGGGCATGGCCGTCTGGGACGTTCTTCATGACGAGCTGCGGCTCCGCCAGCCCCCGCAGGGCGGGGGAGCAATGGCCGCTCCGCAGGGCGCGCCGGGCAGCTATGGCGGCTCTGCGCCGCCCCCTCCACCCGAGGGCGCGATGCCCCCGCCGGCGGGCGCGCCTCTGCCGCCCCCTCCGCCGCCTCCCGGCGAGTAGCCGTAACCACGGGCTGAGCCATGAAGCCATGGGAGGGGCGTACCAGGCTGGCGCCGGCGCCCCGCCCGCTTCCGAAGAGCCGTTTCCCGAAAGGACAGGGGTGAGGGAGCAGCAGTTTCGAGGACCAGGGGGCTGACAAGGAGAACTCGGTCATGCGTCGATTCCTGTTGATATTGTGGTTGGCCGTCGGCCCGTCGTTGCTGCTGGCCGTTTCGGGCTGCGCGCAGGAGGTTCGGACTCAATCGCACAGCGAGCGGATCCAGCAGTCTGAGCCGCAGATGGTTTCGCCGGGCGATCCCATCTTGGAATAAATGGTACGGTTCAAGGGACGCGGGCCCGGGGCGGAAAGCCGCTGGCCCGCGTTTTCATGCGCGCCCGCCGGCCGCTATGATGCTGACATGCAAGCACGTGGCCCCAGCTTGTTGAGAGCCCCTGCGGCGAAGGTTGCCGCTCTCGCCGGTGCGGTGAGCGTCACTTCCGGCGCCCGGGTTTGCTGGCGTTCGCTTTCGCGTCGCGCAGTCCTTTTCTGCCTGGTCGTCCTGGCTCTGGCGATCCCGGCTCCAGCCCAGCAGCCTCCCACGGCGGAGCCCGAACCGGCTGTGACGCCGGCGCTGCGGGCCGCCGATGATGCCTTTCAGAATCTCGTGGACAAGGTGTTGTCCCTGCGCTTCGAGGATGGACGGACGACCGTGGCCGAGGCCCTGCTTCCGCGCAGCCCGGCGGGAAACGTGTCCGAGCCGGCCGATGCAGTGGAACGCGCGTTGCGTCAAAAGCTGTTGGAAGAGTATCAGCGCAGCGCACTGCGCCCGACGCTGGGCGGGGGCGTTGAAGTGGACGCTTGGCTGTCAACCGTACGGCTCAACGAGATCTTGAGAAGCGTGCTCAAGCTGCCCGGCCTGACGCTGCATACCGGCACCGGGCCGACGGTAACGGCTACCGGGCGGTATGTGCCGGATGGTCGGCCGCGCGATCATCGTCCCGGCTGGCGCCAGTGTTCGCCGGAGCAGATCGTACAGACGCGCGATGCGGCCCAGCTTGACGTTCGGCGCCGGTTGTTCAATCGCATTGCCCTGATGCGCCTGGAGGGCGACCAGCGGATCCGAGAGCTCCTGGTCCGTTTCCCGCGTTTCCGCGAGGCGCTGGCCCGGCGGGTGGATGCGGTGCCGCTGGGCGATCCAACTTTTGAGCCTATCGGTGTCTGCCGGCTGCGATTGACCATTTCGCGGGACGAGGTGCGCGCCCTGGTCCAGGCGGCGGCGGCCGAGTCGCGGGAGCGGGAACTTCCGGCGGGTCTTGCCGACCTGAGCGACCCGCTCGGTGAGGCCCCGATCGTGATCCAGGGGTTTGCGGTTCCGCCGCCGTATGTGCCGCCGCCGACACGCAGCAAGCCGCTGGCCGACCCCAACCGGCCGGAGTGGGCGGATGGTCTGCGCAGCGCTAAAGGACCGGGGATAGCCCCGCCCGGTGTGCAAGATGAACAGACCCGCCGGACCCTGGCCCTCAAGGCGGCCCGCATCGAGGCGGCACGGCTGCTCTGGCTGGAGATCGAGAAGCTCCCGCTGAGCGGCGGCACGGTAGGTGATCTGCTGGCCGGCCACCCGCGCGCGGGGCAGATCGCCGCCCAGATCGACATGCGAATGGTGCCGGTGTCCAGCCCATCGTTCGATGCTGACGGGCGGGCCACGGTGACGCTGGGGATCTCGCTGGAGTCGCTTTGGACGATTGTCCGCGATCTGCGCTGAGGGGCGAGGCTGCCGGATGGGAAGACGGCGGCGTTACGCGCCGGCGGTGAACCGCACCAGCTCCACCCATTGTTCCACGCTGATCCGTTCGGGGCGATCGCTGAGTGGCCATTGGCCGGCGGCCTCGACCCGCTGATACTGCTCGTCGCTGAGGAGCTCACGGAGGCTGTAACGCATGGTCTTGCGGCGGTGGTTGAAGCAGCCGTGCACCAGGCGGGCCAGTTCGCGTTTGACCGGCGGAGGCAGGGTCTGGTCTGTGCGCAGGTCCATTCGCAGCATGGCCGAGTCAACCTGGGGGGCCGGCCAGAAGGCCTCGGGGGGCACGCGGGCGATGCGTTGGAGCGTGGCCAGGGCCTGGGCGAACACGCTGATGGGGCCGTAATCCTTGCCACCGGGCGGGGCGGCCAGGCGGTCGGCCACTTCACGCTGGACGGTGAAGCACAG
Organism: Phycisphaerae bacterium; assembly: GCA_012719955.1. Lineage (GTDB taxonomy): Bacteria > Planctomycetota > Phycisphaerae > UBA1845 > PWPN01 > JAAXZI01. Next base: position 1,292 of record JAAXZI010000227.1, on the reverse strand, counting down.
GGGCGAGATGGACCGCTCGCCCATGAGCAGTTCAATGAGCAGCGGGGTGGCGATCTGGTAGGGCAGGTTGGCGACCAGCAGGGCCCGTGAGGAGCGGCCATCCCGCCCATCCTCACACCCAGCTTCCCGATCTCTGTCCCTCTCTTTGCCTCCAACCTGCCCCCCGGCCCCCGAACCCTGAACCCTTTCTTCCGTCCCCTTGTCAGCTTGTCTCCGTGTCTCGGTGTCTCCGTGTCCCCGCGTCTCCGCGTCAGTTCCCGCCGCCAGTTCCGCTCGCCGTTGCTCGAGCGTCTCCAGCACCTCGGAAGCGATCCGCGACTTTCGTTCGAGAACGTCACGGTGCAGGAGGGTAAAGCGCGGGGAGTTGCCGAAGCGCTCCCGGCAGATGGCGGCCAGGCCCTTGTCGATCTCTACGGCGACGACGTGGCCGGCGTGGGCGAGCAGCTCCTCCGTGAGCGTGCCGGTGCCGGGGCCGACCTCCAACACGGCGGCGGAGCGGGGCACGCCGGCGGTGGCCACCAGCTTGCGAAGCAGGTTGCCGTCGATGAGGAAGTGCTGGCCGTAGCGCTTCAGCGGGTTGATGCCGGCGGCGTTCAGCAGGGCCTGGATGTCCTTCTTGGTCTGAGCCATGTGTGCCTGTTCCGTGCAATTGACAAGGGGGCAAGGAGACAAGGAGACGGCCGATACCGTCGGTCGCCTTGTCTCCTCGTCCCCCGTGTCTCCTTGTCGTCGCGCGTAGTATCCCGTCACCCGCCCTCCGTTTACAATAGGCCCACATGCAAGGGAGGACCCGAATGCGTTCTGACGAGATCCTCAAGTCGGCAGCAGACAAGATCGGCGTGAAGGCTCTGGCGGCGGGACTGAAGCTGTCGCCGGCACTGGTGTACAAGTGGTGCCAACCGTGCAGGGCGGAAGACCCGGACGGCAGCGGGGCGCTCAACCCGCTGGACCGGCTGGCCCAGATTGTGGAGCTGACCGGCGACATCGAGGTGGTCAACTGGCTGTGCAAGCAGGCGGGGGGCTTCTTCGTGCCGGACGTGGAGGTGGACGGGCGGGACGTGCGCACGGACCTGATCGTGGGGGCCCAGCAGTTGGTCAAGGAGTTCAGCGACATGCTGGAGGAAGTCAGCCGCTCCATCGCCAACGACTTATGCATCGAGGAGAGCGAGGCGGTGCGCATCCGCCATCACTGGGAGACGCTCAAACGGGTGGCGGAGCGCTTCGTGACCGCCTGCGAGGCGGGCATGTTCGGCCCGGAGATGAAGGGCGAGGGGTGAGGGATGAGGGACGAG
>JAAXZI010000226.1 GCA_012719955.1 Phycisphaerae bacterium | reverse complement strand
GATGGAGAGTGTGAGAGATGGAGAGATGCAGCGTAGGGGGGGCGCTTGAAGGTTGCTGGGCGCAGAGGGGCGGGTGAGAAGGGGGCTACGGAGGCGGAAGTGGATGTAAGGTCTTTTTGTGGATAGGTTTACGAGTGGGGCGCCGCGAAGGTTGAGGTTGGAGTGGGTTGGGCAACCTTTAGCAATCAGCGATCAGCATTCAGCTTTCAGCTTCCAGGCAGCCGGCTGCCCGCTGACTGCTGATCGCTGACCGCTGATCGCTAACGAAAAACCGCCCAGACGGTGAAGCAGCCGTTCGCGAAGGGGCCGGACTACCCGTGCCGGCGTCTATAATGCACAGCATGGCTAAACGAGTGCCGATTTCTTTTTCTTTCTCTGTGTCCTCTGTGGCCGTCATCTCTGTGCTCTCTGTAGCCCTGGCCGGGCCGGCGTCGCGGCCGGCGGAGTTGCCGTTGCCGGTGGATGCCCGGCAGGAGAGCGAACTACTCCGAGAAGCGGGGCCGGGCTTCCAGATCAAGCGGACGCCGCACTTCCTGGTGGCGTTCAACACGCCGCGGGCCGTGGTGGATGAACTGGCCGCCCGGCTGGAAGAGACGCACCACTCCGTCTACCGCTTCGTGGATACGGTCGGGATCGACGCCCGCCGTCCCGCGCGGCGTCTGGAAGTCCTGTTCTTCAATGAGCGGGAGGAGTACGAACAATACGCGGCGAAATTGCGCTTCCCCGCCGGCGGGACTTACGGGGTCTATCACGAGGCGACGAACCGCTCGGCCTTTTTCAACGTTCACAACGAGCCGCAGTTGCAGGCCCTTCATGCCGAGATCTTGGATGCCCGCGAGAATCTTCAGGAATTGAACCGCCTGCTGAGCTCCATGAAGGGCAACGGGCCGCTGATCCTCACTTATGCCGACGGGCGACGCGAAACACTGACGCGGACGCAGGCGAAAAAGCGGCTGGAGGACGCACAACGCGAGCTGAAGACGCTGGACGGCAAGCGGGTCAATTATTCCGGGCGGATCAACCGCACGGTAATTCAGCACGAGGCCGCGCACCAGGTGTTGTTCAACGCGGGGGTTCACGTCCGAGGCGGCGCCAACCCCAAGTGGATCGTGGAGGGATTGGCCTGCCTGTTCGAAACCCCGCCGAGCGAGGCCGGCACGGGCATCGCCGCCATCAACCAGTACCGGCTGAAGGACTTCCGGTCGGCGGTAGCGGAGGAATCCGGAAAACGGGTGTTGAGAGCGGAGGATTTTCTGGCGGCCATCAAGGCGGGGCGGTTTGTGTCGCCGGAACGGCTGGTGAGCGACCCCCGGGTTTTCTTCGAGCGCGGGCAGCACGGAGCGACCGTCTATGCCATGACCTGGTCGCTGACGCACTACCTGCTGCGCCGCCGGCCCAGGGACCTGGCCGGCTATCTCAAGGAAATCTCCCAGCGCGAGCCGGGCCGGGCGGTGACTCCCGATGAGGAATTAAGCCTGTTTGAGAAGCACTTTGGTCCACTTGACGACGCATTCCTGCGGCAGTGGGGCGGGTTTGTGCTGCAGTTGCCCTATCGGGCGCCGGGGGGATTGTGAGTGGTGATGGAGAGTGTGAGAGTGTGAGAGATGGAGAGTATGAGAGATGGAGAGTGGGGGGATCGAAGCCCGCTGAGTGCTGACCGCTCAATGTGAATCACACGTCCTGAACCCCGAACCCTGAACCCTCAGTTGATGCCCTGCCGGGTAGAGGTATAATGGCCTCCTGCCTCAATGCTGCCGAGTGGAACCCCTGCCGCGAGGGGTCGTCGGGGGCCGCAGGAGTGCTGATCTGATGATACGACGGAAATGGCAATCGGCCGGCATGGCGGCGATGGTTATGGTCGCCGTGTTTTCAACGGGATGTGATGATATGGTTCGCCGGTCTGTACGGGACGGCGTGTTCAGCTACATCTCCGGCGGGTTGAGCAGGGCTTTTGATCGCGAAGGAGCCGTGACCGGCCTGCTGAATGACCTGCTCACCGGCGGCCTGTTCGCCGGGACCGGCACCAATACGCCTACACCGACGAATTAAACCCGCAGGTCGGGCCTTCAGACCCCACACATGTCGCTGTTGTTCTTGCGCACGCGCAGGCCGCGGAAGGCGCAGAGAACGAAATTCAGCCACAGAGGGCACCGAGGACACAGAGAGAAGTTTTTGTGGCTCTATGGCGGGAACGGCCGGTACAGAGGCCGGCCGCTACGTCAGTGGGGCATATCGGCCGATGAGCAGTTCGGCGGTCTTGAGGCCGTCGATGGCGGCGCTGATGATCCCGCCCGCGTAGCCGGCACCTTCGCCAATCGGATAGAGATTACCGGTGGAAACAGACTCCCGCGTCTCCGGGTGGCGGGTGAGGCGCAACGGCCCGCTGGCCCGCGTTTCCGGGGCGGTGATCAGGGCCTCGCCGCCGCCGAAGCCGGGCAGCCGTTCATCAAGCTGGGCGATGCCCCGGGCAATTCCCTCAGCCAGATAGGCTGGCAGCAGCTCGCGCAGGTCCACCCATTGGCCGCCCAGCGGAAAACTCGTCTCCAGCTTGCCGTCCGACTTCTTACCCGCCAGGAAATCGCAGGCCCGCTGGGCGGGGACTTGGTAGGTGCCACCGGTGAGGGCGAAGGCGGTCCGTTCGAGCTGCTCCTGGTAAGCCAGGGCGGCCAGGGGGTCTTTGTCGGCGCCGGGGCAGACCGCGCGCGGATCCAGCGTGATAACCAGGCCCGCATTGGCGAACGGCCCGCCGCGGTTGGACCGGCTCGCCCCGTTGGTGGCGATGAGGCCGTGGTTCTCGTTGGTGGGCAGAATGATCCCCCCGGGGCACATGCAAAAGCTGAACATGTCGCCATACGGCCCGGCCGCGCCTTTGGCTACCAGGTGGTATTCGGCGGGGGGCAGGCGGACGTGACCGCAGAACTCGCCGAACTGCCAGCGGTCCACCATGTCCTGCGGGTGTTCGATCCGCACACCTATCTGGAACGGCTTGGTCTCGAAAGCCACGCCCCGGCCGGCCAGCATCCGCAGGGTATCCCGCGCCGAATGGCCGATGCCCAGCAGCACGGGGCCGCAGGCGATGCGCTCGCCGTTGACCACGACGGCGGTGATCGTGCCATTCTCGACGATTACGTCGTCCAGCCGGGCGCCGAAACGCACCTCGCCGCCCATGGCTTCAATGCGGTGGCGGATGCGCCGGCAAATCCCCGGCAGTTTGTCGGAGCCGATGTGCGGCTTGCCGTCGATGAGGATGTCGGGGTTGGCCCCGTGCTGATAGAAGACCTCCAGGACGGTCTGCACGCGCGGGTCGTGCACGCGGGTATAGAGCTTGCCGTCGGAGTAGGTGCCCGCGCCGCCCTCGCCGTAGAGCAGGTTGGATTCGGGGTGGAAGATGCGCTTGCGGTAGTAGTCCACCATGATGTCGCGGTGGCGGGTGGAGACGTCGAAGCCGCGCTCGAGCACCAGCGGGCGGTATCCGTACCGGGCCAGCAGGTAGCCGGCGAACATGCCCGCGGGGCCGAAGCCGACAATGACCGGCCGGTCCGGGAGCGGCTCTTTGCCGGGCTGCGGTTCGGGCACGTGCTCGTGGTTGAGCAGGGTGACGTCGTTGCGGCGCAGCCGCCGGACAAGCTGAACTTCGCGTTTAGGCGGACCGGCCAGGGCCAGTTCGAGGTTATAGGTAAACTGAACCCGGTGCTTGCGGGCATCCAGCGACCGGCGGACGATTGCCCAGTTGCGGATATCCTCCGGCCGGACGCGCAGCCTGGCCGCCGCCCGGTCGCGAAGGAGTTCCTCGGGTTCGTCCAATCCCAGCGTCAAACCGCGAACGAAAATCGGCATGCCCTAACTGTAGCCGCCGTAGTGGGTCTTGCCAATTCGTCTTCGTTGCAGGCCGTCTGCCCCCGCAATTGATACGGGGACAAGGAGACAAGGGCACAGGGGGACAAGGAGAACCAACGGTGGCCCGTCCCCATGTCCCCTTGTCTCCCCCTCAGCTACTCTCCATCTCTCACACTCTCCATCTCTCCATCTCTCTATCTCTCCATCGCTCCATCCCTCGATCCCCTTGTCTCCGTGTCTCCTTGTCGCTCCCACTCACGCCGGCTTGGCCTCTTCCTTCGCCGCGTCCCACTTCATGACCTTTTCCTGCCGGTAGGCCAAGACGCCCATGCTGATGGCCACCGTGGCCCGATAGCCTAAGTCCACCGGGGCGTGGCATTTGTCGGGCGTGCGGTTGCGCATGCACTCGAGCAGGTTGAGCCAGTGCGTTTCCTGGTTGCCCGGGCGGGTGCTCTCCAGTTTGATGACGTCTTTCCTGGAGTTGATACCCTGCGGGCGGATCTCGGCCCGGCCTTTTCCGAGCAGGACCACGGTGGCCAGGTGGCCGCGGATCTCGCCATCGGGGTTGCTGTCGTTGCACATGGTCGCCGAGAGCACCACGGTGGGGCCGCCGGGATAGTCAATGGTCATGGCGGTGGTGTCGGGCACTTCTCGGTCGTCCGGCCAGCCCTGGGGGGTCTTGTGCTTTTCGTTGAAGACGTAGATGCCGCCGCTGGCGGTGACGCGCTCGGGGAAGCCCAGGGGCGTGCTTTTGAGGATCCGGCCCATGTCGTGGAAGAACAGGTCGGTGGCCACGCCGCCGGAGTAATCCCAGTAGCAGCGGAACTGGAAGAAACGGCCGGGATGCCAGTCGCGCTTTGGGGCCAGGTTCCACTTGGAGCCCAGGAACATGTCCCAGTCCAGGTCGGGGCCGGGCTTGGCATCCATGTCCACGCCCTCGATGCCGCCGGGCAGATGCAGGCCGTGGTTTCGCCACTCGCCGGCCGTCCCGTTGCGGGAATGCGAAGCGACGATCATCACCAGCGGACCGATGGTGCCTTTGGTGATTTCGGCGCGGATCTGGTTGCACAGGTCGTCGCTGGTTCCCTGGCAGCCGACCTGGAGGCACCGGCCGGTGCGGGCCTGGGTGGCCACGAGGTCCTTGGCTTGCTCGATGGTGTGGCACATGGGTTTTTCGCAGTAGACGTCCTTGCCGGCCTCCATAGCCTCTTTGGCGATCTTGTGGTGCCAGTGATCAGGGGTGGCGATGAGGACCACATCCACGTTCTTGTCGTCGATCACCCGGCGGTAGTCCATGGACTTGCTCTCGGCGCCCACGTCGGTGGCCGCGAGGTCCAGCCGTTTGCGGTACACGTCGCAGATGTGGGGGATGGCGATGTTGGCCCGGCCCTGGTCGCGGAGGCGTTTGAGCAGATGGCGGTGGCCGGTGCCCATGGCCCCCTGGCCGACGAGGGCGATGCCGATGCGGTCGTTGGCGGTCTGGCCGGCGACCCGGCGCAGCCAAGGGGTGAGCGTCACTGTCGTGCCGGCGAGGGCCGAGGTGCGGATGAAGCTTCGCCTGGTTGACTCATTCCCGGACATGCGGACCTCCTGATTTGTTGCCGGGCGACAGGATACGCTAAACTCTTCCACTGGGCAAACGAGGGTGGACAGTTGTCAGTCTGTCAGTGGTCAGTCGTCAGTGGTCAGTTGTTGGGTCGGTAGTCCTTTTGTCAGTTGCGTGAGACGGGTAGTAACACACGTGGTGAGGGATGGATATGGCCGCCGGACAAGATGATTTTGTTCGCCTCATAGGGCTGGACCAGCTTCCGCTGGATCAGGGCGTCTGCGTCAAAATAGCGGACAAAGAGCTGGCCGTCTTCCGGCTCTCGAATCCTGAAGGCGTGTACGTCATCGACAACGCCTGCCCGCACGCCAACGGGAATCTCTCGGTCGGCGACATCCTTCCGGGTGGGGTGGTGCGCTGTCCGTGGCACGCGTGGAAATTCCGGCTCAGCGACGGTCAGTCGGCTGATGAGACGCGGTCCCGGGTGAACTCGTATCCGGTGGAGATACGGGGGGAAGAGGTATACGTGAAGCTCATACCGAAGCTCAGTTTCGAGTTTCCCGATGCGTGATGTCTGCTACTTCCGCCCGCGTTTCCTGTGCCGAAGATCGTCGCTCATCCACAGAGAAACGACGACCACCAGGGTGATCGTGAGTAAAATGCCCGCGATGCCGGTAATGGTCCTGGCGGGAGAAACAGGGATATGGTAATGCTCAAGGAGATGCCAGGCGCCAAGGCCTGCGAGCAACGTGCCTGCCAGCATGTAAACTCCGATCCGGACAACAACGTTTCTCTCCGCTCGGCGCGATGATGTGATCGACTCAGGATGTAGCTTCTCGGTCAGCAGATCCACGATGAATCTTGTCCGACGCTGACAGGGAAGCCACAGCGTTGTTCCGTCGTAACACTCGAACCAGGCGATCCCGCAGCTCGGCTGAATGCGCCGGAGTTGATCCCATCTGAATTCAATCTGGCTGCCGTCCAGCAGTCTGGCGCGAAGCCCGTGGCCGTCGAACTGAGCAGAAGCGACATTCACCTTTCGGCGCGACATTGAGATCCAAACGAACGCCAGCAGGAGCGCGAGTATGATCGCCAGGTAGAGCACCGCTGCCAGGATCAGGAGCACCGGGTAGCTGGCGGGCAACGGCAGCGACCCGGCCTCCTCGAGCGCGCGTCGCAGCCCCGGGAGCATGCTCCGCAGGCTCAGGACGAAGGCGGCCACGGTCAGGCTCAAGAAGACCAGCAGGCACCAGGGCCGCTCTCGTGGGTACGTTTCGCGGATGACCAGTTGGCCGTGATTCCACTTCCGCCGCAGACAGCGCGCTTGCGCCCTGCGGGCCACCCGGTTGGCCTTTCGTCTGGAGACGGTAAGGAGCAGGCGCGGCCCTGTATCCCGATCTCCTGCCCGGCATCATCATACGCAAGCCAGGTTGATGTGTTCGCCTGACTGTTGACGCGGGCCAGTTGTTCCCACGGATAGCACAGAGCCTCGGGTAGATCGGCGTCCGAATCCTTCGCGAGGAGCCGAAGGCCCCGAAGAGTGGGTTGGGCTCGGACTTGCCTGGGCCGGCGCATGGCAGTCTTTCTCGCTTTCCGCCAAGCTGAGCAACCGGCACGCGGCCGGACGTCTCGGCCGCGTGCCGCATCCCGGTTGTTGCTTGGCAGTCACGTTAAGGGCAGCTTCGCCGATAGGCAATTAGAATTCAGGTGTTTGTTTATAACCGCTCGTTGACCGGAAATCTGGTGTGAAAAGCAAAAGCCCATTGGAGAGGAGAGCCCATAGGGGGGCGGGCATCTCGCCCGCCGTGGAGGACCTCAAGGGCGCATACGCAGCATTCATTTGGAGTCCGTATGGGGGTGTAGGTTAACGGGGCCGCAACGGCTATAATCGCCGTCCTTAACTGCGGAGAATCACCTGAACCGATGAAATCAGCTCCCCTCCATCTGCCGGTGTTCCAGAGGTTCAACTGCCACGGCTGCACGCATTGTTGCCGGGATGTTGTGGTGAATGTGACCGAGGAGGAGCAACGGCAGATCATGAAAGCCGGTTGGGAGCAGCGCGTCCCCGGACCGATCTTCATCCCGTATCGCTTTCACGGGCGGAAGCTCGTCCGGCTGGCCCAGACGTCGGATCGAAAGTGTATCTTCCTGCGCGAAGACGGTCGCTGCCGGCTTCACGCCGAGACGGGCATGCATATCAAGCCGCTTCCCTGCCGGCTGTTTCCCTTCGTGCCCACGCCGGGGGTGGGCTCGGTGCGTATCGACCTGCGGGCGGATTGTCCCACTGTGGCCCGCAATGAAGGGCACCGCCTGAATGCCCGGGAGCTTGCCGGGCTGGCCGCGGAGACGAAGACTGAGCCGTTGGCTTCGCCGCCGGTCTGGCGAGGCTTGCACCGACTGAGTTTTGACGGATTTGAGGCGCTTGCCGACGGCTTTGCCGGGGTCCTGAACGAGCCTGGGTTGTCCGCCCGCAACCGGCTGCGGGTCGGATGTCTGATGCTGGAGGCGTTGGAGAGGACCAAACCGTACAAGCTCGAGGGCGGACTGTTCCGGTCCATGATACAGATCCTCAGGCAGGCCGCGGTGATCGACACCCAGGAGGCTCCCGACCAGCCTCCGCCGTTGCCGGAGCGGCCTGGCCGGTTGTTTCGCCAGTGGCTTTTCCTGCACGCCATCGTTGACAGCCCCTCTGATCTGAGCCTGAAGGGCATCGAGAAATACCGCCGTTCGTGGCTGCGTTATCGGCAGGCCAGGCGGTTTGCGGCCGGCAGGGGGCCTGTTCCGCGCATTCGGCCCGACTGGCCGGAGACCACCTTCGAGGCCATTGCTCAGGTCCGGCAGGCGGAGGACGCGGCCCTGGAGCCGCTGCTGCGTTCCATGCGGCTCAAGCTGGACGCGCACGCCTTCTGCGGGCCGGGCTACTATGGCTACGATGTCTTCCACGGCCTGACGGCCCTGTGGCTGTTGCCGGCGCTGACGGGATGGTTGGCCCGGCTGGAGGCGGTAAAGGCCGGGCACGATGCTTTGACCGCCGACGACGTCATTGCCGGCCTCCGGCGGGCGCACACGACCTTTGGGGTCTCGCCGGTCTTCGCCCGGATCAGCGAACGGCTGCGGCTGCGGGCGCTGGCCCGGCCAGGGGTGGTGCAGGGGCTGACGGCTCTCTATGGGCCGTAGGCGAGCTTGGTAGGGGTGGCCGGGGGGCTGTGTTGACCGTGTCATCGGTCGGGCTTACGCTTTCGTGGCTCGCCTGTTGGGCATGGGCACCGAATGCCTTAGAGCCTATCCCAGTAGGCATGGACCTCCTTATACTTCTATACTTCTATGGCGCATAGGGTGCCATAGGAGATTCAAAGATGAGCACGACGCAGGCCGTACGCAAACGCTCGCGTTCGGTGGCCTATGACGATAAATGGCGCATTCCGGAAGATTTATGGGGGCGCATTGAGAGCCTGCTGCCCCCGCGCAAGCCTCACCCGCTGGGCTGTCACAACCCACGGGTGGACGACCGCAAGGCGATGGACGCCATCTTCTTCGTGCTGCGGACGGGCTGTCAGTGGAACGCGCTGAACGCCACCGGCATCTGCTCCAGTTCCTCGGCTCACCGGCGGTTTCAGGAATGGACCGCGGCGGGGGTCTTCGAGCAGCTCTGGAAGCTGGGTCTGGAGGAATACGACATGCTGAAGGGCATCCAGTGGCGGTGGCAG
>JAAXZI010000225.1 GCA_012719955.1 Phycisphaerae bacterium | reverse complement strand
GAGTGCGCCTCCCCGCACCGCGGACACCCCGCCCCGTTGGGAACGGCAGGAAGCCGAGACGCGGTTTACGGCCGCATCGGCCGTGGCCGTGGAAGAGCGGCCGGACGCCGCGGTTGAGGACCGGCCGGAGATGCTTGGAATCCCCGATCATGCCGCGCTTGATGCCCAGCCCGTGCCCGAGGAGGAGGATCTGTTCCCGAACTGGCCGGAGGAACCGGTGGAGGAATCCCCGGAGGAACAGCCCCCGCTGCCCGCGTGGCGGCTGGGCGGTCTCCTGAGCGCCAGCGGCATCGGGGCGATCCTGATGCTCTTCGTGGGCGCGTCGTTGCTGTTCGTGATCGCCCAGGCGGCGGCCCTACTGGAACAGATCGAGAAGCTTCCGGACTGGCTGGCCGTCCCGGCCCTGGCCGGTGCGGGTCTGCTGATCCTGGTCATGGTGGCGGCGGCGGTACGGCTGCTGATCCTGTACCTGCGCATGCGGGCTTCACCCGCCATCAGCGTTCACGCTATTCAGGAGCTGAGCCAGCGGGCGGAAATGCGCGAATTGGCCTCACAGCAGTACTCCGCGGCCTGCCGCATCCTCCGCACTTTTGTCGAACGCTATCCCCTGGAAGGCAAGCATCGCGAGGCCATCCTGCGGCGCAGCGGGTTCCGGCAGGATGAAATCGAACGGCTTCGCCACAGCGCCGAGATTCTCCTCGGGCGTGAGCTGACCACCTACGAGGGTTGGCTCCAGGAGTGCGACCGAACCTTCCTCGCGGTGCTGGACGGGGTGGCCCGTCGGCGGATCCGCCAGTACGCGATCGCGGTCGGCGTCAAGACGGCGGCCGTGCCCACCGGGTTTGCGGATACGGCCATTGTGCTGCTCAACGCGTACCTGATGATCGGAGACCTCTGCCGGATCTACAACCTGAGGGCCAACAGACTGGGCACGTTGGCGATTGTCGGCCACGTCTTCGTAAACGCGTTCTCTGCGGCCAACCTGGAGCAACTGGCTGACGCGGCGGCGGACAACGTGGGCGAGGCGGTCTCGACGGCCGGCGGGCTGCTGGCCGGCGTGGCCAAGACCGCAACGGCACGGCTCGCCGAAGGCAGCGCCAACGGCCTGCTGTTCCGCCGCCTGGGCCTGACTACCATTCGCCGCCTGCGGCCGCTTCAGTTGACGAAATAAGGACGCGTCAGCAAGTGGTGAGGCATTACAACGCAAGGCGTGGCGGCCTAGCCGGGTACCCGGCGAAAGCTGGGTGCCGGCCGTTTTACGGGCAACACGGCCGGTACGGAGCCCAGCTACCACAGAAAATGGCCCACTTTGCTCCGCAGAGTAAGAGCAATCACTGCCCGGTAAACAGCCGCGCGCGGATGGCCGTGAACTGAGATTCGGCGCGTTTTCGACTGCCCAGCAGGCCGCTGCTTTCGCAAAAGCGTTTGACGGCCTCGTCGTACAGCTCCGGACTGATAAGCAAGGCGGTCGGATGGGGTATCCTGACAGTCTTGGCCAGCCGCCAGAGCCACCAGACATCGCCGGCTGACAGGTGGAGTCGGGCCAGCGTATAGCGGTACAGAGCGGCCGGAGACATTTCGCCCTGCTCGCCGCGCCAGCGTTGCCAGCGCCACGCCAGCCAGGCCGCGACCAGCAGGCTCGCGATCAGGACCACCCCGAGCAGAATCTCGATCCACAAGTTGGGATTGGGCGAGCTGAAATGCTGGTGGAGACTGCGCAAGTAGTACGACCGATTGATTCCTTCAGCCAGATAAGGCGGCATCATCCCATCCCCTTTCCGGTTGCGCCGGCCATGGCCGGTTTCTCGGCGTGATCCAGGATCTTGCCGGCCAGGACCCGGGCGCGCAGGCGGATCTGCTCGTCGGCATCCGACTCGGCCATGTTCATCACCCGGGAAGCCAGCGGCAGCAGGTGCATCTGCTCGACGAGCCACAGTGCGCTGACCCGGTGGGCGCGATTCTCGTCGCCCAACATCAGCAGCAGGGTTTCGGCGGCATCGCGCACGCCGAGCTTCAGCAGGGCCCGCACCGCATTGGCCCGGGTACGATTATCCGGGGAGGCCAGCTTGGGAATCAGGTCGGCGATGAGATTTTCCCCGCCGATGCGGTCGAGCGACTCGACCGTGTTGGCCTGTACGCGCGGATCAGGATCGTCGAGGGTGGCATGCAGCACGCGCCGGCTGGTGGGCGTGTCCAGATGGCCCAGGGCGGAGACGGCCGCACTGCGCACTTCCGGCCGGGGGTCACGGCAGAGTCGGTAAAGCTGTTCCTCCACCGAGCCGGCCAGATCCAACAACACCACCATGCGAAGGGCCCGAAGCACGTCGACCGTCTCGGGGCGGGCCAGCCAGCCGGCCACTGTGGCCGGGGACAACCGGCCGTCGATCAGCAGTTCTTTACCGAAGCGGACCCGTTCCGCCTCGGTCATGCGGTCGAAATCCTGCCAATACCGGCCGGCAGTCAACCGTTCGCGACCCACGGTGGGACTTTCGGAGAAGTGGAACAGCCTGCCGGTGGTCTGGGGCAAGACCTCCGCCAGCAGTTCGCCCGGGGGATATTCGGAGGGACGCCGCCGAACCAGTTCGAACCGGGCAATCAAGGAATATGGCCCCTCGCCCGCAGCGGCGATGGTACGCAGCAGGCCTGTCGTCCGCGGATCTCCCAGGCGGGTCAAGGCCCATAATGCCGCCCGGCGGGCAGTGGCTCCGCCCCGGCGGTACAACTCCTTGAGCACGTCCAGCTTGTCCTTGTCTTCCAATCCGGCGGCCAATACGCAGCGGGCGAAATGTCGCTGGGCCTCCTCCGGCAGGCACACCACGTCGAGAAGCTGATTGCGGGTACAGGCCAGATCGCGAATGGCGACCATGGATTTGGCCATCCGCGGCTCGACCAGGCGCCACGACTGGCCCAACCATGCCTCCAGGAAGGCCGGATCGGTACACGATGCCAACACCTGGGCGACGATGGGGCGAAACTCCGCGTAACCCAGGGCGGTAAACATGAACGGGATCATGCGCGGGTCGCGGCCATGACCGAGCACATTTTGGGCCGCTCTGGTGAGCCTGCTGCCGGGGGTCAGCAGCATTTTCCAGAACCGCGAGCCCAGATCATCGCAGAACCACATGGCCGCTTCCACCACCTCGGCGTGCTGATGGAACTCGAAGGAACTTACCGCGGCCTCGATGACGGAGACGAGCTGGCGGCGATCTTCGCGGTAGCCCTCCAACTCGACCATCTGCCGGTGGACCTCGTCGGGCCGCGGGTCGGCGTGCAGTTCCACCTCCGGCCGGGGAGCTGACCACAACAACTGCTCGGCCAGGTGACGTACCGTCTGGGCGGCTTCGCTCCGCACCGCGGACGCCCGGTCGCGCAACGCCGGATCCAGCAGGTAGGCGGCGCGATAGAAGTTGCCGCGGCGCATGATCTGAAGGACATTGATCCGCGTCTGTTCGTCAGACGATGCGAACGCCTCGCGCAAGACGCTGAACACTTCCTCGCTGCGCGAAAGCATCAGGTCTCGAAGCGGTTCGTCAAACCGGTGCCAGGCGGCCACCAGCCCCTTGAGCCCTTCGCGCGTGTGCCGGGCCAGCAGGGTCTCGACCACCGCCCGGGCGGCCGGCCCCTCGACCCGGCCAAGCACCGCGGCCAGCGCCTTGTCGGCCGCCGACGTCCGGGCTTCCTTGAGTACCTCGAAAATAATGGGTTTACAGACCATGCGCGCGGTCCTCCCAACCTCGTTATCGGCGCAAAGGGTAGGCCGCATCAGGTACGTTCGGCAGGGTTGCGGACTATCCCGAATTCTTCACCACTGAGACACAGAGAACACGGAGAAGCAGATAAATCATGCCGTTTCAGCAGGCTAACTCATAAGTCCTGCATTCTGTGTGCTCTCCGTGTCTCTGTGGTGAGATTGTTAAACATCCGGGCTGTCCGGCTCTGAGACCGATAATCTTGCGCCAGGAGTACAGCGGCCTTTTCGCCGGTCCATGATCCAGCAGAACAGATACCCGGCACCGGTCAGCAGCCAGAACCAGGCGATGCCGCCCGTGAAACGCCCTTCGATGATAGAGAACAGCGCAAATCCGCCCAGGACCAGGGCAGCCCCGACGCCTTCCCACTTCCAGCCGACTATCAGCCCTATCCAGAGCGCCAACATGAGGTGCAACTGAGCATTGACCGCCCAGGGCTGACCCCATGGATTGGGCGGCCCTTCACCAATCGCGATCAGGCCCATCAGCAGGAAGATGGCTACCCCGACGAGCCGGGCGAGCCAGCGAACAACGAGCACGATCAAACATCTTTTGTCCAACAACAATGTGGCTTCCGTTGTCATGGCTACAAGCAACTCAGCCTCCCGCCCGCATCGTGTCCAGAGTCCACATAGGAACCTCCTCTGCGTGGTAAGCAAACACTTACATGCCCCCTAAAGAAAAAACGCCACTTACTTCCGGTTTGTCTCCAGCAGTAACTGCCCCACCCCACGGAACAGCGACTGCCGTTGGCGGTCGTCCATGAGCCCCAGTTCGCGCGAGATATTCGAGACGGTCCCGACGCCGACCAATGCCCACGCGGCCATGTTGCTGTCAGCGCCTGCCTTTGCACCCGGCCCGCCAAGCTGCTCGACGATGAAGCGGTGGAACCGGCCGTACATGCGCCGGAGGGCTTCGCGGATCTGGGGGTCGTCGGTCTCGCTCAGCCCGGCGAAGACGATGCGGTACAGCCCGGACTCGCCGTGGTGAACGGCCTCATATTCCAGGACGCGCTGGGCCGGCGGTTCTTTCCCACCCTTGGCCAGCAGCTTCAGCCAGATATCGAGTGAGGACTCCGACACATAGTCGATAGCTGCCAGGAACATGTCCTTCTTGCTGGGCCAGACGCGATACAGGACGTTCTCGCGCACGCCGCAGCGCCGGGCCAGTTCGGCCGTGGTGGCCCGCCGATAACCCAGTTCCGCGAACGCGGCCGCCACCACCGGCAGCAGGCGGTCGCGATGTCCCTTGGGTTGTACCGTGGCTCGGGGCATAAGTAAGTGTATACTTACTTCCGACCGGTCTGTCAACTGGTTCATTCCAACCACCCGGGTGGTTGTTTTCGTGCAGTCGCCGGCACAGGATCGGCCTCAGTGAGCCCCAGAGCCGCGTTCATTCCTTGGCACGAGGTTTGCTTGCTTCTGAACAGTGACGTGGGGAGTACGGACCATGAACCAGCGAGAACCGCTCGAACTGGGATATGCGACCAAGGAGAGCCCCCGGAAGACACACCACCTTTCTGACTGGTGCTGGCTCGTGGGTCTCACGGTAACCGTTTGTGCCCTGGCCTTTTCAATCTGGTTTCGCCCCGAGAACACCCAAGGGTCCGCTGTGCGGCCAATCTCAGCGCAATCGGCGGATCCTGCCTCACCTACGCGGAAGCAAACGGCGGCAGTCTGCCCGTATCGCTCGATGTGCTCACCTACGGCAAGCGCGCCTATCTCCAGCCCAAGCAGCTATTCTGCCAGGTCTGCGACGGCGCGTTCATTTACGTCCCGGGTCATACGAACCAGGGCGACCCCACGGAGATCCTCGCCTACGAGCCACTGAGTTACCACAAAGGGGAAGGTGGGAATGTGCTGCGGCTGGACGGCTCGGTGAAGTGGCGCAGCGGGAAAGACTATGACGAGGCCATGGCCCGTGTCAAGGCCCATCTGCGATCCATACCCAACCTGCCGGCGCAGTAAGCAAGACGGCAAACCCGAGTACCGCTGTGACCGCCCACGTCGGGCCTGAGGACCCGACCTGCACTTTGCGCGCGGGAACTGAGAGGTGACGGGTGAGAAGGGAGAACTGGATGGGATGAGAGATGGTTGCCGGCCATCGCCAGTTTGCAAGGCAGACGGCAAGGGGCTACCATGTAAAGGGTTACATCGGGAGGATGCCATGAGCACAACTGGTCGTGATTTGCTTGCGGCGTTCGATGCGCTTGATCCTGTCGAGAAACAGCAAGTGGCCGTTGAGATCCTGCGCCGGTCGGCCGGGGTCGATGACCTGACCGAGAAAGCCTTCGACGAGTTGGCGGACGAGCTGTTCCGAGCTTATGACGACGAGGAGGCGGCCGGTGCCGGGGATTGACCGCGGGGAGGTCTGGCTGACGGATCTGGGCTCCGTCGCCAAGATCCGGCCCTGCCTTGTGCTCAGCATACGACCCGAACCGCAGGATCGAGTTCTTGTCACCCTGGTGCCGCACACGACCAGCGTGCGGGGAAGTCGCTTTGAAGTCGCGGTGCCCAAATCGTTCCTCAAGAGCGGGGCTTTCGATGCTCAGGGGCTCGTCACCGTTGCGCCGGCACGCCTGATTCGCAAGCTGGGGCACCTGCAGGCGACGGAACTGGCCCTGGTGGAGGAGGCGGTCAAGCGGTGGCTGGGGCTGACCACCTGACTGAATGACGGACGAACCTGGGACTCGTACTGGCCGGGCAAGGCCGGGTATGGCTTACGTAGCAGGCCAGAATCAGTGATGTGCGGTTTTCTCCACCTGGCGAGGAACCGTGATCGCTAAGGCATCATTTGACGCGAGTATTGAGGACGATGGGCGCATTTTCTGATCCGTCTTCGTTCGTCGGCACAAAGACTGTGTGAAGCACGTCCCCCTGTGGAGTTGGTGTAGCAAAATCTGCGATGTATCCGATCCGAGTTCCGGATTCCGTGTAATCCCAGATCTGGAATACCTGTCCCTGGAAACATCTCTTTTGAAACGTCAGCACTGCATGGATGTTTGTGAGCGGTATCTGTTGGTGGTCCTCGATCAGTAGTTCGACGGGGCCAGTGTTCCATTCAATGTCTTCAAGCACATCAGGGCCGACATTGAACCATTCCGGGTGAATCTCCCTGAGTCTGTCCAGGGTGCAGTTCGGGAAGTCAGAGAACTCGTGGGCTTCAGCACTGCGAATTCGGAGTTTACGCACGCCCGACAAAGGTGGAAGCGGCTGGTTGGAAAACACACGCGGCGTCGTCCCCGTCTTGATGAAGACACCAAACACCACAACTCCGCCGCTCGTTCTGAAGGCAAAATCAGATCCAATCTCGGTAATAGTCTTGACGTCTCGAAGAATCACGCCACATGTCCTACCCGCATCGATTGCTGATGGTGTAAAACCTGTCGTACTGACCGCAACGGCTTGATTAAACTGAAATCGGATCCGTCTGCCGGCCAGTTGTTCAATCCAATCCGATCCCTGCTTTCCTTGGGATGGGCGATCTCGACACTCGATCAATACTCGATACGGGAGAGTCCCAAGCTTGCCTGCTATCTCGATATCCAGCTCAGCGAGTTGGGTGCCAGTCTCGCCAAACACGCGTCTCCTCGACTGGACACGGAACTGTTGCGGGAGCAATGCTCGTTCAATTGACGAGACGAGTTCTTCGAGAGCCTCGCCGGAATTTGTTTTCTTATGTGTTTTACCCATTGGATTCTCCATCTTCCGGCGACATGAGGTTCGTTTTCGCCTGTATTCACAGGGCAAGTCGTCACCTCATTATGCGGTGTTGCAAGTGTCATCCGGACAATCCGGCGCTACTCAGTTGCTTGGCTGGTGATCTCGAGGTAAAGATCCAGCAGCGAAAGCGGTTGCGGTTGCTGCGGGGTGGTCGAGAGTTCCAGCGTGTTCGTGCCTTGGCGCAGCGGGGTTTCCTTCAGAACGAATTCCAGCCAGTTGTCGCGGAGCCGGCCGGGGGACAGGGCCTTGCCGTTCAGTAGTGCGCGCAACTCTTTGGGGTCGGGCGGGGTTTTGAAT
>JAAXZI010000224.1 GCA_012719955.1 Phycisphaerae bacterium | reverse complement strand
TTCACCCATTGGATTCTCCAGGTTTCAGCGGCTTGAGCTTCGTTTGCGCCTGTATTCACGGGGGAAATCGTCACCTCAGTATACGCCGCCGCAAGTGTCATCTGGGAAATTCGGGATTCGCTTGCGCTCCGTCACGTCGCGCACGATGTGGGCCGCGCCGATGAGCCGGCCTTCGCGATCGCGGATGGAACTGAACCGAATCTCGTAGTACCTTCGGTCGCGGCCCGGATCGCCCAGTTCGTGCGTTTCGGTGAATTCCTCGCCGTGCAAGGCCCGCGTCCACAAATCGATAAGACAATCCATGTCCGCTGGATTGGGAGTCGTGATATCCCGCAGGCTGGATCCCACCTGAATGTCAGCGCCGAAAAGCCGTTTGACTTCGGCCTGATAAGCCCGATTCAATGCCAGGAATCGAAAATTCACGTCCATGGCCGCGATCAGGTCGCCGCTGCCCTCGATGATTCCGTTAAGCAGGTCGTGGTATCGGCGGACGGTCTCTTCCGCACGTCGGCGATCGGTCGTGTCCACCACGGAACCGACCATGCGACAGGCTCTGCCGCGCGCGTCGCGAACGATGAATCCGCGTTCGAGCACCGTGTGGTAGTTTCCACTGCGACAGCAGAAGCGATATTCATCGATCCATGTGACGGCATTCCCCTCGACGGCTGCCCGCTGCCTGGAGACCACCCGTTCGCGATCCTCGGGATGCACCCGCTCGTACCATGCCTGGTAGGTGGACAGTTCGTGCGGCGCGTAGCCGAACGCCCCTGTCAGGGCGTCGTTCCATTTCATCCGTCCGACGGCCAGGTCCCGGTCCCAGATCACTTCGCGGGTGGCCTGGTTCGCAAGCCAGTAGCGTTCATGCTCTCTCTCTACCACCGGCCCGGAGCACCCATGGCGTGCCTTGTAGCGCTGCCAGCGGGCCCCTACCCAGGTCGACAGGCGGGCAGGCAGGCGGAACGGGCCGGCTGCAGGATCGCGCTGCGTTATCCGTCTTCTGATGCGGCCCAGCCTGGCCCGAAACCCCCCGCTTTCACTGGTCGGACCGCTGCTCACCTGAGTGTCGCCGTATCCAGACCTCAAGAGTCGCTTCCTGGCGGGAGCGGCCACATGGCGAGCCGAACGCCGGCCCAGGCTGTCCTGTTGCCCAGGCGCCGTCTGCCATCCTGCCTGGCTCCCTTTAAGAATCACCCTGGTTTTTGAATGGCCACCGGTGCCGCACCGGCGCCCCACTTCGTGCCGCATCGCACGCGATAACAGAAGCGCTGAATTTTTGCCCGGCGAGGGCGCCAAGTATAGGACGCGTCTGCGGTACGGGTCCAGAAAAGAATACAGTTCTCCTCAATTCAGAAATTCTTCACAGGTTCTCCAGGGGCCGGCTCGCCAGTTCACCTGTACTGAAGCTCTCAAATCACGCGCCGGCGCAGCGGGACAAGGTTACAGCCGTAGCTCTGCCAGAGACCGGTTTACGCCGTTGCGGGCTTCAGGTAGGCTACTGGCACGCGGAAGGGCTTTCGCGACAACGAGCTCTCTGATTCCTAAGGAAAGGAACATGATATGTCTCAACGGAATCACGTGACCCGTCGAGCGTTCCTGCATGGGGCGGCCGCCACGCTCGCGGCCCCGTACATCGTCCCGGCCTCGGCTCTGGGACGCAACGGCTGGAAGCCTCCCAGTGAGCGCATCACGCTTGGGTTCATCGGCATCGGTAACATGGGCGGAGGGCACCTGCATGACGTGCTCAGAAACGAGTCGATGCGCAGGCAACTGCAGGTTGTGGCTGTCTGCGACGTGGACGGCGTCAAGCGTGAGAATGCGCGCAAGGCGGTGGAGGACGCCTACGCCAAGGAGCGCAACTCAGGCGTTTACAAGGGTTGCGAAGAATACCACGAATTCGAGAAGCTGCTCGAGCGCAAGGACATCGATGCGGTGTTGTGCGCGGTCCCGGACCACTGGCATGCCATCGTGGCCATTGCCGCCTGCCGGGCCGGCAAAGACATCTATTCGGAAAAGCCGCTGACGCTCACCATCCGCGAGGCCCAGGAGCTCACCGCGGCGGTTCGCCGCTACAACCGCGTCTTTCAGACCGGTAGCCAGCAGCGAAGCGAGTGGAACTTCCGCTTCGCCTGCGAACTGGTGCGTAACGGCCGGATCGGCAAGCTCCAGACGGTTTACGTGAACATCGGCGAGCCCTCGGAAGAGCGCTACTTCCCTGAAGAGCCAGTCCGGGATCGCTTCGACTGGGACCGCTGGCTGGGGCCGGCCCCCTGGCAGCCGTACAACTCCGAACGCTGCTCGGGCAGCTATTCGGGCGGCTGGCGCCGGGTGCGCGATTACTCCGGCGGAATGACCACCGACTGGGGCGCCCACCACTTCGACATCGGCCAGTGGGGCATGGGCATGGACGAGAACGGCCCCGTCGAGATCCTCCCGCTGAACCGCGAGAAGAACGAGCCCATGACCTTCATCTACGCCAACGGCGTGCGCATGATCCGCTGCCAGCAGGCCGAAGGTCACGGCTCAGTCAACGGCGTGCTCTTCGTGGGGACGGAGGGCCGGGTCGAGGTCAATCGCGGCTACCTGAAGACCTGGCCGGAGTCGCTGGTCAACGAGCGTATCGGCCCCGGCGAGATTCACCTGTACGAGAGCCCCGGACACAAGCAGGACTGGATCAACTGCATCCGCAACCGGAAGCGTCCGATCTGCGACGTCGCCATCGGGGCCAGTTCGGTCATTGTCTGTCACCTGGGAAATATCGCCTACTGGCTGCAGCGTCCGATCAAGTGGGATCCGGCCCGGGGCGAGATCGTGGGCGATACCGAAGCCAGCCGCTGGCTGGACCGCCCCCGGCGCGCCCCCTGGCGCCTCTATCTCTGACCGGGCACGGCTCCTCCCGGGGAGACGGGCGGTCAGCCCGCCTCTTGTCGGAGGGCCGGCGTCCGGCCGGTGCGGAACATGACAAGAATGGCTCGCCGGCTCGGGCCGGTGAAATCCAACGGGATGTGTAGAAACGCAGAGAACCAACCGTGAAGAGAAGCGAAATGAGAACTGTGGCCTTCTCCCGCCGGCAACCGGCCGGAGCAATCGCCCTTTTCTCGGCTTCGCGCTTTTCCGCTTTCCCACTTTTGTGGAGTCACAACATGCAATCCAGATACCTGCCCTTCCTGCTGCTGGCAGTCATGGCCGTTCCCCTCCAGGCCGCCGACTCGTCGGCACTGGAGAAGCAATACAAAGATCAGATCGAGCGACTTCTGCCGGGCATGGCCGCCAGTGAAATCCCCGCTCGCGAGCAGCCGCAGCAGGCCCTTGAGAAACTGTGTCATCAGGCCGGCGCGCCGGGCAAAGAGGCCGAGCGCGAGGCCCTGAGCAAAGCGATCATGGCTTTCGTCGTCCCGGAGACGCCCAAGCCGGCCCGCGTGTGGCTGCTTCGGAAGATCGAGCCGCTGGGCCGCGCGGAAGTCGTCGAGCCGCTGAAGAAGCTGATAGGCGATGAGGATCGCGAGATCGCCGACCTGGCCTTGCGCGCCCTGGCCAACAATCCTTCCGAGCAGGCGGCGGCCGCCCTGCGGGCCGAGTTGAGCGAAACCCCCAAGCCGGCCCTTAAGGCCGCGCTCATGAACGCCCTGGCCTTCCGCCGTGACGCCGCCAGCGTGGAAATGTTCGCCAAACTCGCCGGCAAACCCAAGCCCCTGGTGGCGACCGCGGCCATCTCCGCCCTGGGAGAGGTCGGCAATGAAGCGGCCGCCGAAGCCCTGGCCGAGCTGCGCAAGTCCGCCCCGGCCGAATTGAAGCCGGCAGTGGCCGACGCCTCGCTGCGTGCCGCCGATCGTCTGCTCGCCGACAACAAGGTGGATGCCGCCAAAGCCATTTACACGGAGCTGCTGGCCGCGGAACAGCCCGAGCACCTGCGCATCGCCGGCCTGACCGGCCTGGCCCGCATCCCGGGCGACGATCGCGTGGCCACGCTGCTGAAATATGCCACCGGCGATGACGCTCACCTCCGGCTCATTGCCGCCCGCTGCCTGTCCCAGTTGCCGGCCGACCGCGACACCAGCCGGCAGCTCGCCATCACCCTGCGCAGCGCCGCGCCCGAGGTCAAACCCCTGCTGGTTGAGGTTCTCGGCGACCGGGGCGATCCGCACTCGCTGCCCTCGGTGATGCAGTTCATGGAGAGCCAGGATGACGACCTGCGCCTGGCCGCGTATGAGGCCATCGGCAAGCTGGGCGACGCGGGAACCGCCCGCGTCCTCGTCATCCAGGCCGCCAAGGCCAAAGGCCAGGACCGTGAGATCATCCGCAAGAGCCTGGCCAGCCTGAGACGCCCCGGCGTGGACGAGACCATTCTCAAGGAATTGAGGAACGCGCGAGGCGCTGCCCGGATCGAGTTGATCATGGCCGTCTGGGGCCGGCGGATTTCGGCCGCCAAGCCGATCCTGCTCGAGTGGGCCAACGATCCTGACGAGGACACGCGGACGGCGGTGTTGACCGCCCTCGAACGGCTGGGCAACGAAGCCGACCTGCCCCGCGTCATTGAGATGATGGTTGCGGCTCAGAGCGACGAGGGCGTGAAAGCCGCCCAGCAGGCCATTGCGTCGATCTGCCGCCGTGCCGGCAACGCCGAGAAGGCGGCGCCTCCCCTGATCGAGGCCATGGACAAGGCCAGCCCGGCCGCCCGGGTGGCCATCATTCAGCAACTCGGCAAGATCCAGGGACCGGCCGCACTGGGCGCCGTTCGAGCCGCCTTGAAATCCGAGGACGCCAAGGTCAAAGAGGCTGCCGTGGCCGCCCTGGCCGAATGGAAACCGATGCCCATCACGAATTGGGTCGTCAGCGGTCCGTTCAAGCGGGAAGGCAAGAGCGGTACTGAATTGTTCGACATCGCCTTCGCGCCCGAATCCAATGGCGAGGTCCAGTGGAAGCCGCTCAAGGGCGCCAAGAACGAGGGCCGGTTCAATCTGGCCCAAGTGGCCAAGGGCGACAACCTGTGCGTCTACGTGAAGACCGTCATCCAGTCCGGGCGGAAGCAGGATGTGGTCTTCGACTTCGGCAGCGACGACGGCATCAAGGTGTGGCTCAATGGCCAGGTGGTACACGGCAACAACGCCACGCGCGGCCTGAACTGCTACCAGGATCGGGCCAAGGCCACCCTCAATGAGGGTGCGAACACGTTGCTGCTCAAGGTGACCCAGGTCGCCGGCGACTTCGGGTTCTGCGCCTCGATCAAGGCTGCCGACGGTGGCCCGGTCGAAGGAGTAACCTTCGAGGCGAGGTAAGAACTGAAGACTGAGAACTGAAACGCAAGCCGCCCCGGTGGGAACAACCCGCCGGGGCGGCTTTTTCGTTTGGCGAGGACCAGGCGTTCAAAGAACGACCGCCTGGTTCCGATCATCGCATGCGGTCAACTCTTCGCCAGCTCCGCCCGGTTTTCATACACCTTCTCAAAGGCGGCCACGATGTCATCCATGTCCTTGCGCGTGCCGAGCAGGAGCTGCTGCACCATGAAGATGCCCTGCTCGTAGCAGAGGGTTTCGGTCTGCGGGCAGCGGACCTCGCGGTAGTTCATGCCCCGACCGGAGGTCTGGTAGCCGGTGTAGGGGCCGAACGCCGCGTTCATGAACATGGGCTGGCGATAGAGCGGGAAGGGATAGCCGGGGGAAATGGGGATGCCCTCGGCCTTGACGGCATTGACGAATGTCTCGCGGCTCATGCCCAGTTGGGCCGGATCGACGCGTACCAGGAACAGGTGGTAGCCGTGCCGCGTGCATTCCCCGGTGCGGACCTGGGGGATGATGCCGGGAATGCGTCGGACGCGTTCGGCGAGATAGTCGCCGTTGGCCTCGCGGGTCTTGATCTGGTCGTCGAGGCGGTCGAGCTGGCAGTTGAGCAGCCCGCCCTGGAACTCATTCATGCGATAGTTGCAGGCGATGACATGGTGTTCGTACCACGGCCCGCCGGCGACGCGCCCGCAGTTGTGGATGGAACGACACTGGGCGGCCAGTTCGTCGTCGTTGGTGGTGATGATCCCGCCCTCGCCGCAGGTGAGATTCTTGCTGGACTGGAAGGAGAAGGAGCCGAAGTGCCCGATGGAACCGCACCGGCGGCCCTTGTACTCGGCCCCGTGGGCATGGGCCGCGTCTTCGATCACGATGAGATTGTGCCGCCGGGCGATGGCCATGATGGCGTCCATGTCCGCCGGCAGGCCGCCGAAGTGGACCGGGATGATCGCCCGCGTCCGCGGGGTGATGGCCTCTTCGATCCTCTTCGGATCGATGTTCCACGTGTCGAGGTCCAGGTCCACGAAGACCGGCATGGCGTTGCACATCAACACGGCCGAGGCGGTGGCCAGGAAGGTGTACGGCGGAACGATCACCTCGTCGCCGGCCTTAATGCCCGCCGCCAGCAGCGCGATCTGCAGCGAGATGGTGCCGTTATTCACCGCGATGCCGTGCCTGGCCCCGCAATACTCGGCAAACCGCCGCTCGAAGGTAGCCACCTCCTGGCCGTCCTGTTTGCCCCACTTGCCGCTGCGAAGCACCTCGACCAGCTTGCGTTCCTCTTCCGGGCCATACACCGGCCATGCCGGGAACGGTTCTGAACGGACCGGCTTGCCACCGTGAATTGCCAATTTCTCTGCCATGCGACTCTCCTGGGCAAGTCAGGCCAGTGACCCGACTTACGTGCCGATTGGCCCGCGGATGCCGCCCTGCTCCACGCCAGATCGGCAGGCGGTATCCTGCGCGCGTTGCTGTATGATCGGGGAGAATCTCTCCGGCCGTGCCGGGAGATCCCCCATCCGTCGGATGTAACACGCAACGGTATACCGCGAATGGAGCGCAGATGCCAGTCGGCCATCCTCTCGGTGATGGTGACGAGACCCTGCACCGGGCGGAATCCCTTCCCGCCAAGCCACTTATACGGATCTTGTGCGTTGGGTGCCCCCGCCTCGCCAGAGGTGGGGACACGAAGATTCAAACAATCAGCAGCGCCGCAACCAACAACCAGGCAGAAACCTGCCGAAGTGTGCGACGGAACTTGTTTTGCGCACCTCGTGAACCCACCTTTCATGAAACGATTCTCATTCTCTCCCTCCGCCCCGGACAGGCTGGCGCATCCAGCGTGAAAACGGCCGGCTCAGCAGCTCCGGCGCCCGGATGGGGAGATCACATGTGCATACAATTACATGTGGAGGTGCCTTATGGTCCTCGAACTCAGCCCAGAAGAATGTGGCGTCCTGGCGTCACTGGTCCAGGAGGAACTCAACGACATCGGCCCGGAGATCCGCCACACGCAAACCAGCGAATACCGGGATGATCTGAAATCCCGGAAGGAGCTGCTGGTTCGTCTGCTGAACCGCCTGCTGGCTCCGCAGCCGATCAACCCTTAGCGTTGAGAGGTCAATGGGGGCGTTGGGAGGTTAATCTGCGCCAGAGGCGCTGACACAGCCTTGGGCCAGGCTTGCTGAGCTCCCGCAAAGACGGCTTCAGCCGGGGCCAGACGTGGCGCTCGTGTCGGCAAACGCGCGGCCCGACACGGCTCAAGCAGCCTATCTCATAATGCATCCAGGATCCAGTTGACCTGACCGTCGCGGTGGCCACAGAAGCGGTTGTAGCGCAGCAGCAATTGGTAACAGAACATCGCCGCCAGCAGTTGCGCGCGGTTGTTCTCCAATCCG
>JAAXZI010000223.1 GCA_012719955.1 Phycisphaerae bacterium | reverse complement strand
GCCCGGCACCCCGAGGCCGTAGTCAAGGAATGGCTGCACCCGCACCTGCCCCTCCAGCCGTTCCAGATCCGCAAGCTCACCCGCGCCCTGGGCTTCACCGAGAAAGCCCACGTGGCCGCCGCGGAGAAAATCTTCCGCGGGCTGGCGGAGACCTTCCTCAAGTTCGATGCCTCGCTGGCCGAGATCAACCCGCTGGTACTCACCAAAGACAACCGCCTGCTGGCCATCGACGCGAAGATCAACTTCGACGACAACGCCATCTTCCGCCATCCGCAGATCGAAGCCATGTACGACCCCAGCGAGGAAAACCCCAACGAGCTGCGGGCTAAGGCCGCCAACCTCTCCTACATCGCCCTGGACGGCAACATCGGCTGCCTGGTCAACGGCGCGGGCCTGGCCATGGCCACCATGGACCTGATCAAGCTGCACGGTGGCGAGCCGGCCAATTTCCTGGACGTCGGCGGGGGTGTAACCAAGGACGGCGCGGTGGAGGCCTTCCGCATCATCCTGGGCGACACCAAGGTCAAGGGCGTGCTGGTCAACATCTTCGGTGGCATCGCCAAGTGTGACCTGATCGCCGAGGCCCTCATCGCCGCGGCCCGCGAGGTCGGCTTTCACGTGCCGGTGGTGGTCCGGCTGGAGGGCACCAATGTCGAGCGTGCCCGACAGTTGCTCAGCGAAGCGAACGTACCCGGCCTGACCCCTGCCACCGACCTGACCGACGCGGCGAAGAAGGTCTGCGCGGCCGTGTGAGGGTCCGTGACGTCTTCGGTGAGGCCCTCGGGAGGCCACCTTCTCCGAAGGCCGGCTCACCCGGGGGGCAGGCACGCCGTGACCGCTCGCGGCGGTGGGAAGCGTCGACCCGCACCACGATCATCCGGGAGCGCAGGCAGACACTGACCACCCACCCGGCGGCCCCCCGAGCCCGCTCTTGAGTATCTCACCGCATGCCATTACCCTGCCAGCGAGCAGGCAGGGGCCTCCTGCCCATTTGAGACCACCAGTGTTAACCTGGGAGAATTTCGCCATGCGCGCCCAACTGAAGCTTCTGACAGCCACCCTGTTGGCCTTCTGCACCCAGACCATCGCCGCCCAGGAGACGAATCTTGTCTGGCGGATCGGAGCGGCCGACAAAGACTATCATGAGTTAAGCTTCAACCCCGACCAGAACACCTGGCCTCGGCAATTCCCTCAGGGCGTGCAATTCACGGTCGGCAAGAGCGACCCGGCCAAAGAGTTCAGTGCCATCCACCCGGGTCCCGCGGACGCCTGGGCCCAACACCGCGAGCATGTGTTCAAGATCGCCTTCACCCTGGACGGCCCCATCACCGGCGCGTACCTGCTCGGAATCGACATCGTGGACACGCACGCCGCCGCCCCTCCCACCCTCCGTGTCCTCCTCAACGGCCAGAAGGCCGAAGTGGCGCTCGAACCCGGCGCAGGCGATATCAGCCTGGTCGATCCGTCCAAGGGCCGAAACCGGACGCTGCGCTTCACCCTCGGCCCGGATTGTCTCAAGAGCGGCGAGAACGTCCTCGAAATCCGCAACCTGAGAGGCTCCTGGCTGCTCTACGATACGCTCTTCCTTCAGCAGATCACGGCCGATGCCGCCTCACTGCCCCTGGAGGTCAGCCTGCGCCCGACCCTGTTCTTCGTCGAGCGCGACGGCAAGCTGCTCCAGGAATTCCAGCTTCGCGTCAACGGCCTGGCCTCTGCGGGGCCGGCCAAGGTCGAGATCCAGGCGGACGGCGCAACGCTGACGGCGCAGGAACTGGGCAAGCCGGAGCTGGGGGCCCTGTCGCAGGCCCTGTACCTGCCCGAGACCGAAAAGCCGCGCGAGCTGACCGCCATCGTCACCGCCAGCCATCAGACCAAGACGCTTATCATTCAGCAGAAGCCGCAGCGCAAATGGCGCATCTATGTCGCCCCGGCCACGCACACTGACATCGGCTACACTGATCTCCAGGAGCGCGTGGTGGCCCTGCACAACCGAAACACCGACCTGGCCCTGGAACTGGCCCGCGAGTACCCGCTGTTCCACTGGAACCTCGAATCCTCCTGGGCGGCCCAGATGTGGTTCCGTGACCGCCCGCCGTCCCGTCACGACGAACTGCTCGAGGCCGCGCGCCGGAAGCGCGTAGGCATTGAATCGGGCTATCTCAACATGCTCACCGGCCTGTGCACCGAGGAGGAGCTGATCCGCGACCTGTACTACTCCGCCCGGCTGCACCGCGAGGCCGGCGTGCCCTTCGAGAGCCACACGCTTACCGACGCGCCCTCGCACGTCTGGACGCTCCCGACCATTCTTGCGGGCGCCGGCATCCGTTGCCTGAGCGTCGGCGTCAACCAGACCCGGGCCCCGCTGTTCAAGAAGAACATCCACCTCAAGTCGCCCTTCTGGTGGGTGGGACCGGACGGCTCCAAGGTGCTCACCTGGTTCACCGACGGTTATTCACAGGCCGAACGCATCGGCCTCAAGGACGGCCCCGAGCGCATGCGCGCCGCCACCGAGAACTTCCTGAACTGGTGGCAGAATCGCACCGACTATCCCTATGACGCCGTCCTGCTCCACGGGGCTTACACCGACAACGTGGCCATCGGACGCGGCATCGCCGAAACCATTACCGAATACCATAAGCGCTACGCCTATCCCCAGGTCATCATGTCGGCCAACAACGAATTCTTCGAATACATCGAGAAGAACTTCGCCGACAAAATCCAGACCGTGCGCGGTTGCGGCGGAAGCTGGTGGGAGGACGGCGCGGCCTCCAGCGCGGTGGAAACGGCCATCAACCGCAACACCCACCAGGACGCCATCGCCGCAGAGGTCGCATGGGCTGTCGCTCGCCTGGCCAACCCGTCGGCCGGCACTCCCCAGGACGAGTTCAACCGCATGTGGGACTGCATCCTGCTCTACGACGAGCACACCTGGGGCGCGTACAACAGCATCTGGACCCCGCACTCTGATTTCGTAACCCGCCAGTTCGCCTACAAGGCCGCCTTCGCCACCGAAGCCGCCGACCGGGCCAAACGGCTCCTCGATCGCGGCCTGCGCCAGCTCGCCGCCCGCGTGAACGCCCCGGCGAATACTGTGCTGGTCTTCAACCCCTCCGGCCGGCCGCGCAGCGGTATGGTCCTGGTGGACATTCCGCGCGGCCAGGCTGTCGTGGACGAGAAAGGCCCGCTCCCGCAACAGGTCGTGCGCCAGGATGCCCTGGAGACGGTCACCGTGAACTTCATCGCCCGCGAGGTGCCGGCGGCGGGCTATAAGGTGTATCGCCTGGCCCCGGCTGAGAAACGCGAGACCCCAAAACGCTTTAACGGCAAAGTTCTCGAAAACGACTTCTACCGCGTCGAGTTCGCACCGGTCGGCGGCATCGCCAGCCTGGTCGACAAGAAACTCGGCAAGGAACTGGTGGATAAGAGCAGCAAGTACACGCTCGGCCAGGTCATCTACGCGGCCGGTGGCAGTGACCCCGAGGGCAAAACGCCCATCGAGGCCCCCATCCTCTCGCGCGTGAAGTATCACACCACCACGCAGGCCGACATCCGGCCCGGCCCGGCCGGCCCGCTGTTCGCCAGCGCGAAGAGCATCAGCAAGCTGCCGCCCATCCAGCGCGCCGAGCTGGAGGTGATCCTCTACGAGCAGGAACGCCGGATCGATTTTGTCTATCAGCTTCAAAAAGACATGATCCTGGAAAAAGAAGCCGTCTACTTCGCCTTCCCCTTCGCCGGGGCCAAGCCGCAATTCCGCTATGAAATCGGCGGGGGCAGCGTCCGGCCGAACGAGGACCACTTCCCCGGCGCCTGCCGGGACTGGTTCGCCGTCCAGCGCTGGGTGACCGTCCATACCGAGGATGCGGCCGTGGCCTGGTCGGCGGTGGATACGCCACTTATCACCCTCTGCGACCTGACCCCCGGCAAGTGGCTGGAGGAACTGCCCGTCACCAACGGCACCATCTTCGCCTACGTGATGAACAATTACTGGTTCACCAACTACAAGGCCGGCCAGGACGGCGCCTTCACCTTCCGCTACAGCCTGACCAGCGACCAGACCATCGACCCGGCCAGTGCGTCGATGTTCGGCGAGGCAGTACACGCCCCCATGCGGGCGGTACGCATCGACACCGGCCAAGGCGGCCAGGGCCTGCCGCCGGCGCTGAGCTTCTGCCAGGTGAGCCCGGCCAACGTGGAGATGACCACCCTCAAGCCCGCCGACGACGGCAAGGGCCTCATCGTGCGTATCCGCGAGACGGCCGGACGCGATACGGACGCGGAAATCCGGATCGGATTCCCGGGCCTCTCCAAGGCCTCCCGGTGCGACCTGGTGGAACGCGTGTTGGACGCCGTGCCCCTGGAGAATAACCAGATCCGCGCCCGCATCGGCGCGAATGCCATCGCGACGTACCGGCTCGAGTAGCCGGACTTTTCCGCCGGAGCGCGAGCCTGGAGCCCAATGATCAGGCGTGATCCTGCGCCGCCACGCCGTGTGTGCCACTGCCTTCAAGCAGTGGGGAACATCCGAGTCGTCCCGGCACGGCCTCTGTAACCGTGCGCGATCCTGCGACACGCTATCGAGCGCGATGCCACGCGGGGTGTGTCACTGCTCTTGAGCAGTGGGGAAAGCAGGTGGAGTCTCCCAGATCACGGCTCAAGAGCCACGGCATACCAACCCCCGAACTATCCTGCCGTGGCTCAAGAGCCGTGGCGCGCAAATTGTGCTCTGTGTCATCGCATCATCGCGCACGGGCATTCAGGATCCGGGGCACAAATCGCGCTCCTGGCTCTCTCACCATTGCAAGGGCATTGACATGCGATTCCCGCGCGCAGGGCACCCGCACCGGTTGAAGATGGAAACGGTTTGATTCTCTCTTGAGTGAATACTCGCCGACAGGCAGGGAGGCTTTCAGGTGGGCCCGCCTGAACCCAGTTCAAGCGGCTGGCGTTCTCTCACTCTCTCACATTCTCACTCCCCCACGCTCCCACTTTCCCACATTCTCACTTTCCCACCTTCTCACTTTCCCACCTTCTCACTTTCTCACCTTCTCACCCTCGCACATTCCCCCCCGGCACCGGCCCACCATCGAGAGCCGCCTTCTTCTCCGTCCCCTCGTGCCGGGAGGTCAGGATACGCAGCAGGTGCTCATAGAACTCCCGGGCCACAAGCTGCTCGACCTTGATCACGTCGTCCGCCCCGTGCTTCTCGATCTGCATGCCGGTCGACGCGTACACGGCCTGGCCAATAATGTACACGTGCGGATTGAGCGCCCGGGCGATCTGCGTGGCCCGGCGCACGGTGTGCTCGTCGGGAATGGCCAAGGCCAGCAGCGAGGCGTCCTCGATCCCCGCGGCCCGCATGGTCTGCTCTTCCGAGATGTCGCCTTCGACCACCTGCCGGCCCAGTTCCCGCTGCGTCTGGATGGTCCTGGCGTTCCGCTCGACGATCACATACTCGATGCCGTAGCGCTCGCACAAACCCGCCACGGAACGCCCCGCCAGGCCGAAGCCCGCGACAATTACCTTGCTCAGAGATGGAACCACATGCCCCGGTTTGAGATCCGCCATGCGGATCACAACGGCCGTACCCTCCGGCCAATCCACTCCCGTCGATAGCCGGATGCAACCGTTCTCGTAGATGCCAAAGTACTCGCCCGGTGACGGGCTCTCGACCCCCTTGCGTTTACCCATCAGTGAGCCTCCCGGACCAGACATGCCTGACCACGTTCGGACGCTGACTCGCTGAATCATAAACCCTTATGGCTCAGGCGGCAAGTTACGGGGCGGGGTTCCGGCAAGGCCGCGGCCTCAGTGCATCCACAACCCCACAGTGCAAAGTGGGTCATTTTCTGTAGCGGCCGGGCTCCGTACCGGCCGTCTTGCCCGTAAAACGGCCGGCACCCAGCTTTCGCCGGGTACCCGGCCCGGCCGCTACGACCTTGCGCGGTAGTGCATAAGTACAATACGCGCAAAGCCGCAGGTGCCGGCGCGGCGACCGGCTGCCGTGGCCAACTGCAAGCCTGCAGGCGGGATCGGCTCAATCCCAGACCACTTCCCGGGCATCAAACACCGGGCCGTCCGTGCAGCATAGCCGATAACGCCAGCCCTCTTCGGCGGCGGCGTCATGCACCCGGACCACGCACGACTGGCAAGTTCCCATCCCGCAGGCCATCACCCGCTCCAGGCAGACCGCGGTCGGAATCCCGTGGGCCAGACCGATTTGCGCGGTGGCTCGAATCATCGGCTCCGGTCCGCAGGCATAGATGGCCGCGGAGGAGATCTGGCCGGCATGTTGATCAAGATAGCGGGCGAACACGTCGGGCACTCTGGCGGCCGCGCCCAGTGAACCATCATCCGTGGCGGTGATGACCGGCACGCCGACAGACGCGAACTCCTCAAAAGCGAGGACCGGCTGCTCGCCGACGATCTCCACGCCCGCAACACGTGTCAACGGCATGAAGTCAGCCGAACGCGCCCCGCAAAACGCCACCGCCCGGCGTCCGGCCGCAGAGAGCGTCTGGGCCAGCCAGATCAACGGGGGCAACCCGATCCCGCCACCCACCAGCCAGGCGATCTCTCGATCCGCATGTATCTCAAACGGCCGCCCCAGCGGACCCAGCACGCTCACCGGCTCGCCCTTCCTCTGCCGCGACAGCCAGCGCGTTCCCGTCCCCAGGGCCCGGTAAAGAATGTCCAGCTCGCATCGCCGTCCGCCGCGCCGCAGCCCGCCGATGCTGAAAGGCCGGCGGATAAAGGCGCCCTGCGTCCAGCCCA
This sequence comes from Phycisphaerae bacterium, assembly GCA_012719955.1. Taxonomy (GTDB): domain Bacteria; phylum Planctomycetota; class Phycisphaerae; order UBA1845; family PWPN01; genus JAAXZI01. The sequence continues at coordinate 60,298 of JAAXZI010000223.1, read as the reverse complement.
GCTCGTTGGGTTCCGCGCAGAGGATCTGGACAAACTGCCCCGGCGCGGCCGGCGGAAAGTCATCCACCTCCAGAACCAGGCGAAAATGCTCTCGGCAAAGAGGCTCGTTGCGTACCACGCGCGAGAGGAACAGACCCCGTGAACCGCTAACCTGCGAACCGGGCGCCGCGCCCGTCACTACGTCGTCTTTTTCCATCCGCTCCATCAGGTCTCCTGTACGGTCACAGCCCTGCCCGGCATCAGCTTCTCGTTGCCGTTCGATGCGCTCCCAAGGACCACGCCGGCATAGCCGACCGCATCATCCATCTGGCCGTAGCGCGTGCAGAGCACCTCGTTGCTGTTCGTGTGCCGCAACACGTGGGCGGCCGTGGCCCCCATCACCTGCGCGGCGGCAATGGTCGCCGCCACCGCGCCCGGTCCGCAGGCGTTGTGGTGCGTGGCGGCTTCATGAACCACCTCATCGGCCTGAAGATTCAACACCCGGCCCAGGAACTGCCGGTCATTTACCTCTTTAGCCCAACGAATACCTTCCGGCCCCACCCCCTGGGGGGCAAACTGGTAACGCGGCCCGTAGTGAGTCAGATCGGTCGAACCAAGGAACACCACCCGCCGGCCCAGTTTCGCCGCCGCCTGGGCCACGGTTCGCCCCACCTCCACGGCCATCATCACCGGGGAAACCATGATCGGCAGGATCTTCGCGCCGGGCGCCAAGTATCGAACGAACGGCACCTCAACCTCGATGGAATGTTCCATCTCGTGCACGTCGATGTCCGCCGGCACCGTCGGGGCGGCCTCCATCACGTTCCGGGCCAGCTCCTCGTCAATTACCGCCTGGCCCAAAGGCGTCTCCCAGGAGCCCTGGTCATACACCGCCGCCGGCGAGGCCATCCGCCGGTGTGCGGCGCCGAAGATCACGAATGTCTCCCCCCCCGATTCAGAGGGCCGGCCCGGGGATGTTCCCCCCAACGCCAGGACCCGAATCACCTCGCCAGCCACGGCCCCGCTGCAGATCCAGCCCGCATGAGGAGCGATGCCGGCGATCGGCTTGAAGCCGGCGGGCAAACCGGCCGGGGGCGATGCCTCGGCCCGGGCCAGGCACTCCTCGATCGCGGCACGGCACTCCTCGTACGAGCGCGGATAGAACTGTCCAGCCACGGCTGGCGTGCGCACGGGCATCAGGATCTTCTCCACCGCAGAGCCATCTCTCGGCCAGTCCACAGGTTATTATCTGAGCCTGGCCGAAGGCCGGCAACTGCCACCACCCTGACCACGGCGGCAACGGGCTCAATTCCGCAGGTTCAGCGTCGTTCCCTGTCCCGGTTTCAACGCGGTCCAGGGGATCCGCCCATCCGCGGCATTCTGGAGATTTCCATCGCGGTCCAGGTACTCGATCCGTGCGGCCTGCGGGGCCAAGAGGGTCACGTCGGTATTGGCCCGCAACCGATACGTGCCGGCCGAGACACGCTCCAGGCAGGCGTAATGCTGAACACGCAGGGTGTCGCCCGGCTGCACATCGTGATAATGGAATCTCTGCCCTACCTTGAACCCCTCGGTTGAATCCACCTCCAGGCGAAGGTCATTGGTCATGGACACCTTCTGAATCCTGGCGGCCGCCGGCCCGTCAATCACCGTCACCAGCTTGCCCCGGAAGAAGGTCGAAGTCTCGCGCCAGCCCATGGCGCAGGCATACTCATGCGGAATGGAAGTCACCAGCGTTCGGCCATCGGGGATCGCATCAACCACCCCCACGCCCAGCAGCGTATCAGCCTGTTGAACCTGTACGCGGTTCTCGCTGGCCGCCTTCACCACGTAGGCCGAATTTCGCGAGTACGCCGGATTGTCGACATACATCGGGCAGCCGTCATACCGTCCGTCGGAGGGCCACACATTTGTCGAGCGCAGGGTCGGCGAGCCGTCGGGCAACGTCTCCACCTGCGTCTGCCAGCCATCGGCGTCGAGGCGGATGGTCCAGTCACCGATCTTGAGCTCGGTCCCTTCGAGCAGCCAGGCGGACACCAGCCCGGCATCATCCCATCGGCACCGGGCAAACGCGCCTTGCAGCGAGACGGGCATGCCTTCGCTGCTGCCGGCAACCTCGTCGTCGGGACTCGCAGCCACCAACCAGATATCGCGCCAGCCCTGACCCGAATTCACGCTGAAAGCCAGCGACGACTCCGCTGTGCGCGGCTCGTCTCCGCCGATCCATTCCAGCGAGCGGGCCGCAAAGGGGGATGAATCCGCCGCGGTCTGCCAGAGCGAGACAAAGCAGGAAGAGAGATTGTCGCCTGATCGCCGGCGAATCACGTAGCCGGCCTTGGGATAGTGCGGATACAACCCCGGCGCGGAGGCTGAAATCACCTCCGTACCGGCCTCGTGAATGGCCAGCATCTGGAAGCGCGGCTGATCGTCGCCCTCCAGCCGCCAGGTAGCCGACCAGTTCCCCGCCGGTTGTGCGCGGCGCGGCCCGGTCAGGAACCCATAGCCGTTGCCGGGCGGCGGGTTCCAATAGGGTTTGTTGGGATAACCCTTCATGTCCCCGTCATTGAGTTGCAACTCGCCCCAGCGGTGCTCCTCACCGGCCAGGCTGCCTGGCCGGACGGGGCCGAAGCTCAGGTCTTTGAATTCCACATCGGTGGTCAGCGAATGCAACGGCAGATCATGTTGTCGGCCGCCCTTCACCCGGAAGAGGTCAATGGCGTAACCGTCAGCCAACGCGAACAGGCGCCGGTAGAGGTTCACGCCCAGGTGCTCATACGCGGTCGAGGAAGCTTCTGCCAGCACCAGGCCGGGCAGGTCGGCGAAGTGCAGCAGGCTGCCCCCCGACGGGCCGCCGCCCTGCGATTTCTCGTTTACCACTACCGTGTTATGGCTGGCCGTCTGGCGGGCCCAGCCCACCTGCGTGTGCGTGCTGCCGAGGTGATAGCCGAGATCGTAGGTCATCTCGTACCCGAGGTCGAAATAGTTCACGTTGAGATCGTCGAAATGGCCGTGGACAAGAGAAGGTCCGAAACGAAGCACGGCCGCCCGGGCCTGCGCGCCTTGGCCGGTTCGAAGCACGGCCAGCCCCTTCTGACCAAAGAAATACGACCCGTCCATCCATTGCTGGGCCAGGGGGTCGATTTCCGCGTCGGCAGGCGCCTCGTCCGCAATATCATGGAAGACGCGCCACTCGGTCATCGGCTCGGACTTCTGATTCGCACTGGCGGCCAGGGCCCGCAGATGTCGCGACAGGGCCGCATATCCCGCCCGCCGGGCCGGATCGGACACCCTGCTGGCCAGGTAATCGGTCATGAGTATGTCATAGATCCGGGGTGGCACGTAGGGCAGGCTGTTCCGCTTGGTGGCCGGGGCATCATCTCCGATGACGGCCAGGTGGCCCAGGCAAACGAGGGCCATCTGCGGCACGGTCAGGAACTTCTGGAAGCGCAGATCGTCATAGAGATTCAAGCCGTTGGGGTACACCCGGCCGCGATAGTTGAGCAACGGTTCGGCGAAGGTCAGATAGAGATTTCGCGTGTGCAAGCCATAGCCGGTGGACGTCTCGAAATATCGCCCGTCGCGGTCGATGTTGTTGGCCAGCATGGCGCGGAAACCAAACGGCCCGTCCACCGGCCAGGTGATGTACTCGGGAATGTCCAGCAACACGCCGACGGCCAGGACACCGCGAAGATAGTCGGCCTGGCCATTGTGCAGGCCCTTGCCCTTCACGGACTGCTCATGGCAATACTGCGCCCCGTTGAGCAGGAGGTTGCGTTCGATGTTCTGCCGCCGGGTCAGACCTTCGCGGGATGAGGGCTCATCCAGGGCGGGATGGTCGTAGATACGGTCATAGATGTCCACCAGGTGCACCAGCACTCGGGCCACCTGGTACCACGGCCGGTTCAGACGGCCGCTGGGCGGATTGGAGGGGTAGTCCCAGGAACCCTTATCGCAGGAAGGATAGATGCGGGCGATCTCGTCGAGGATCACCGCGGCCATCCGGCCGGCACGCTCGTCCTTTTCCAGAAGGTAAATGGTGGCGTACGGAAAGGCGATCTTGGAGATCAGCGTCTCGACCACCCAAGCGTTGTAGGAACCCACGAAGTAATGCACGCGCTGGTCCGGGCCGACGTAGCCGGTGCCGGGGTCGGGATGCTGGTCATCGGGGAGTACATGGCCGTTGTCGCAGGTGATCCGGCCGGGCTTGTCGAACGAGGCCCGGGCCGCCCCCCAGATGCCCCATGTTTTTCCGCAAATCGGGCAGCCGGTGAAGCCGTAGGCAAAACACGCGCCCTCGCCAGGCATTACCTCTTTAACCCACTCAGGAGTTTTGTCGTTCCAGGACGCCGCCTGGCGTTTGAGCGACTCGAACCATTTGCGTGCGGCCGGGTCACTTTTGATCCGGTCACGCGCGCGAGCGACATCCTCCGGAGTCACGTAAACCGTCGGATGGCGCGACGCCGGCTGGGTCGCAGGAGCGGCTGGTGTACACAGGCACGATACGAGCAGAACGGTTGGAATCATGGATCATCACCTCGCGGCGTATCTTACACGAAATGAGGCCCACAGGCTCGCGCCATCACGCCATGCCGGGCGACCCGTCGGCGGGCTTTACCACCAGTTTCCCGCGCAGCATGTTCATGCCGCAGGCAAAGGTGAATTCGCCCGGCTGGTCCGGCGTAAACTCGATGCGCGTGGTTTGGAAGGCGGGCAGATCGCGTGCGATGCCGAAATCGCCGAAGACCACCCGTTCGCTGCAGGAGGCCGTCTCGTCCCGGTAAAAATCCAGCCGCACTGGCCGGCCCTGGCGAACCACGATCATATCGGGGGAATAACCACCCTTCACGGTGATCTTGATCTCCTGAACGCCCGATGGATCGACCGCAGCACTGACCGCTGGCCGTTCCCCGAAGAAATACCACAGGACAAACCCGATGAGCGCCGCGCCCGCCAGCAAGACCGCAATTTCCGCCGCATCCATGTCATGCGCCTCCCGTTGCGGGCTGGAATCGCCGCAGACGCAGGCTGTTGGTCACGACCGACACGCTGGAGAAGGACATAGCCGCACTGGCAAGGATCGGCGAAAGCAGCCAGCCGGTGACCGGATAGAGCACTCCCGCCGCGATGGGAATACCCAGGATGTTATAGATGAAAGCCCAGAAGAGATTCTGTTTGACGGTCCGGATGGTGGCCCGCGAGAGCAGGATGGCCGTCACCACACCGCGCAGATCGCCGCGGATCAGCGTGATGTCGGACGCTTCCATGGCCACGTCCGTGCCCGTGCCGATGGCGATGCCCACGTCGGCCCGGGCCAGCGCGGGCGCATCGTTGATCCCGTCGCCCACCATGCCGACCCGCTTCTTTTCCTGCTGGAGGGCCTGGATGCAATCGACCTTGCCTTCGGGCAGGACTTCCGCGTACACCCGCTCGATGCCGACTTCGCGAGCCACGGCTTCGGCCGTACGCCGGTTGTCGCCCGTGACCATCACCACTTCCAGCCCCAAGTCCCGCATGGCCCGAACGGCCTCTTTCGACTCGGGCTTGATCGGGTCGGCGACGGCGATGACACCGGCCAGTCGATCACCCACGGCCACATACATGGGCGTCTTGCCCTGGGCGGCCAGGGCGGCGGTCGGATCGTCAAAGCCGTCCAGGTGAATATGACGCTCCCGCATCAGCTTGGCGTTGCCCAGCAGCAATCGCCGGCCATTCACAACCGCCTCGATGCCCTGCCCCGCCACCGCATTGAACGCTTGCGTCTCAGTCAGCGGAAGGTTTCGCTCGCGGGCGGCGCGCACGATGGCTTCACCCAGCGGGTGCTCGCTGCCCTGCTCGGCCGAAGCGGCCAGGCGAAGCAGATCGGCCTCGCTGATAGCCGGAGCAGGCAGGATGTCGGTCAGCGCGGGCTGGCCCTGGGTGATGGTACCGGTCTTGTCCAACACAATGGTCTGAAGTTTGTGGGCCGTTTCGAGGGTTTCGCCGCCCTTGATGAGTACCCCGTGTTCCGCTCCCTTGCCCGTGCCCACCATGATGGCCGTGGGCGTCGCCAAGCCCAGGGCGCAGGGGCAGGCGATGATCAGCACGGAGACAAAGCTGACCAGGGCCATCGTGAAACGCACCTCCTCCGGTGCGACGATGAACCACACCACGAAGGCGGCGATGGCAATGCACAACACGACGGGCACAAAAATGCCGCTGATGACATCCGCCAGGCGGGCAATCGGCGCCTTGGAGCCCTGGGCCTCCCGCACCAGCCTGACAATCTGCTGGAGGGCCGTGTCTTTGCCCACCTTGGTGGCACGGAAGCGGAAGCTCCCCATCTTGTTGATCGTCGCGCCGAACACCTCGTCGCCGGGATGCTTCTCCACCGGCAGGCTTTCACCGGTCAGCATGGATTCGTCCACCGCCGAGGCCCCGTCCTCAACCGTGCCGTCCACCGGAATCTTCTCTCCCGGCCGGACCAGCACCAGGTCGCCGGGAACGACTTCCTCCACCGGAATGTCCTGCTCCTGGCCGTCGCGGATGACCCGCGCGGTCCTGGCCTGCAAGCCGATCAGACGGCGAATGGCGTCCCCGGTCCGCCCCTTGGCCCGCGCTTCCAGCATCCGCCCCAGCAGGATCAGGGCGATGATCACCGCGGCGGCCTCGAAGTAAACCGGCACCATGGGCCCGGCCGCGGCGTCCATTCCCTCCGTGCCATGCCTCACGAGGGCGGAGGCGAAGAAATCGGGAACCAGCGTCGCCGCCACCGAATACAGGTAGGCCGCCCCGGTGCCCACGGCAATGAGCGTGTTCATGTCCGCCGCCCGGTGCCGGAAGGCCCGCCATGCGCCGCGGTAAAACTGCGCCCCGCAGTACACGACCACGGGGGTGGCCAGCAACAGTTGCAGCCAGTTGGCTCCGGGGAAGTTCAGAAAGGCAATCCGCCCGTGGGACATGGCCATGACCAGGATGGGCAGGGAGAAGGCCGCCGCAATCCAGAACCTGCGCCGCAGGTCGCGGTACTCGGCGCTGTGGGCCTCCTGGTCGGCGGTTTCCTCCGGGGGAGCGGCAGCGTCCGGGGGCGTATCGGCGACGCGGTAGCCGAACGCTTCGATGGCCTTGCGCAACGCCGGCACGTCAATCGCGCCGGGCAGATATTCGATGCGTACTTCCATCGTGCCCAGATTGAAACCGGCTTCTACGACGCCGCGAAGCCGGCCGAGATGCTCCTCCAAGGGACGACTGCTTCCGGCCGGTCGGGCTGAATCATCCACCACGAAATCGGCCCGCGCCGTCGCCGCGGTGTCGTAACCGATCTCACGCACGAGCGTCATCAAGGGGCGCAGACCGGTGGTTCGGGGGTCGTATTCGACCGTGGCCCTGGAAGTGGCGAAGTTCACACTGGCCCGATGCACGCCGGGCGCGCCCGCGAGCGCCTTTTCTATGCGCCGCGCGCAAGCTGCACAGCTCATGCCCGTCAACGGCAGGTCGATCCGTTCGCGTGCTCCGTCAGGCGTGGTCGCCGTATGGTGCGAGCCATTCGTGGCCTCGCGCCGGGTGAGCCCACCGCGGTTGGTGCCGCCGGAATCATCAGCCTGCGGCGCCTGTGGCCCCTGGTGTGCAGAGCGTGCAGCCATCATATCCTCGCGATGAGAGGTTCAATTTCGGCCTTGAAGCCACCGGTTCGCTCAGAAAGGCAGGGCTCTCATGCAGGTTAGATGCCTGAGAGCCCCGGCGTCTTCCGATACGCTTATTGTATGTTTGACGGTCGCTTCGAGCGGCTCGCGCGTTCGGCCACCCGGCGGCCTCTCAAGCCTGGCCACGGGAGCAAACCCGCCACCCGAGCCCATGTCATACAGACTGCAATTTATCCACTCCCCAGCCCCTCACCGTTGCGCGTCAATGAGTTCGTCAATGGGAGAGATCTCTTCAAGAATGGCGGTCGTGGTGCCGGCGGCAAAATCCGCGACCCCATCCAGAACGGCATCAGCGAGCGTAGTACCGGGCAGGTCTGGTCAGACGCCATTTGACTGAAAATATATCCCCGAGGCCCGGCCACGTCACCGGAACGCCCGGTCATCCCGCCTTTGGCCGGTGCCCGCCGGGCCGCTGTAGAAACATGGAACGTTTCAACCGGGAACGGAACTTCTCGCCGCCGGCGGCGCATGGCGACAAATCCCTGTTTTTAAAGGGTTTATGTGCATTAGAGAGGAAGAAAGGGGATCTATTGGGCAGGACCAGATTCGAACTGGTGACACATGGATTTTCAGTCCATTGCTCTACCAACTGAGCTACCTGCCCGTGGCCAAGGCAGTTTAGATAGCCGGACCCCAGCCGTCAAGCGGGTCCGCAAGGGAACCGGGCGGGTTTTCTCATTCACACCGTTCCCACGACCCGTCGGGCCGCAGCAGCTCGCAGGGACGGAAGTTGAGCTTGTAGTTCATCTTGGCACAGTCGCGGATGTAGTAGCCCAGGTAAACGTAGGCGATGCCCTTCCGACGAGCCAGATCCAGCGTCCAGAGTACGTTGAAGGCACCCAGCGAATCACGGGGCAGATCGGGGTCATAGTAACAGTAGACGGTGCTCAGGGCCTCCGGCTCGGCGTCGGTGATGCCGACCGCCACCAGCCGCCCTTCCCGGCGGTATGTCACTTCCAGCGTGTGGATGGGCGATTCGTAGAGGAAATTCCTCAAGCTTGCCCACGAGCTGCTCATCTGGCGGTCGTGGCGAGAGCACAGATAGCGGGAATAGAGTTCGTGCTTCTCCTCGGTCAGCAGCGGGGCCCCCACCTCGACGACCAGGTTCGCATTGCGCTTCCAGCATCGCCGCTGAGAGCGGTTGGGCCGGAAGTCGGCAACCGGCACCCGGATCTGCCGGCACTCCTGACAGGCGACGCAGGCCGGGCGGTAGATGCAGGATCCGCTCCGGCGGAAGTTCAAATCCATCAAGGCGTGGTAGAAGCGGGGCGTCAGTTCGTCAGCGCTGAACGCCAGCTCGCGCGACATGCGGTCGGGAAGGTATGGGCAGGGATGCTCCGTGCCGGGCCGGACTCCACTGTCGGTGATAGAGGCCCGCAACGCGGCAACCAACTGCTCGTGCGAGGTGACCACCTGGCGTCCTTTTCAGCGGGCGGACAGGGCTGCCGCCCCGACCTCCGACTTCGGCCTCTTTCCCGATGCCCACCCTCACCGGCTGCGGACTGGCTGGGCTAGCCCTCCTGGAACAACGGCGTGGACAGATAGCGTTCGCCAGCGCTGGGCAGAATGGCGATGATCATCTTGCCCTCGTTCTCCGGACGGCGGGCCACCTCGTTGGCCGCGTACAAGGCCGCGCCCGAAGAGATGCCGCACAGGATGCCTTCCTCGCGGGCCGCCCGGCGGGCCCACTTGAAAGAATCCTCGTTGGTCACCCGAACCACGTCGTCGATCAGGTCGACTTTGAGCACGTCCGGGATGAACCCCGCGCCCAGACCCTGGATTTTATGGGGGCCGGGCTTGAGGTCCTGCCCGGCGCGTTTCTGAGTAATGACCGGCGAATCGGCCGGCTCCACGGCGATGCATTGGAACGAGGGCTTGCGCGATTTGATCACCTCGCCCACGCCGGTGATGGTGCCGCCCGTCCCCACACCGGAGACGAGGATGTCGGCCTTGCCGTCAGTGTCGCGCCAGATTTCCTCGGCCGTCGTCTTGCGGTGAATCTCGGGGTTGGCCGGGTTCTTGAACTGCTGGGGAATGATCGCGTTGGGCAACTCATGGGCCAGTTGCTCAGCGCGCGCGATGGCGCCCTTCATGCCTTCGGTGGCCGGCGTGAGCACCAACTCGGCGCCCAGGGCCTTGAGCAGATTGCGCCGCTCGATGGACATGCTCTCGGGCATGGTGAGGATGAGCCGATACCCCTTGGCCGCGCAGACAAAAGCCAGGGCGATACCGGTGTTGCCGGAGGTCGGCTCGATGAGGACGGAATCTTTGGTGAGCCGGCCGGCCTTCTCCAGAGCCTCGACCATGGAGACGCCGATGCGATCTTTGACGCTGGAAAGCGGGTTAAAGAACTCTAACTTGGCGTACACGGTGGCGGGGGCCTGAATAATGCGATTGATGCGCACCAAAGGCGTGTTTCCGATCGTCTGCGTGATATCATCAAAAAGACGCGCCATGCGTTTATCTCCTGTCTCCGGCTTATCAGAAGGACTCTGCCGTCGGGTGAAACGGGATCATACAGTTTACCGCCCACAGGCGTCAATTACTGCAGTATTCTTGGGAGGCCTCTTCATGGCTGGCAAGATTCTAGGGCGCACCGGCTTGCGGCTCTCGGCTTTCGGCCCCTCGCTGGGGACGAGTTCCGACGCGCCGCGCATGAGCTCCTTTGACCAACCGCCGAACTGGTGCGACATTCCCGTGGACGTCGCCGTCGCCGAATGGGCCCAACTCGTCGGCCTGCTCGAGGGCCAGTGGAGCCTGGCGCTCTCCGCCTGGGCCCAGACCGCCGATGAGGGCGAAGCCTCCTCGGCCATGGGCGGCGAGCCGGCCGAAGGACGCAGCGCCCCGCTGGCCCCACCGGCCGTGGCTCCTGAAGAGGAAATCCACCGCCCGGACTTCTTCCTCTGCGTCCGCGTCGGCCCCGCTCACTGGAACCAGAGCATGTCGATCATGGTTGACCAGGTGCTCTGGCGCACAGGCCAGCCGCACATCGACCTGCTGCAACTCGCCCCCTTCGACCTGGAAAGAATCAAGGCCGGCGAGCCCTTCCGCCGGCTCGAAGAGCTGCGCGATTCGCGCCGGGTGCGCTTTTTCGGCATCGCCGTGGACAATCTGCGCGATGCCCGCCAGGCCGTCGAGCAAACCCCCGCCCACGCCATCACGGTGCACGCCTCATACCAGGAACCGGGGTGGCCGGAGCTGTTCGACGCGGCCAACCAGTTCGATACCGGCCTGATCGCCGGCCCGGCCGTAGCCAATAACGACCCCGAGACCGCCAGGCGTCTGCTCATGGATACGCCCATCACGGCGTTCGCCTGGCCGGCAGACATTGGTTGATTGTCGGTGGTCAGTAGTTCGTGGTCAGTTGTAGCCCCCCGGCCACGCCGACCGGCTATTTTGGGGGCGGGCATCTTGCCGATCTGAACGCCTCGGGGGGGGGCATCTTGCCCGCCTGATCCGTCCGATCGGTCTGATCCGTCGGATCGGTCCGATCAGTCGCACAACTGACCATCAGGACAAACCACCCGGCAACTGACTACCGACAACCGATCACGGACTCCTCAAAAAATCAGCACCGGCTCCGAATCCACCGGGAAGAAATCGACCTTCCGCTTGCGTGAGATGGGCGGCAGACTCACCGTCACCGCGTACTTCACCCCCACCTCCGCACCGCGCTTGGCGGCCAGGCCGGTGTAGTAGTGCAGGTAGCCGAAGGAAACCTCGCCGCGCAGCAACTGGTGGCAGCGACAGGCCTCTACCCAGCGGTCGAACACATCGCTGACATCCACCCACAAGTCCGGCTGGTAGTCTTCGAGATCTTCCCAGTTCTCCAGGTAGTACAAGCCGCGGATCAGGTGGGCCGGTTCGCTCCGCTGAATGCCCGGCAGCGCGGCCAGGAACCCGCCCTCCATCACGATCTGGTAGGTGAGCCGGTGGTCGCGATGAAACGAGCCCCGCCAGTGGGTCAGCACGATGTCCGGCCGGAGCCGCCGCACCAGATCACACATTTCATGGATGGTGGCCTGATCGGCCTGCAACTCGCCGTCAGGATGATCCAGCACGATGCACTCGGACACGCCCATCTTCGCGGCGGCGGCATTCGCCTCTTCGATGCGCTGGCGGCGGTATTCGCCAGCGTCCATGCGTGGATTGCCCTTTTCGCCGGCGGTCATGTGAATCACGCTGGCTCGATGTCCGGCGGCGGCATACTTGGTCAGCAGCAGCCCGGCGGTGATCTCGGCATCGCCGATGTGCGCGCCGATTGCGAGAATGTGTTTCTTCTGGCTCATGTCGATACAGCCCTCACTTGTCCTTCGGTCAGTTGTGAGCGCCGCCGGGAAGATCAGATCCGTCCGATCGGTCGGATCAGTCGGATCGGTCCGGGCAGTCCACACAACGGACCAAAGGCTAAAAAAACCGACAACTGACCACTGACAAAGCAACTACCGAATATACCACTCCCACAAAGCACTGCCGCCGAACCAGCCCACCGCCAACAGCAGCGCCCACTTCCACAGCCCCGGCCAGGCCTTCAGTCCCACCCAGGGGCCCTTCACATCCGCCAGCGTGTGAATGGTCAGGTTGACCAATTGCTTCTCCGGCACGGGGGTCTCGAACCGGCTCAGGATCAGCGTGCTCGCCAACGTGCCCACAAAGGAGAACGCGCCGACATAGGCGAAGTTCAGATCGGTGGCCAGAGCAAGCCCGACGGCCAGGGCCAGTCCGCCGAGAACCGACACGAACGCCGCCCGGGGCGCAGCCCGCTTTGAAAAAATACCCGCCACGTACACGCCGACGATCACGCCGAACAAGTCCGCGTAGAAAGCCTGAACCAGCCCCATGGCCGTCCGGCTCTCCTTCAACACCCAGACCAGCGCCGCCCCGATGACCAGGGCAACCACCTCCGCGGCCCGGACAAACCGCTTGCGCTCGACGTCCCCCGCCTGCGGCCGGAGAAAACGCAGATAGATGTCCTCTGACAACAGGGCGCTGGAGCCGGTGAGCAAACCGTCCGCCGTCGAAAGCAGCGCCGCCATCATGCCGGCGGCCAACACCCCGCGAAGGCCCACCGGGAACAGCTCCAGCATTACGTACAGAAAGGCCTTGTCCGGGGCCATCTCCGGATGCAGATGCCGCACGCACACGCCGACCAGGAACGAGCAGGTCGGCACGATGGCCACCAGCACGCCCAGAAACAGCAGACTCTTCTGGGCGTCGCGCTCGCTCCTGGCCGCCAGCAGCCGCTGGGCCATTCCGAAGTTGCAGGCCAGCCACGACAGGCCCACGACCGTGGCCCAGAAGAGGATGCCCTGAGCGTGGAAGAAGAAAGGCGTCCCCAGGTCCCAGGTCCAGGGCGGGATGATGCTGTTGAGGTTTCCGCCGGCATCGTTCTTTTCGGTCAGCGCCGCCAGGCCGCCCAGCCCGCCGGCGTGATAAACGGCCATGCCCGCCACCAGCAACAGGGTGGCCAGCAGGAAAAGGGCCTGGTAGGTGTCCAGCACCAGGACCGTCCGCATACCGCCCAGAATCACGTAGAAGCCGGCCGCCAGGGCGATGAACGCGACACTCACCGCAAACGGCCAACCCAGCAACTGCTCGAGCAGCAACGCGCCCAGGTATAACCCCAGGGCCAGCGTCACCACCAGCAGGACGCTCATGAGCAGCGAGAAGACCACGCGGCACTGAACATTGAAACGCCGCTCCAGATACTCCGGCGTGGTGATGATCCGCGAGCGCCAGTACACGGGCACGAAGAACAGGGCCGCGAACCAGGTAGTGAACCAGACGTGAACGCCCGTCCACTGGGTCAGGTACAGCCCCCAGGCAAAGCCCAGCCCGGCGATGCTCATGTAGCCCGGATCAACGGCCATGCCCAGCATAGCCAGCCCCGTCTGCCACCACGTGCGCGTGCGCCCGCCGGTGACGAATTCCTCGGCGCTGCCTGCTCCGTGCCGGCGGCTGACCCAGTACCCGATGACGATAATGAGCACAAAGTACGCGGCGACGATGGCAGAATCGAGATGTTTCATGGCTCACCAGTTTTGTCAGTTGTGGCAGCCGCCGGAAGAGCCCGTGCCGCCGGAAAAGCCCGATCCGACGGATCCGTCCGATCAGTCCGATCGGTTGGCCACTGACCGCGAACCCGTTAGACCAGTTCCTTGCGCAGTATTGCGAACCGTCGCGTGGCCGTAAGCCCAAACCGGGCATAGAACCGCGCCGCGTCCGCATCCGCCCAGTTGAACCAGACCGTCCGACCGTCGGCCTCGCGGATGCGCCGCACCGCCTCAATGAAAAGCTGCTCGCCGATCCTGCGGTTGCGCGTCGAACGGGCCACGCCGAAGGGGCCGAAGTGCTCGCCCTCCCACTGGCAATAGCCGACCACCCGGCCGTCCAGGACGGCGATCAGCACCTCGTGCAACGCCCCGCTGCGGATCTTGGCCCGGGCGCCCATGTTCCAATCACCAGGAAACTCCTCTGCCAGGAAGGCCATGAAATCCTGCACCCGCTCGGGGGTGAGCGTCTGGACCTGGGCCTGCGGACAGGCGGCCCGGGTTCGGGCGGACCAGCCGGCCACGTCGAAATCGAGTGTCGAGCGGGACATGGCCACTGGTTCATGGTCGACCACAAAACCCGCTTTCAGGAACATGCGCAGGGCCGGGGCGTAAACGTCCTGATCCACGCCCGGAAACACATAACCGGGGGCCGAGCCGGTATTGCCGCACACCCACACGCGCTTGCGCCCGTGTCCGCGCAGGTAGTCGATTGCCGCTTTCAGCAGGGTGGTTCCGATGCCCTGCCGCTGATAGTCGGGATCGACCGCTATCACGGGGATCCAGCCGTCTTCCGGCTCGACGCCCACGCGATCGTTGGGCCAACGGCGAATGATGGCCCGCACGAATCCCGCCGGGCGGCCAGCCGCATGGGCCACCAGAAATCCGGAGTCCTCCCCCGGCCAGTAATCCGGATCGCACAAAGTGCTACTCACGAAACGGCTTTCGCTGATCGGATCACGGACCAGCGCCCGGTTCCAGATGGACAACACCGCCTTCAGGTCGGCTCCCGCCAGGGGATGCAGCTCGATCGAGCTCATGGATTTGCTCCCGTTCGGCCAGTACTTCCCGGACCAGAGGCTGCACGGCCGGGCAGCACCCGGGAAAGACGGCCAGGTATTTGAGATCGTCCGGTTGAATTGCAAAAAGACCGTCTACGTTCGTGAGTCGCGGCTTCTGCCGGATTTCGTCCCAGACAAAGCAGCGCTGGTCGCGCCACACCCGCAGGACCTCGCGGATCGCGTCCAGGTCACCGGTCACCCAGAGCCAGTATAACAGCCCATGCGGTTGCGTTCGCGTGCCCAGCAGGAGCTGCTTGGCGTAGAAGCCGGTGTTGGCCTTGTCCTGGGGGCTGATCAGGGCCGGGTTGCCGCCCGGTGCGGCGGGCAACACCGATTGGTCCCACCGCCCCATCCCGATCGTGCCGCGAACGAATGCCCGGAGTGAAAAATAGCACTGGATGCCATAGGGGCTGCGCCGGCCGTACTTCTCGTAGGCCTCTTGAATGTAATCCGCGATCATGCGGGCCTGGATATCGGGGTTATCGCGGCAGAAGGTGTAGACTTTCGCGTCCGGCCAGTCCGGCTCGATGCCATACGGACGGCCGTAGATGTAGCGGACGTTCCGCACCGTGATCTGCCAGGGGCCGATGGTGTTCTGGCCCAGCATGTCGGCGGTCTCGTCCGCGGTGGTCAGGCCCCAGCGGCGCTCCGGCCGGTTGAACAGCACGGTCCCTTCCTTGATGGCCTCCGCCCAGAGATCCTCCAGGCCCACCAGCGGCCATCGCCCCTCGGCCCGGCCCTCGCGCAGCACGCGATAGGCCACCTCCAACACCTCCCGGCCTCCCTCACCAAAGGGGGCGCTGGCGGCGAGGATGGCTTCATAGCGGCGGTCCAGATCAAGGAGTTCGGGGGATTCGGGGCGCTGCGCTTCCTCGGCCCCGGGATCGGCTTCGGCCAAGACAGGCTCAGTAGCAGGCTCGCCGCCTCCGCTCAGTGCCGGCGGCAGAAACGGACAACCGGCACAGAGGATCAACAACAGAATGGTGCTCAAGCCGCGCGTCATGCGCTTCTGCCCTCAGTCGCAAGCAACGTCGTGCCGCCGGGCGCCCACCGCTCCATGAGCAGCACTCTTTCGACCTGCTCGTGTTGGCGCGTCTCGCCGCGTCCATGGCGGCGAGGCTCACTCAAAGGTAATGCACGTGACCGGCAGACCGTGTTCCTCACAGTGCCGCACGAGCAGCCCGATGTAGCTCCCGTGTACCAGGGGCGCGCCGCTCAATCCCAGTTCGCCACGAACCTGCTCGATGCGTCCCTCGTCGGGCCCCTCGATCTCGACGAAAAGGCCAAGATACGGCACTTCGTCCAGTTCGACCAGGCATCCATTGAGCCGCCAGGTCTCGCGCCGCTTCTCGAAGCGGACCGCTTCGACAAAACCGAGCCGTTCCAGCATTGTGCCGGCGGCGACCGGATCGTCAACCACAATTTCGATTTCTTCTCTGCGCTTGATCGATCCCGGCACGCGCGGCCCCTTGTAAGTCAACACCGCCCGCACCAGTTCCCCCCGCTCGTCGCGGCACTCGCGAAGGCGCAACCCACGATCGCCGGCCAGCATCGAGCGATGGGCATTGTCGAAGATGTGGTTCACCTCCAGCACCTGACCCCGCGGCTCGGCCCCCAGCGCACGCAGCCGCCCCCGCACGGCCTCGTGCGAATCGACCTTCAGCTTGGCCTCAACTTCGGTGGCCATCCAGAGTCCGGTTTCTGTGTAACAGGTTGAGTTCTCTGTCCTTGGTTCTTTGTCCTTGGTCCAACATGGTTCTCAGGACTGAGGACCAATGACAAAGGACAAAGAACCAGTTCGAAGAACCTCCGTCAATCCGAAATGCTCACGCCGTCGCGACGATATTCACCAGCCGTCCGGGCACGCAGATTACTTTCCGCACCGTCATCCCGCTGAGCTCCTGCCGAATCCTGGCATTCGCCAGGGCCGCCTCGCGCATCTGATCCTGGTCAGCCGCGGCGTCGGCCGGCAGGTGGATCCTGGAGCGCAGCTTGCCGTTGATCTGCACTGGAATCTCGACCTCCAGATCCACGGCCAGGGCCTCGTCATAGGTCGGCCAGTCCTCAAACGCGATGGAGCGCTTCCAGTCCGCTCCCAGCAGCCGCTGCCACAGCTCCTCGGCCAGGTGAGGCGCGATCGGGGCCAACAGCTTCAGGAACGCCGCCGCCAGTTCACGCGGCACGCGATCCACCTTCAGCGAATTGTTGAACTGAATCAGGGCGGCGATGGCCGTATTGAAACGCAGGTTCTCCATGTCCACGGTCACGCGTTTGATGGTCTTGTGCAGCAATCGCCGCAACCCCTCATCCGGAGCATCATTCGTCACCCGCAGGGTGCCGTCCTCGGCCACGAACCGCCGCCAGACCGCGTTCAGAAACCGGCTCATGCCCACGATATCACGGGTGCTCCACGGCTTGCTGGCCTCCAGGGGTCCCATGTACATCTCGTAGACGCGCAGCGTGTCGGTGCCGTACTCCTCGCCGATCTCATCCGGCGACACGGCGTTCTTGAGGCTCTTGCCCATCTTGCCGAGGGTTCGGGTCAGGGGCTCGCCGGTGGATTTGCGGATGAAACGCCCGTCCTCTGTCTCCTGCGCGTCGCGCACATCCACGTAGATGCCGCGCGCGTCCTGGAAGGCGTACGCCTGGATGTAACCCTGGTTGAACAGCCGTCCGAACGGCTCCGGGGTGCTCACATAGCCCAGATCAAACAGCACCTTGTGCCAGAAACGCGCGTACAGCAGGTGCAGCACCGCGTGCTCGGCCCCGCCGACATACAAGTCCACACCACCGGCGTGCACCGTGCCGTCCGCCTTGCGGGACGTCATCCAGTAATGTTCGATCGCGGTGTCCACGAAGGCGTCTTCATTACGCGGATCGAGGTAGCGCAGGTAATACCAGCACGAGCCAGCCCACTGCGGCATGGTGTTGAGTTCGCGGCGGAACTCGCGCACGGCGGCGCCCGAGGGCGGCACCTCGTCCGGCGAGAGCAGGCGCACGGAGCCGTGCTCATCCACGTAGCCGCGCACATGCACCCACTCCCGCGCCCGACCCAGCGGCGGGGCCGGCGGGACGTCCGGGTCTTCGGAGGCCCGCGGGCGGAAGTCGTCAATCTGCGGCAACACCACCGGCAGCTCGCGCTCATCCAGCGGGAACACCTCGCCGGTCTTGACATCGTGTACGATCGGGAACGGCTCGCCCCAGTAGCGCTGCCGGCTGAACAGCCAGTCGCGCAGCTTGTAATTCACCCGGGCCTTGCCGATGCCCTGCTCCTCCAGCCAGGCGGTGATCCGCTTCTTGAACTCGGGCGTGGGCAGCCCGTCAAACTCCCCTGAGTTCACCGCGATGCCGTCGCCCACATACCCGCGCCAATCCACGCCCTCCGGCGGCTGGACCACCTGGCGAATGGGCAGGTGGAACTTCCGGGCAAACTCAAAGTCGCGCGTGTCGTGCGCCGGCACGGCCATGATCGCCCCCGTGCCGTAGCCGGTGAGTACATAATCCGCCACCCAGATCGGGATCCGCTCATTGTTGACCGGGTTGATGGCGTAGGCCCCGGTGAACACGCCGGTCTTCTCGCGGGTTTCAGCAGTGCGCTCGAGGTCGCTACGGTTGCGGGCCACCTCCACATACCTCTCGACTTCCGCCCGCTGTGCGTCGGTGGTCAGCGTCGGGACCAGCTCGTGCTCGGGGGCCAGCACCATGTAGGTGGCCCCGAACAGCGTGTCCGGGCGGGTGGTGAAGACGCGGATTACCTCCTCGCTGTCGGCCACCGCGAAATCCACCTCCGCGCCTTCGCTGCGGCCGATCCAGTTGCGCTGCATAAGCTTGATGGGCTCGGGCCAGTCCACCGCTTCAAGGTCGCGCTCCAGCCGGTCGGCGTACCGGGTGATGCGCAGCATCCACTGGCGCAGCGGCCGGCGGTACACCGGGTAGTTGCCGCGCTCGGATCGGCCCTCGTTGGTGACCTCCTCGTTGGCCAGCACCGTGCCCAGGGCCGGACACCAGTTCACCGGCACCTCATCCAGGTAGGCCAGCCGCTGATTATCGATCACTGCCCGGCGCTGCTCCGGGGACAGCTCGGTCCACCGCTGGGTGCCTGCCGGCGAGCCGCCGAACCACGACTGGGTGGTTACCGACTGCCCAACGGGCACCAGTTGCCCGTTAAAGTCCACCAGGTAGCGCTCGTTTTCGAGGTGACTAATCAGCTCGGCGATGGGCCGGGCGGCGTCGGCCTCGGGGTCATACCAACTGTTGTAGAGCTGAAGGAAGATCCACTGCGTCCACCGGTAGTACTCGACGTCGGTGGTGGCGATCTCACGGTCCCAGTCATAGCCCAGGCCGAGCCGCTGCATCTGGGCCCGCATGTTGGCGATGTTTTTCTCGGTCGTCTCCCGCGGCGGCACGCCATGCTCGACCGCGTACTGCTCGGCCGGCAGTCCGAACGCGTCATAGCCCATGGGGTGCAGGACGTTGTATCCCCGCATGCGCTTGAAGCGGGCGTAGATGTCGGTGGCGATGTAGCCCAGCGGGTGGCCTACGTGCAACCCTACGCCGCTGGGGTAGGGGAACATGTCCAGCACGTAGAACTTGGGCCTGGCCGGGTCGAACCCCGGCTCCCCGGGATTGGGGGTGTGGAACGTCTTGGTTTCCAGCCAGTGTTTCTGCCACTTGGCCTCGATCTCTCGAAAGCTGTAAGTGCCTGCAGATTCGCTCATTACAACATTCTCTCTATGTGGCTTCAGTCTCGTGCCGCCGGCGCCCTCACTGGCGGAAACGCGGCGCGGCAAGGCTTCACCTGTCGCCTGCGGCAAAGATTCAACATGATAACCCTGCCCCCCGCCCGAGCCAATGGCAACCCCGCTGGACGCCGGCCAAGCGGGCTTTGATGGCCATGGGCGATCCTGCATCCGTCATCGGGTGCACCGCCACGCTGTGGGGCCACGATGCGGGGGTCACGGGGCGGGTACCACGATGCGGGTGCCACGGCTCTTGAGCCGTGCAGAACGTCAGCCTCCCTCCGGCACGGCTCCAGAGCCATAGCACACACATGGCACGCAATGGTCAGGCCGGCACGAGGGACATTCCCGCTATCAGGCACCCGGGCTCCGGGGGGGCGATCCCGTGCCCTCGTAGCGGGCCACGACCTGCATGATGTCAAACGTGTTCAGGGTAAAGCCCCAGGCGGGCGGAACGAATTTCTTGAGCGCCTCATACGCCCGCGGGCGTTGCAGGCCCAGGACCAGGATGGAGTAGAGCACCTGCCGGAAGCTGCGAGCCACCCCCACCGAGCGGACCTCCAGCGTGCCGAATCCATAGCGAGCCAGCAGTTGCGGCAGGGTCCGACGGTCGAAGTAGTGCAGATGCGAAGGGGGATGAATCATCCGCCAACGGCGTCCGCGACGGCGCGCAAGAGCGCTGCCGATGTCGCCCGTGGTGATGTAGATCAACGCCCCCGGCCTGGATACCTCGGCGATGTGGGCCAGGAACAGGTCCGGCCGCTCCAGGTGCTCGATGACGTCCCACATGACGGTCATGTCCACGGGCCCGCCGAGATCTTCGACACCGGCGGTCAGGAAATCGTCGGTCCGGACATCCACGCCCAGCACCTCGCGGGCATGGCGGACGGCTTCCGGGTTGATTTCGTAGCCGACGACGTCGAAATGCTCCCTGGCCATATCCAGAAAGAAGCCGTAGGCCGCACCGATCTCGAGCAGGCGCCCGCCGGAGCAACGCCGGAGCAGTTCGCGTAATCGCTTTCGAAAGTTCTTCCGGAAGAAGGGTTCGTCGGCCAGGTAATCGAGGTATTCCTCGCCAGTGAAGTAGCGACCCTCATAAATCTGTCGAACATCCACCGGCGCATCCAGGCGTGCGGTCACAAACCCGCACCCGGAGCAGCGCTGAAGGATCTCCAGATGGGGCGTCATGTGCGAACACCCGCAGACCAGGCAGGCTGATTCCCGTGTCAACGATTGCATACCGCGATTGTATCCATAAGGATGCCGGCAGTCAGTCGTCAGCTCTCACCAGCCCGTTGCGGTCAGTCACTCTAATTGCGGCATCCCAGACTTTCGACCACCTCGAAACGGAAGAAAGGAATGGGCCCCCGGCCACTGAGGACAGCCGCTGACGCGCGGCTTTAGCGTATCTTCAACACCACGAGCGTCACATCGTCGGTCCGGTCCGCCAGGCCGCGGAACCGCCGGATATCCCAGAGGATATTCTGGGCAATCAGTTGTGCGGACTGATCGGCGTAGCGGCGCAGCGATTGTTCCAGCCGTTCGCGCCCAAAGCGCTCGTCGGTGAAGTTGAGGGCCTCGGCCGCGCCGTCGGTATACAGCAGCAGGATGTCCCCCGGCCGCAGCTCCAGGACAGCCCGCTCGAAGGTGGCCGTGCAGTCCACGCCGAGCACCATGCCGCCGATTGTGAGTCGCTCGATGGATCCGCCGCGCAGCAGCATCGGCGGATCGTGTCCCGCATTGCTGTAGGTCAGCCGCCGCCCGTCGGGGGTTATCACGCCGTAGAAGGCGGTGACGAACTCGCCCACCTTGGTGTCGCTGCAAACGTGCCGGTTCACTTCGTAGAGGATCCGATCAACGTCGTAAGTGAATCGCGCGTAGACGCGGAGGGCGGACCGCACCGAAGCCATCAGCAGGGAGGCCGGCACGCCCTTGCCGGACACGTCGGCGATACCCACCCCGAGGTTGCCGTGGGGCAAGGGGATGAAATCGTAAAGATCGCCGCCAAGCTGGTAAGTGGGCCGGTACACCGCCCCAATGTCCACGCTGGGCAAGACCGGCGGATTGGCCGGAATCATCCGTCGCTGGATCTCGCCGGCATAGGCAATCTGCCGGGCGTAGCGTTCGGCTTCCAGGGTTTCGGCCAGCAGGCGGGCGTTGATCACCGCCGCGGCCGCCTGGGCGGCCACCGCACGCAGGAGCGCTTCCTCGAAGGGCGTGAACACGTGCGTTTCGCCGGTGTAGACACGGATCACGCCCACCGCCTTGCCCCGGTAGATCATGCCGCAGACCAGCCCGCTGACGATTCCCTCTTTGCGGGCCTCGTCGGGATAGCGGGTTCTGGGGTCGGTGGGGGCATCCATGATGCGGACCATCTCGCCCCGGATGGCCGCGGCGTCGATGGGATTCTCCTCGACGGTCACCGGGCCCTTATTGAGATATTCGTCCGAGAGGTTATGCACGGCCTGGATCTTGAGCTGTCCGCTGCTCTCGTCCAACATGCGGATGCTGCAGGCCTTGACCTGCATCACCTGGCAGACGATGCGGGCGGTGCGGTCGAGGATCCCCTGGAGGTTCAGGGTTCCCGACAGCAGGCCGACGATGTTGTAGACCGCGCTCAACTCATCGATCCGCCGACGGAGGTTTTCGTCGGCGGCGCTAAGTTCGGCGAACAATTCGCCCATCAGCGCGGCCAGATGCCGTGCCGCCGCCGCCTGGTTGGCATCCCAGGGGGGCAGTTCCTGCGCCGCCGGCCCCAGCGTGCCGGGCTTGAGCTGCAGAGCGACCTCCATGTGCTCCACCGCCTGCGGTGAAAGCGGCTGTCGCGGCCGGTCGCCCAGGGTGATGAACCCCAATCGGCGGTCGCCCCGGGTCACGGGAATGACGAAACGGTCCAGCACGCCCTCCGGGGCAAAGTCCCCCGCCCGCCCGGGGGCATCCGTCAAGGCCTGCATGACATCGGCACGATGGGCCGCCAGCAACCCCTCCCGCCCGGTGCTGGTCTCCAGGATCACGCGCACGAAACGACTGCCCGCGGCCGGACCGGCCAGCAGCTCACCGGTCTCATCGAACACCGCCACCGTTGCCGACACACTCTCGGCCAGGATTTGAATCGCCCGCTCGATAGCCCCGTCAGAGAGCATCGACAGGAGCGGATGGGAAAATGGTTCGCCAGCGACCATGTAAGCTCACGATCCCCGATGGAGAAGAATGCCCTGCCCCGAAAAGCGGGGCGCAATCGAGGCATTCTTGCAACGATGCCAGCCGGTGGAGCCGGCAGGCGGCATTATAAGACATTCTTCTGGTCGCTCCAATGCCCCCGCCACAGGGCCAGCGCCGGCCACTCCAGGAGGCGCGTACCCATCACAAACCGGGCACAGATCAATTTCTGGACCAGCATTGAGTTCAAAAAGCCATTCTATTTCAAAACCGACCTCACGCCAATGAAATATTCCACTCGGTCTTAACGTGCCGTGTGAGTCCGTGTAGGAATGTGGGCTTTAATCGTCTCCCTTCCTTTGTAGCGATAGTGAATCTTTGCCATTACCGAGAATGATCTCGGAGGAAAACAGTCATGACGACACCGGCAGGAAAAAACGGCTTTTGGATGATACCTGTCTCGCTGCTCCTGATCGGACTGGCAGGATGCCCCGGCGGCGACACCCCGCAGGGTCCTGGCTCGGAGGAGGACAACCTTCCGCCGGAGGCCCGCGCAACCACCAGTCACCCGGGCGCCCGGCCTGGCGAAACCGTGATTATCTCGGCCGCGGAGTCATCCGACCCCGAGAACGACCCGCTCACCTTCCGATGGGTGCAGACAGCCGGCCCGTCGGTCGAACTGGCCAACGCCGATGCGGCGGAGACTTCCTTTGTTGCCCCCGAAGCTCCCAGCGGCACAGTCCTGACCTTCACAGTCACAGTCAGTGACGGCCCCAACAGCAGCGATGCCTCCGTCAGCGTCACGATTCTGCCCGCCGATAGCTCGGCGAATCGCCCACCGATCGCCAATGCCGGCCCCGATCAGACGGTTGAGGCGGGCTCTACTGTCATCCTTGACGGTACCGGCTCTTGGGACCCTGACGGAAGTGCTTTGACTTACGCGTGGTCCACCGAGGCGGCGGTTTCCCTGATCGGCGCCGATGCGGCGACCGCCAGCTTCGTGGCCCCCACCCCGACGGAGGATACCGTCCTGGAATTCACCCTGACGGTCAGCGATGGCGAGCTGGTTGCCAGCGACACGGTGAGGATCGTCGTGAGGGCAGTCCTCCCTGCGCAAGTCTCGATATTGAGCTTCATACCCGCGGACGCGAACATGGCCATGGGGGCAAAACACTTGAAAGCTCTCGTCGACGCCGCCAGGGCGCTCCCTGGTGTGGGCGGATCGCTCGACCAGCTCGATCACATCTTCAATCAACCCGTGTTTGACGGGCAATGGGCCTTTGCCCTGAGGACGAGCGACCTGATGTCGGCCCTCTTCGCGCAGGCGTCGCTTCAGGATGTCATCGCCGCGATTAACGAGTGGCAACCGGGCTGTACTATCCAGAACCTGGATAACGGCCTGACCGAAATCATAAGGAACGGCTACCCCATGCTCTATATTGGCACGCTGGCCGACGGGGAATTCCTGGTCGCGGCCTCTGAGGCCGCCCACGTACTGGAGATCCAGTCGCAGACGCATTCGCTCCTGGAGAAGCTCTCGCCGGCCTGGATCGAGACGTACAATCAGCGGCAGTTCCTGTTCTACTCTGACAGTGAGGTGCCGCTGCCCCTGGGTATCATTCCTCTCCCGCTGGTCACCACGGGAACGCCGTCCGATCCTTCGGCCACTCTTCCGGACGCCGAGGCTGTCTGCCTGACCGGCACGATAACCGACGTCCTCAATGTCACCCTCTGGGTACGGTTCACACCGGGCACGCCTTCCGCGACCAAGCTGGCCGGTCGGCAGATGACGGCGGACAATCTTCTGGTCGGACTCCCGGACGAGCGCCTGATCGTGGCCATGGGGGTTCATGGAAATGATAACCCCGCGCGGATCCACCAGCTCGTGCCTCAACTGCAAGCCAGCACCTCCGGCGGAGTCACCGCGCGCACGGAGAGCGCCGTGGCGGCGATAGACGCCCTGACCCGGCAATCGGCCAGCATGGTCTCGCAGCTTGACGGAACCACAGGGTGTTTCGGCTTCGCGGAGATCGTTCAGACTACGGCAGGCGGAGCGAGCGCCTACCTGAATCATCTCGAGGTGCTGGCCGACGAATTGAAGATTGGGGCAGTTGCCATGGGCGCGTCCGATTCGGTCGTGAGCCTGACCCAAGACTTCACCGAGCTTGCGGGACGAACGGTCTATCAGCTCATCATCGATCTTGCGGCGTTTCCGAACTACGCAGCCCCCTCAAGCGAGCCCATCCTGAGCGCGCTGCTGGGCAACGGGGAGATTATCATACGTTTCGTAGCGGTGAATTCCGACGCAGTGGTAGTGAGCCTGGGTGGCGGCGCCGCCCGGCTGGCAGCCATCGTGGAGAACGTAGAGGCGAACGCCGCCCCGCTGGCGGCCCGGCCGAGTATCGCCGATTCGGAGGCCCTGCTGCCGGCTTCCCGCGTTCAGATCCTGCACTTCGCGCCCCGGCAGATGGCGAAACTGATGTACGACATCGGCTTGCTCGGCACGCCGGAAGGTGATCCCGGCCATGCCACCCAGGCGCTGGGTGCAACGGCCGGCGTGGAGGGCGCCAGCCTCCGCATGGACCTGGTCATACCCCAGGGGTTCCTGAGCGATCTGGCTTTGATACCAGGCATTGGAGGGCTGGGATTCTAAATGACCCTGCGGCGGCGCGCCCGGGAGCCTCTCGCAAGATCGCGCACGCTCATGTAGTATTGTTTCCAGTGAGTGAGTTTCGAGCCGTCTGCAGCGGCCGGGAGGTACCCGGCCGCTGCAGAAACGCGAAATTCCCCAACTGAACACGGTTCGCGGATCAACAAGGCCCCGGGGGTAGTACAATGAGAACGTGTTGCCTGGCGAAACTGGGCTGGGCCGTTTGGATCTGCGGTTGCGGCGCCTGGGTTCCCCAGCCGGTAGATCCGCCGCCCGAACCCGAGCCCGAGCCGGGTGTGGCTGCCGAGACGACACATGTTCTCGAGGAGGTGGTGGCCGAGCCACCACCACCACCACCAGCGGAGGAACCGCCCCCAACGGTGGAGGAACCCAATATCGCCCCCACGGTGTTACCCGGTGAATGGGACGTGCTCGGGCAGCCGGTGGTGTTCACCTTCGACGCCCGGGGAATTCCGGTGGCCATCCGCAACGAGGAAAACCCGAGCGACTTCCGAACCAACGTGCAGTTCGACGAGTCCCGAAGGATGAGCATTCCCCTGGGTTCGCTGGACGCCTCCTTGTCGCCCGGGGAACCCTTTATCGACCGGTGGACCGGCGAATCCCACTTTGCGGCCTCGGCCACCGGCTCGAACATCATCGTGCTGTTCATTCCCCTGCCGGGCACGGGCACGGCCACGTATGACTTCAATGGATGGTACGATCCCGTGAACCAGGAGCTTCACGGCGTCAGCCAGTTCGCGATCACCTACAACGGGCTGTTGATCTACGCGGACCGGGTCGACGAATACGTACTCAAGAAACGAACCGCTCCGTAAGCTCCGCGCGACCCTGCGTCCCGCGCGGGCGATCAGCGCTTGTAGAACGTGCTCCCGCGATACTCGTACTTGCTCAAGCGATTGTTGACGTAGAGGGCTTCGAGCACGAATTCGGCGGCGCTGGCCAGAGCCGCGGGGGAATCGGCGGGCAGCCCCGCCTCACTCACCACCGATCGGGTCACGTCCCGCAGGCCCTTGATCGATCCCATTGCTTCGAGCAGCGTCCTGGCCGGCAGATCGTCGCCGACCTCCAGGTTGGTCTTTGCCCCTCGGAACTGTTCCACCACCGCTTCCAGGTCATCCACCTCGAAGTAGTTGGAGGCCACCGCTTTGACCGCTTCACCGAGCAGGGCCGCGATGAGCTTGTCCTCGGCCTGCTCATCTTCCGCAAGCACCAGTTCGATCTTGCCCCGGCAGGCGGCGGCGATATTGCCCAGATCGGAGATCCGGGGCATGACCTCGCGCTCCCCGAGCAGGATTCCCCGCCGCTCGGCATTGGACACCAGGGCCTCCATGCAGGCGATGGAGGCGCGCACGGACACGCCGGACTGCTGGTTGACGTGCGGGCTGACGCGGGCCAGGCGGATGAACTCTTCCACGATCTCGGCCATGAACTTCGGCACCGTCACCTGCGGCAGACCCTCGCCGCCGCCCCGCTCCAGCCAGGCGTTCTCCCGCGTGATGCGCATGGAGTCTTCAATGGTGCGCGGGTAGTGCGTGCGGATCACCGAGCCGATGCGGTCTTTGAGCGGGGTGACGATCCGGCCGCGGTTGGTGTAATCCTCGGGGTTGGCGCTGAACACCATGCACACGTCCAGCGGCAACCGCACCGGAAAGCCGCGAATCTGCACGTCGCGTTCTTCGAGCACGTTGAACAAACCCACCTGAATGCGTGGGGCGAGATCGGGCAGTTCGTTAATCGCGAAGATGCCGCGGTTGCTCCGGGGGATCAGGCCGTAGTGCATGATCTCCTCGTCGGAGAGGTAGCGGCCCTCGGCGTGCTTGACGAGGTCGATTTCACCGAGCAGATCGGCGATGGTCACGTCCGGCGTGGCCAGCTTCTCGTGGTAACGCTCGTCGCGATGGACCCAGTGCAGCTCAGCCGCATCACCCCGCTCGGCCAGGATCGCCTTCGACCGGCGGAACCGGGGTTCCAGCGGATCGTCGTTGAGCTCCCCACCAGCCAGGGTGGGCATGTACTCATCCAGAAGCGAAGGCAGGGCCCGCAGGATGCGCGTCTTGGCCTGGCCGCGCAGCCCCAGAAACAACATGTCGTGCCGGGCCAGGATCGCGTTGATCACCTGGGGAATCACCGTCTCGTCATACCCGACGATGCCGGGAAACACGGGCTCCCCGGCCCGCAGTTTACGGATGAGGTTCTCGCGCATCTCATCGCGAACGGACCGCGGCCGGTAACCACTGGCCTTCAACTCGCCCACCGTGGAAGGTCGATTCATCTCTATCTCCAGCGACACATCAGTAGAATATCCAACAGGCCGAATGGATCTTATGGGGTGCACACCCCCCTCGCCCAGAAATCGTCAAGAAGGTCGAAAAACCGCTTGCGTCGGATAGATAGTTGTGCTATATATAGTCCAGATACATGAGTTGGATGGGAGCCCTATGACCTTTGATCGTGATCTGGTACGAGGCAGCCTGGACCTGATGGTGCTTTCGGCGTTGGCCGAGGGGCCGCAGTATGGGTATCTCATCCAGAAGCGTATCCGTGAAGCCAGCGGCAACCTCGTGCGTATCCAGGCCGGCACGCTTTATCCCCTGCTGCACCGACTCGAATCCGACGGCGCGATCACCAGCCGATGGGACGACACCACCGGGCGCGACCGCAAATGGTACGAGCTGACCCCCACGGGCCGGCGAATGCTTCAAGACCAGGCAAGCCAGTGGCAGGAGTACGTCAACTGCATCCGGCGACTTCTCAACCCCGCGCTGGCCGCCCTGCGGATCGGTCCCGAGCCGACCTGACGGGAGACGAGCCCGAAGCGGACTCGTCGCGACAAGCTCACCCGGGTCCGGACGAAGATCAAACCTGAAGGAGACTCGCGATGTCCGAGCAGGAGTTCGAGTCTTACCTGCGCCTGCTGGCGCGTTTTCTCAACCTGAGTGGAAACCAGCGGACGGCCATCGCCCGCGAGTTGCGCACCCACATGGAGGATCAGCTCGACGAGCTCATGGCGCGCGGTTTCACCCGGGAAGAAGCCATCCAGACCGCGTTGGATGAATTCGGAGACGCCGCCGCGTTGGCCGGCGAGTCTGGCAAAATCGGTCGAACGAGAAGATGGATTATGCGCACCACCACGATGTTTGCTGTTGCCGCCGCCGTTCTCCTCGTGAGCTTCCTCCTGCCCCAGCACACGGCATGGGTGCCAGCGCCGGCCGTGACGCAAGCCGGCGAGAAGATGATCAAGCCGCCGACCGCCGCAACGGTTACCCGACCTGCCGAAGTTGCATCGTACACGGAATCTGAAGTCGATCGGGCCGCGCGTGAAAAGCTCACGATGGTCCTGTCAACGGTAGACCTGGCCGAGGGCACCACCCTGGCCGATGCGATAGATTACTTGAGGTTGCAGGGCCAATTGAGTCTCAACGTGAATTGGGCGGCCTTGGCTCTGATCAACATCGAGCGCACCACTGAGACAGACAGCCTGAACCTTCGAGACGTGAAGCTCGGCACTGTCTTGGACATCGTCCTGGACAACGTCAGCCTGGCGGCTGGCGGCGTTGGCCGGGCAACATATGACGTGATGGACGGCATCATCCGCGTCTCGACCCAAGAAGAGTTGAACTCGCGCACCGTCGTTCGCGCTTACGAATGCAGTGACCTCATCGGCCAGCCTCTCACCCCAAGTCAGAAGGATACGCTTGCGGTATTCTCCATCAAGGTGCGCACCTCTCGAACTCCCGCCAGGTCCGCCCACCCGAACCGGCCCCAAGCGGCGGCGCCTGAGAGTGAGGACCAGGCAGCAGCATCCCGCCCGGCGGCCGGGCCGGAAGCAGTGCTGCTGAGCCACTCGTTGCCGAGATACTTTCAGCCCTGCGCGATCGAGACGCTGCGGAATTGCTGAAGCTGATCACCAGCATGGTCGAGCCGGACTCCTGGGCGCCCGAAGGTGAGAGTGGCGCGATCGGCATTTACGATGGCCTGCTGGTCGTCCGAAATACAAGTTCCGCTCAGCGACAGGTGGCCGACTTACTGAACATACTGCGCGCGGCCAAGGCCTCGCGCCAAGCTCGCGGAACGGCCGCCGTCACTGCCGAGAGATGAGAAACCCACCCGCGCAGTGCTGAGTAAAAAGGGGCCAACGGCGGACGCTACCGAGCAGGAACTCCTGTGCGTTCGCCGTTGGTCATCCGGCTTGGGTCCCGCTGATCGTGCGGGCCGTCAGCCGAGCCCTTTCAAGGCTCATTCTTTTATTAGTATGTCTTACATCCGCCCGCTTTCGCGGTTGAGTTGTCCTGGTGTGCTCTGTCGATTTTTCTCCTCACAACTGGAACCCTGGAGGCCCGGAAACCGGCTGTCTCTACGGTAGAACTTGCTCGCCGGTGAGCCTCCCGTCACACCATCCGAATTCATCCCGGAGGACCACGTTCGCCCTCCGAGCCGAAATCGATCAGCCGTCTGCGTAGAGGCCGGCCATATAGAGCAGCCTCCATCGCATGAGCACTGATGGCTTCTCCAAACAGGTGTACCCGGTGGTTCGCGTGACACCGACCGGTGCGCAGCGAACCACGGATGCCGCCGATAAGAATCGACGTTCTGGGCATTCCGGTCCCCCATGAAGAAGGGTGAACCAACCGTCAGAGAAACTATCGCATTGTCAAATCTCCGCGGCCGGACATGTTGCCGCGGGGCCCGGAAGGCCTTACGCCTTCCACCATCAATATACTCTAAAACGGCAGATCCGGCAACAAAAATCCAGTTTTTTCGCGGTTTTCAGCGGGATCCAGCTCTTCAGTACGAAAGGCTTATAAGAAGGCTTTTATCTCGCGTCTATGCACGCAACAGCGGCCTCAGACGCCACGATGAAACATCCATAGAGCAGCACGCAAAGCGGCGCAGGTTGCGACTGACGCCCTTTCCAGTTCCGCAGTTGCGCGCGCCTTCGGACCACAACGGCCGGTCATCCGGCCATAACCACGGCCCCGCCCATCCGCTGCAGAAGCACGCAACACTCCAACTGGAAGCAACGAGAAGATCCATACTCTGTCGCCGGCACTCCCGCGCTTTGGTCATGGCCGGTAAATCTGGTTGCCGGTCTCTTCATGTTTCTCAGACATGAAGGGGGTTTCGGCCGATAACCGTAGTGCTGTTTCGTAGGGAGACGGTTGCAATGGAATATGCCGCTTTTACCTTCTGGCTGCTGGTAGTGGTCTTTTCGGCCCTGGGCGTGCACTCGCTCTGGAGTTCCATGGTCCAGCCGAAGGTGGTCAACTCGTTGCTGTTGCCGGGTACGCTCGTGGCCCAGCTCGGATACATTCTCGGGCTGCTGCTCACCGGCGGGACGGTCAACAATACCTCGTTGATTAAGGACGACGATTCCGGAGCACCGCAGACGCCTGCGGAGACCGAGTCGCGCCTGCCGGTCATCGGATCGATTATCGTGGCCTTGCTTCCACTGGCGGGCTGTGCGGCCGCCATCTACTGGGTTTCGCGTTACTTTGGCGCCCCGGTGTTGGCCAGCATGGCCGAGCCGGGCCCCCAGCGACTCGGGCTGCCCACCACGCTGACCCTCTTTTTTGAGATCATTCGCAGCTCCATCAGCCTAGTCCAACGGCTGGTCAACGCCATTGGGGCCAGCGATTATCGTGACTGGCGGACATGGTTGTTCCTCTACCTGGCCGTCTGCCTGACGGTGCGGATGGCGCCGCTGACGGGCAACCTGCGCGGCTCCATCGGGGCCATTCTGCTCACCGGCCTGTTCGCCTTCATCATCGGCCAGATAGCCGAATCGACGGCCGGCCTGCTCGACACGGCCTGGCCGCTGGTGATTTTCAGCGTGGCGGTGCTGTTGCTGCTGCTGATGATCAGCCTGCTGGCCAAAGGGGTCGTGCTGCTGGTGAAGACCATGCACGGGGCCGGCTAAGACTGGAGACAGCGGACCGGCGACGTTGGCCCCAACGGATGCCGGACCATGGTGCGCAATTCCGTCAAAGCCGCCGCAGACGCCCCACGGCCATAGCTGCCACGGCCAAGACGGACGAGAGCAGAACAATGACCGCCCCGCTGGGCAGGTCCGTGGCCGCTGAAATCAGAAAGCCGCCCAGGCCACTGGTCGCGCCCAGGATGGACGCGAGGATCAGGGCCTTCCCGCTGCCCCGGACCAGTTGGAAAGCCGCGAGGGCGGGGTTGCTGATGAGGCTGTAGATCATCAAGCCGCCGACCGTCTGGAAGTTGACGGCCATGACTACCGCCGTCAGAACCAGGAACCCGGTCCACACGAACGTGGCATGGATCCCCGCTGCCGTTGCATCCTGCCGGGAAAACATGATCGCCCGCATCTCCTTACCGAACAGCCCGACGAAAGCCGCCAAGGCAGCGAAGGCCGCGAGCATGAGCCCAACATCCTCCCACCGGCAGAAGTTGAGACTGCCCCACAGGAGGCTGCGAACGTCGTTGTCGCTGCGTCCCAGCATCGGGAACAGGCCCATCCCGATGAAGGCCAGCCCCATCGTGGCAGAGAAGAGCAGGCCCATGAGCGCGTTGGTGTCCGCATTCAGTCGTTGGGGATCGGCCAAACCCAGGGCCAAAGATGCAATCATCGCCGCCACCAGAGCGGCTCCCAGCAGGGCTGGCCCGGTCAGGCCCGCCAGGGACCCGAAAACAGCCCCGGCCAGAGCGGCATGGGCCACGCAAACACCCAGGAACGGGATGCGCATCCCGACAATGTAGACGCTGAGCAACCCGCTGGAGCCCCCGGCCACCAGCCCGCCCGCCATCACCGGCATCCAGAAGGTCAGGTCAAGCATGAGACAGCACCGCGGGGACAATGGCGTAGCGGCCCTGCCGACACAACACGGTCAAGCTCGGCCCATAGAGTGATTCGACCCGCCGCTCGGACAAGACCTGGTCGGGACTGCCATCGGCCGTCAATTGTCCGTCCCCCAGCAAAATGAGTCGGCCACAGCAGGCGGGCAACACCTCCAACTCATGGCACACCAGCAGTACAGTCAGGCTGTTCTGCCGATACAGTTCCTCCACGATTGACACCAGCCGCTCGCGCCCGCCCAGGTCGAGATTGGCTGTGGGTTCATCCAGCAGAAGCAGCTCCGGCTCCTGCACCATTGCCCTGGCGATCAGGGTCCTGCGTTGTTCGCCGCCGGATATCGCCCCGTAGGTCTGCCCGGCCAGGTCACTCAACCCCAGCCGCTCGATCCACTCGTCCACCAACCGGTGATCCTGGCGCGTCAGGGAACGCAGCAGGCCCGCATGGGCAGTGCGGCCCATCGCGACTACTTCGCGGACGGTGAGGGGCATTTCCATCCGGCCGGGCAGCAATTGGGGGATATAACCGATCCGGCGCCGCAGCAAGGCCAGTTCTCGGAAACCTAAGTCCGCCAGCGCATGGCCGAAGACCGAGATGTGACCGGAGACGCCCCGCTGCAATCCCAGGCAGGCCTTCAACAGGGTGCTCTTACCCGCCCCGTTGGGCCCGAGGATACCGACAAACTCACCCCGCTGGATAGAGAGATTCTGAAGCGCGAGAACCTTTCGGCGGCCCGCCCGGACACAGAGGTCGCTGATACTGATGATTTCCTCGCTCATGGCTGGAGGACTTTCACAAGTTCCGCGACGTTGCCGAGGATAAGGGCATCGAAAGCCGGCCCATCGCCTTGTATCTGCGGAAAGTTGCCGAAAACCACCACCTTGGCGTTCAGCCGTTTGGCCAGAGCATCGGCCACGCGCCGGCCCTCCGGCAGGTTGGCTACCACCCCGATCACCCCGGCCTGTTCGCCCCCTCGGATCGCCGTCTGAACCTGCTCGACGGAAGCCACGTCGGCCCCGCTGAAAGTGGCCGCCACCTGCAGCCCGAGCCAGCGACAGAACGCTGCCTGATGGTTGCTGGTAAGCACCGCTTTCTCCGCCAGCCCGGCCTCTTTCACCTGCCTTTGGCACCGCGCGGCCGTCTCCGCGAGACGTGCCCGGATAGACTGCATTCGCTGGTCCGCGGACGCCTGGTCGATCAGGCCCGCCGACACCAGCCCATCCTTCACCTGTTCGCCCGCGGCCAGGTAGCTGTCCGGCTCGCACATGCCACCGGGCACCTTCACCTCCACGATGGTCAGCCCTTCACTCGCCACGCCGGAGAGCTTGGCATCCAGGGATCTTTGGAAATCGAAGCGCAGCAACACCCGGCAATTCCGCAGCGCGGTCATCTGGCTGGGCCGGATGTCAAAATGCCCTGGGCAGGTACCGGGTTCAGCCAGGCGCACAATGCCGGTATCGGGCCCGAGCAAATCGAGAACCATCGCTTCCAGGTAGGAGTTGCTGGCGGCCACCCGGGCGACGGCCCCGGACTGCGCCTGCCCCTGTGCAGCCGTCTGCGATCGCTGGCAACCTGCCGTGGCCACGATCCAAGTCAGCGGCACACATAGCCAGGCAAGCAGATGCCACCAGGAATGAGAATACACCTGCCTCATCACGTCTTCGCCTGCGAGCCGCGCCCGCGCTGGAGAGTCTCGGCAATCTCCTCCCCGGTCATCGACCGGACGATGAACAACGCGTCAGCCCGTTCACGGGCCAGTTGCCGCGAGTGTTCTTCCAGGCGTTCGGGGACCACGCGCTCGAGCAGTTCGTACAGCCGGCTGCTGAGGCGATACTCGCAACCCGCCGCGGGACGCTCGGCCTCAGCCAGCCGAATAACCTGCACCACCGGCCAGCCCTTCTCCAGGATGGCCGGCAGGTAATCAAAACGAATGTTCTGCTTACCCAACGTGGCTCCCGAAGAGACCTGCAAACCGTCGAGGATACAGGAGAAGGGCGTCCGCTGCTTATCAGGCGGCATCCAGCAGGTGACGTCAATCTTCCACTGCCCCGGCGTTTGAAGCCGGGTGACGGCATCCTGGCCCAGCAGCGAACCGATCACCAGCCAAGGCCCCAGATGCCCATGAAACTCGCTGGCCCGCCTGAGCCAGTCCGGATCAGCCGCTTGAGAATGATAGAACTCCACGCAATGACCTCCGCAAGACCCGCTGATTCATCGGCTCAGACACATCAAGCTGGCTCCGGCCCGCAAGCGGGTGAGGCTCGGAGCCGACGGCAGGATCACTGGAATGCGCCCTGGGGATGCTGATCTGGCCTGCGCCCCCTACCACCCGGCTACCGACTGATTCTCTCGTACCTGCTCTTGAGCGCAGCCGTCACCCGATTACCACGCGGGAAGTATTACGAACGGACGGATCGTAATACCGCCCATCCTGCATGTCAAGCTGGGCCTCGGCCATACGGAGCGCCTGTTCGATGAGCCCTGAATCCGGCCTCGTGGGTGGGTGTTATTCCGGGCGCAACGGCTTACCGCCGTCCGCGGAGGATGGTGTGATGCCGGGTTCTGCGGTCCCGTGCGGCGATATTCGCTCGATCGGCCGCGCCGCGTGCGCCCAAGTGGGTCAACTCAGGTTTGGTTTTCCTGGCCATTCGTCGCCCTCAGGCGACCTAAACCCGGCCGTGCAGGTACTCATTGAAGTACTCGAGGGTGGATTGCTGCATTTCCACCTCCCAGGCCAGAATATCGCCGATGGAAACCATGCCCACCAGCTCGCCGTTTTCAACCACTGGCAGATGACGGAGCCGCTTGGTGGTCATGACACTTCGGCATTCCGCCAGGGAAGTATCGGACTTGCAGCAGGTGACAGGATGGGTCATGACTTCACCCACACGGGTGTTGGCCGGCGATCGGCACTCGCAAACCACCCGGCGGAGGATGTCGCGTTCGGTAAAGATACCCACAACGCTCCCGTTGGAATCGACGACCACCACGGAACCGATTCGCGCCTCGTTCATCAACTGGGCGGCGCGCAGCACGGTGTCCTCCGGGATCACGGTCACCGTCTTCCGGTTCTTACGTTCCAGAATGTCCCTGACCACTGTCATGGCATACTCCTGCAACCGAGTAGACAACTGGTAAAGATGGGCAGATTCGGTACAGCACCTGCGGCAGTGATGCCGAGGCCCCAACAGGCCGACCGCATCCGCGATGCCGCCATCCGGGCGGACGCGTCCGCACAAGTGCCTGGTCAGAGAGGATTCGATCCAAGCCAGCCCACACGATATCATGCAGCGCCGGCGGAGAGAATGCAAGTCCTTGCAGTTTAAAACTTTGTGAATGTATTCACGGAATTCGGACAGGCCGCGGCGCGGATCTGATGGATGGCTTGACGCACGCCCTGCAAGCGCGGATGCAACTGCAGGGCCCGTTGGTAAGCGGCACAGGCCTGCTCAAATTGAGCGCTGGACGCATAGCAGTGACCCATGAGGGCCACGGCCCCGAAGTGCCACGCGTTCAGCAGTAGCGTGGCCTGGCAGAAACTGATGGCTTGAACGTAATCCCCCCGGAGGAAGTGAACCAGAGCCATCTGGTGGTAAGCTTCGGCGAAACTGGGATGGGTGGCGAGCACGCGGGCGATGCATTCGTGGGCGGCATCCAGCTCCCCCCGGCTGATGAGTCTTACCGCCAGAGCCACCTGCTGGTTGGGTTCGGGCCCGCCCGCCCGGAACCAGATGCACCACAACGCGTGTTCGGCAAGATCAGCGGTGAGCCCATCGTCGTCATGCAGCAGGCCGGCAATGAAGGGGCAATGCTCCATTGATCCGACCAGTGCCAACCCGGCGAGCGCGGCATACGCGGCGTCCTGATGTCCACACTGCAATAAGCCGCGTAAAGCGTTTGGGGGCCAAAATTGATCGAGATGCCTGACGAAGGCCTCGGTGTCTCTCCGTTCCAGGATCGGACGAACCTGCTCGATGAATTCCCGACCATGGGAATAACTGAGAGTCATGGCTGTTGGCACACCTCGCTGCAAAAGCTGATCGATCCCAACACGCCCTCTTCTCCCCTTCGGGTTCTGCCGCTGGTGGATGGCGGGCTCGAAGGGCGACCAGCCAACCGATGTGCTGCAGCACCTCTTCTATGTGAACTGACCGGTGGCTTGCATCACTGAAGATGATAGACCGCTCATCGATCAAGGTCAAAAGACCAAAAACAGAATGGGTACGCCGGAAGCTGGCTTAAATAAATACTTTAACAACCAGGCAAAAACGACCTCTCCCCCAAGAAAAGCAGAATCGAGCCGGTCTGGAGAATCTCCCACGAGCTACGGCCATACCAGTACTCGCAGGGCCAGGGAGAAGCCGGTTTTGATCAGCGGCCTGACGGCCGGGTCAAAAGGCCAAACCGCCAAGCAAGGCGTTCAGCACCAGGGAGCTGACCACATTGGCGATGATCGGGGCCAGCAGCTCCTCACAACCGGCGGTGGTCTGCAGGAGCATGCCCCCACTCAGGACAACCAGCAGCACTTGTCGAACACGATACCATCGACGCATGGTTAAAGCCTCATCCGTGAAAAAACGATTGAACAGTCAAGTTTTAGAAGAACCCGCTCTGCAGTTGACCACGCGTTCCGGTCGTGTTGGTGCGGTTCGTGGATGTCGTTGTCGTGGTACTCGTCAAGCCGCTGGTAGTGGTCGTGTCAGTGCTGGAAGTGGCGCCTCCCACCGAAATCGGGGTCGTGCAGTTGAACAGGCCGGGAATCACACAGGTGGGGTTAAAGTCGTAA
This sequence comes from Phycisphaerae bacterium, assembly GCA_012719955.1. Classification (GTDB taxonomy): domain Bacteria; phylum Planctomycetota; class Phycisphaerae; order UBA1845; family PWPN01; genus JAAXZI01. The sequence goes on along the minus strand of JAAXZI010000223.1, from coordinate 23,357 downwards.
TCCGGCTCCAGGGGATCGATAGTGAGCAGATCGAACTCGGCCGGATCGCACGTGAGAATGGTCCCACATGGATTGAAGTTCCGCCCGAGAGCACTCAAGCAACTGCCAATCTGAAAGACCGATCCGCAGAGGGAAGTGGCCAGCAGGATCTGGAGCCCGGTTCGCCATTTGGTTGTCGTTTTCATGAAAGCCTCGTGTCTCGCGTGTGGGGCCATCGGTTCGCATCGACGCCCGTGGTCAGCCGATGCCCCCCGCTCCAAGGGCTGCGTCAAACCGCGTTTGATTGTTCAGCCTTCCCATCCCTCAAAAACCGGTATTTGTGTTTGTGTTCGTGCCCGTTCCGGTATTTGTGGTGTCGTTTTCCGTGGTGGCAACAGGGCCCGGCACGTTGACGCAGTCGACGAGGAGATCGCCGGCCGTGCCCGCGTTTCCGCAGGGATCAATCACCCCGCCGAAGAAACCGTTCTCGCAATCGAGCAGGAAGCAGAAATCGATGCTGCTGACCAGCCCGTTGGAAGCGAACCGGCCACAACTGTTCCCCCGTTGCCCGCCGATCACACCGCCGTAGACCGGCAGATAACCCGTCGTCGTTCCGATGCCCTGATAAAGGGTCACGCCGCCACAAATGGTCGCCAACCAGATCCAGCCGCGTTGTCGCCGCGTCATATGAGGACCTCCACCATGGTGTCTCCCGCTGGTCTGCCAGAACCTGATGCGCTCCCGCATCTCTCCGGAGCACGTCGCAGCCGGCGGATTGTGACCTCAACAGTGGGCCAAGTATACGGCCGGTCATTTGTCTTGGCAACACCCTCCGCCGACGAACGCTATAAGGAGTCTAGCACCGTTTTCCGTACCGGTTTCTCGGCGGATCAGACTCAGGCGGGCAAGATGCCCGCCCTCCGAGGAATTCAGGTGGCATCTTGCCCGCCCTCCGGCACAGCCGGCCGCCGCTGCCGGGGGGCAGGCATCCTGCCCGCCTCATGAGCCAAAGAGCAAAGTTCCCCACCGGCCAGGCCAAGCCCATACGGCTTCGTGCCGGCCATTCCCACCACCCCGAAGCGACCGGGTCCCGAACAGGTCACATATCGAACTGTAACGGCCCGGCTTCGACCGGGTCGCATATCGAACTGCAGTGCCCGGGCTCCGTATCGGCCGTTTCGGTGTAACGCCCGGGTGCCGGCCGATCCCGTGCCGCAACAACACCCGATGCCAGTGTCACTTCCAATTCGATCTATTCTCGACCGCCCCCCTGCCAGCCTCGCGGGACCAGCGGCCAACGCTTGCCTCAGCCGCCTGTCACCATCCCCCGAGGCCGCAAAAACCCTGAGCTGCCCCGCCTGAGCGTCCATTGCCTTCCGGCCACAAGACCTTCAGCAATGATGCTCCATGCACATGCGTCCAGGCCGTCATTCGGGCAGTCGCCCGATAAACAACCATCTTCACCAGCGCGCCCGACGCTTTGAGCTTGATGGTAATCCGGACCTATCCTGGCCGGCACCGCCACCAGCGCTGGGTACGGCCGACGTGTGCTTTTTCGCGCAACCGCGCGCGAAGCTCAGCCTCTTGCCCCAAAAAACAAAAGGCAGCACTCCGGTAGAGCGCTGCCTCTCGTCCATATTGCCGTGGTCCGTCGCCCCGCCTGACTACGCGGTAGCGTATCGCCAGCGCCTGGCCTGACCGAGTGATCAGGCGGCACGGCGCTCCACGGCCCTGGCAACAACCCAGGGGCTTAGAAGCCCAGGGTGGCCAGCAAACCCGCGAACGGATTCGGGATGATGTTGTTCGGGATGATGCTGAAGCCGTGGCCTGCGAAGGTGCAGGGGGCCTGCATGAGGTACACCGACGTCAAACCAATGACGCCCATGATCTTTGCCAAACGTGTCATATTTATGACCTCCATTCGATGCCCAATCCTCGATGCGGATACGTCATCAACACCGAGGCAAGCCTGCCGAACACGCCGGACGGTCAAAGCGGAAACGAACAGCGTCTTTCCCGTCTGACCGCACAGCTGATCCGGAATCGGCTCTTAGCCAAAAAGATCCTCGTTCAGGATAGCCACGATCCAGCGGTTCAGACCACCGAGGCAGCCACCGAAATGAAACATCATGCCGCCCATCACGGCAGCCAGAATCGCCCACTTCTTGCTCAGTTTCGACATTGCGAGCCTCCTTAAGCGGGAAACCGACGCGCGGCTCCGGATGCTTTTCTCATCCTGCGAAGAGCAGGCGCCAGTCGCCCTGCACGGCGGCCGGTGTTGGTTGGAAACCGGCCCCGTTCAACTCAGATTTCTCAGTTCACAGCCCGAAGGATGAACGACTGCAACAGCAACTGGGAGATGCACTCACCAAGCTGCAGGGTCAGGACGGAGGAACCCGCCACCAGCAGACCCCACTTGAACCAGCTCATTTTCGACATCATTTTTTCTCCTCGTAGGATGTCGGCCTTTTCGTTAGTCAGGCCATCTCAGCCCCGCTTCGGCTGCATTCCCATACACGGGGACGCCCAAGCCGCAGGGCACCCACAGATGTTTCAAAACCACTCAATCAAAGATGCTGCCGATCGCGACGTAGCGCAGGATGGTGTTCCAGTCCAGGTTCAGGCAGCCACCGAACTGCATTGCCGACAGCCCGACTGTAGCCGTCAACAGTGCGACCTTCAACTTGCTCCACATTGACATTGTGAGCCTCCTTTAGAAGGAAACGAACTTGGCCTCTCGACCGGAGGCCACCAGAGCCGCGAGCCGCCAACTCCGTAGCCGACGACTTGCTCCGATTAGTGAAACATTCAACGCAATTCACGAGCCGATCCGCGCCGATCGGCAGGGTAAACATTGCTAATGGTGTCTCTATCTCCACGTCCACCCTGCGGGCCGACCGCGCCGGCAGCCCATTAGGGCGGGAATCTTACCGTCTTTCCGGTTCATTGCAAGCCTCATCCGTAAAAATCTTACGGATATTGCCCGGGGTCACCGGAGAGACCAACCCCACTTCGGTGATAATCCCGCGAATCAGAGCCGCGGGAGTCACATCAAAAGCCGGGTTATAACACGCCACTCCCTCTGGCGCCGTCAGGCGGCCGAAACCTTTACGGACTTCGTCAGCCGGCCGCTCCTCGATCGGAATCATCGAACCATCGGCCAGAGTCCGATCAAAAGTTGAGCGCGGCGCCGCCACGTAAAAGGGCACGTTATGTGCCTTCGCCAGAATGGCCAAGCCGTAGGTCCCGATCTTATTGGCCGTATCACCGTTCGAGGCAATCCGATCCGCGCCAGTGATGACCAGGCTGACCTGTGTACGGCTCATCAAGTGCCCTACCATGTTATCGCACAGGATCGTCACGTCAATACCCGCCCGGGCGAGTTCCCAGGCGGTCAACCGTGACCCCTGAAGTAAGGGGCGGGTTTCGTCAGCATAGACTTTAAATCGCCGCCCCAGCTCATGGGCACGAAACATGGGGGCCAATGCGGTTCCGTACTCGGAAGTGGCTAATCCGCCAGCGTTGCAGTGAGTTACCAGCACGGCGCCATCCGCGATCAGGCTCTGCCCCACCTCACCGATAGCCCGGCAGGTGGCGGCGTCCTCATCGCGAATCGCCTGGGCCTCCGCCAGCATCGCCTGTTTCAAAACCTTCAGATCTGCGCCGCGAAGCGCTTCCGCCCGCGCACGCATTCGATCCAAAGCCCAGAACAGGTTGACAGCGGTGGGCCGACTGCCGGCCAGATAACTGCACACGCCGGCCAAATTGTCAAAGAACTCACCAGACGAACGCGAATCCCGGATTCCCAGCACCACGCCCATAGCCGCCGCAATTCCGATGGCCGGCGCGCCGCGAACCCGCAGATTCCGGATCGCCTCCCACAACGTCTCCACGTCGTGGCAAGCGAGCACCTTCAGTTCGCCCGGCAGGAGGGTCTGATCGATCATCTCGATCCATCCGTCGAGCCCTCCGACCCAGCAAATCGTCTTCGGAAGCAGGGTCTCAGACACGACAGGTCCACTCCCGCAAAACTTGGCATTTCTTATCGACCATCACGCAACCAATACTTTCAGTTTTCTTGATAATCAGCGCTGGCAAGCGGCTTTCGGAACCCCGCAAAGTAAAGCCCGCAGAACAAATGTACTGCTGAGCTGATGCAATAATTGCAGAAAGAACGACTTACGAATCCCTTCCAGAGGCTGCCCACGCGTTCGCCTCAGGCCCGCCTTTCCGGGCGTTCAGGAAACGATTGATGCGGGCCTGCACTGCTCAAGAGCAGTGGCCCACAGCGGCCCTGCTCCAAGGCACCGGCACGCGCGACTTCGAGGCGGACTCCTGCCTGGGCGGCGCCGCAGTGCGCTGCCGTTATCGGACTGCGCCTTCCCCCAACGGCGGGGACAACCTCGTTCCCAAGGCCCTCGTTTGCAGATTCCCGGACCCGCCGATAGCATCCGCACAGCTCTTGAATGATCGTCGCACGGGGGCCGGCTGTCCAGAGCACCACGGATGCTTTCAAGCCCACCTCCGCGCCACCACCCTACCTGACGAGAGGCGTGCCAATGAGATATAACATTTTATCTTCCAATGCTTTAAGCAAGCGCCCGTTCCTGGCGGCGGCCGGCCTGACCGTGGTCGCCGCATCCGCTCTCGTCCAGGCGGCTCCCGTGATCACCCCCTCGCTGCCGACGGGCGAAAACCGCTTCTATGTCGGCAACCGCCAGCCACTCACGCCCAGCCCATTCATCAAATTGCCGGTCGGGTCGATCCGGCCGGAAGGCTGGGTGCGCACCCAGCTCGAACTGATGGCCGAGGGCATGACTGGCCGGCTCACCGAGATCAGCCCCTGGTGCAAATTCGAGGGCAGTGCGTGGACCGATCCCCAGGGCCGGGGTCGATTGGGCTGGGAAGAGCTGCCTTACTGGCTCAGAGGCTTTATCAGCCTCGGCTACGCGCTCAACGACTCGCGCATTCTCGACGAATCCAAACGCTGGATCGAGGCCACCCTGGCCAGTGCCCGGCCGAGTGGCTATTTCGGCCCCCAGCAGGGTCTCGACAGCCGCGATCTTTGGCCGAACATGTGCATGCTCTACGCTCTGCGGACCTACCACGAGGCCACCGGCGACGAGCGCGTCCTGAAGCTCATGACCAACTACTTCAAGTGGCAAAGCACCCTGCCTTTCGAACATCTGCTACCGGAAAGCTGGCAGAAAATCCGCGGCGGGGACAACCTGGACAGCATTTACTGGCTCTACAACCGCACCGGCGAATCCTGGCTGCTGGAGGTGGCCCGGGTCAATCACGAGCGCACCGCCGACTGGACCGGCGGGGTGGCCTCCTGGCACGGGGTCAATATCGCCGAGTGTTTCCGCGAGCCGGCACAGTTCTATCAGCAGTACGCCGACCCGCGCTACTTGAAGGCCGCTTACCGCAATTACGACACCATCTGGGGCCTCTATGGCCAGGTTCCGGGCGGGGGCATCGGCGCCGACGAGATCTGCCGTCCCGGTTTCACCGGCCCGCGCCAGGGCACGGAGACCTGCACCTGGGTTGAATTTATGCACAGCGCCCAGATCCTGCTGAAGATCTCCGGCGACGGGCTCTGGGCTGACCGGTGCGAGGAAGTAGCCTTGAACTCCCTGCCGGCCTCCTGCACCCCGGACCACAAGGGCCTGCACTACCTGACGGCCCCCAACCAGATCCAGCTTGACCGCAAGAACAAGGCCCCCCTGATTTACAACGCCGGGGACATGTTCACCTACACCCCCTTCGAGCAGTACCGCTGCTGCCAGCACAACGTGGCTTTCGGCTGGCCGTACTACGCCGAGCACCTGTGGATGGCCACGCCCGCCAACGGTCTGGCGGCGGTGTTCTACGCGGCTGGCACCGTGAAGGCCAAAGTGGGCGACGGCACAAAGATAACTGTCAAGGAAACCACCGACTACCCGTTTGACGAGGTGGTGGAGTTCAAGCTCTCCGTTCCCCGGAGCGTAAAGTTCCCGCTGGTTCTGCGGATCCCCGGCTGGTGCGAAGGGGCCCGCGTCAACATCAACGGCCAGGCCGTTCAGACCGAGTTCCGCCCCGGCACCTGGGCCACGCTGGAGCGCGAGTGGGCCGACGGGGATACCGTCCGCCTGGAGCTACCCATGACCATCCAGGTGAAAACCTGGGCCAAGAATCACAATGCCGTGTCGGTGCATCGCGGCCCGATCACTTACTCACTCAAGATCGGCGAGAAATGGGTCAAGTACGGCAAGGATCCCTGGCCGGGCTATGAGGTGTTCCCGACTACTCCGTGGAATTACGGGCTGGTTTTGGACGCGCAGGCCCCCGCCAAATCGTTCGAGGTGATCAAGACCGCCGCCAGGCCGGCCGCGCAGCCGTTCACCCATGAAGGGGCTCCCATAGCCTTGAAGGCCAAAGGCCGGCGAATTCCCGAATGGAAGCAGGAGCCCAACGGCTTGGTGTGCGAGATCCAGGGCAGCCCGGTCCGCTCCGAGCAACCTATTGAGGATATTACCCTGATCCCCATGGGTTGCGCCCGTCTGCGGATCAGCCAGTTCCCCACCATTGGGGAGGGCCCCGAGGCCAAGACGTGGTCGTCGCAGCCCTATCTGCCGACGGCCTCGTTCCACAATCGGTATGACTCACTATCCGCTCTTAATGATCGGATCGAGCCGAAGTCCTCCGGCGATCAAAGCATTCCGCGTTTCACCTGGTGGGACCATCGGGGGACGCGGGAATGGGTGCAATATACCTTCCCCGAGCCGCGAAAGTTTTCATGGGTGGAGGTCTACTGGTTTGACGACATCGCCCGGGGTGGCGGATGCCGGTTGCCGGCATCCTGGAAGGTGCAGTGGCTGGACGGCGATACCTGGAAGGATGTCCGTTTGACCAGCGGCTCGTATCCCCGGAAGGCCGACCAGTTCAACCGGGCGACCTTTGAGCCCGTCACCACGACGGCCATCCGGCTGGATGTCCAACTTGCGCCGGGCCTCTCCGCCGGCATTTTGGAGTGGAAATACGGAGAATAGCCGCGATTCCGGTCAACCCCCAGGCCCGGTTGCCGCGGCCTTGTGCGAGCCTCTGCGCGAGTAACGGCCGGGACAGCAAACGGCTGGTACGGAGCCCGGCCGCTACGGCGGACGTGGGGGGCGGGCATCCTGCCCCCCGTTTGCGGGCGCGGAGCACCGGCCAGGGAGCGGGGAGCGGTCGACGCATCCATCGCCTTCAGTCAGGGAAGCATAGGGGCGTAGGGACGCCACCATTCGGTACGCTCAAGCACATCCCGGCCCCGGGTAATAAAAGCCCGTCGCTCGGGGGCAATATCCTCGAGGTACTTGCGTGATTTGCTGAACAACCCGCCGTCGACACCACCGCCGCGGACGATCAGGAAGTCGCCGTGGGCGGCCTGGAACAGCTCTTCCTCGGCAACGGCTTCGGCACCGCAATCGAACACCACCAGGTCGTGATAGCCGCGGAAGGGACCATCCAGCATTTTCGCATGGGCAACGGTCCGATAGGTTCCCAGGTTCAGGATCATGGAGACGGCTTCGAGGAAGGCATCGCCGTAGGCCTCCTGGAAGCGCAGATAGTGGTTGGCTACGTCGCGCCGGAGGGTGCGCAGCTCATCGGCGGTGAGGGGACGGAGTTTGTGTTGTCCGAACGGCCCCGGCATGGAAAGCGCCAGGAACCGGTCCGCGTATTCGTCGGGTACCAGCAGCGCGCCCAACTCATCCAGCAGGATGATCAGCCGCTGGAGGGCGAACCGGCCGGGACTGTTGTCCAGGGCCAGCACAATGCGATCCGGATCATTCCACTGAGCCATGTTTCGCAGGGCGAAATTAGGCGAAGCGAAGAAGTCCTCGTCGTATTCCAGCAGCGAACGGACCTGGAGAATGAAGCGCTGGCGATATTCCATCGCGAGGCTCGATCCCGTATGGGGCGAATCACTGATGATCTTGCGATTCATCAGCATCCGGGTGGTGGCCGTTTCCCACACCCTGGCCGGCACCGTGCCCATAAGCTGGTTCGGATTGATGAGACTAAGCGGCTTCTTGACGCGCTCTTCCTGAAGCGAGTCGAACATCAGCCCCACGCGCAACTTGGACAGCCGTTCCAGCGGATGCTCCGAGCTGGAGAGGAAGGGCAGGTCCACGAGGCTTTGGGCCTGCCGGCCGATGGGCAGCTCGAAATAGCCCAGATGCCGGCCTTCGTCCCGGTCCATGCGCTCGCGGGCCAGGGTTGGAAAGCGAGCCCGGATGACCAGGTGCGTCATGGTCTTTTCTTCGTTGGTCTGTTCGCCTTTGGCTACCCCAGTCAGGGGCGAAGAGCCCTTGGCTCCGCTGCCGCTCTTGGTGAAGAAGGATGAGATGGGGGTGACGACATTGGGACGCAACTCGGTGGTGAAGGAAGTCAGATCGTTGGAGTCGCCAAGCTGGGTAACGCCCGGTTGGGCGATGATGTTTCCCTGGCTGGAGAAGAAGGTGAGCGAGATGGTGGAATTGCGCTCCTTTTTCTCGACAGCCGCGCACTCGGTGACCTCCTCGAGCCGGCGCCGGAACACCTCCTGGTAGGTGGGAGCCAGGAATTCAGGATGGATCTGCTGGTCAGCCTTCTCGCGCAGGAGAGCCGCCAGCAGCTCGGTGAGTTGCTCGGGCGTGCGGGCCTCCAGCAGCGCGCACTTGCTTTCGACGGCGGTTGCCGGGTCGCGCAGGAACATGGTCAGCAGGACTTTGTCATGAATCAGCTTGCGCTCGTCCTCCGTCAAGGTGGTTGAGGAGCCCGGCAGCGGGGCAATCTGGAAATCCTGAATAATCAGCCAGGTGCCGGCGGTGGCGCTGATCTCGCTGATAGCCCCGGTGCCCGTGGCCACCACCAGTTGCTGATTTTCCTGGGAGACGAGGGCGGCGATGCCGGGAAAGGTACGGTTGGCCGGCCCCACCGGAACGGTGAAGGGGATGGTTTCGCCGGTGCGCTTGATCTTGTGCACGATGAGATTGCGCTCGATCCGATCCCAGAACTCCCGGAGGCTGTCCACTACCTCCACCGCAAGCGTGTGCTTCAGTCCATCAGGACCGATATAGCTGAAGCCGTAGGACTGTTCCCGGCCGTCGAAGAAGATGTCATCCGCGCCGACGGAGAAGGTGCTGCCCACCGTGGTCGCGTCGCGGTTCAGGCGGATCGGCGGCAAATCGGGCGAGGCGATCTGCACCGGGGAGACGCCCTCCGGCAGCTTGCCGGCCTCAATGGAGTTGAGCGTGGCGACCTGAAGCTGCTGATTGGCGACGGCCAGCAGGGCATTGAGCCCGAGCTGACGGAATACGCCCTCCACGTTATATCGCTTGACGTCGTGGACGCCCTGAACCTGGGCATTGAGGCGGGAGGCCAGAGCCCCGCTGATGATATCGCGGTCGGTCAGCCGGACCGCTTCGATGCTGATGATGTGCTCTTCGGCCATGCGCCGTTCGAGCCGGTCGGCCTCTTCCAGAAATTCGCGCATCATCGAGCGGGGAAGCACGATTTCGACGTCCTGCAAGTCGGAGTCGAAACGGATGCCCGGCCGGTCATGCACGGAGGGCGGCGGGAAACCAGCCATCTCAAGTTCAGCGTTGATCCGATCGACAGTGGGCTTCAGCCGGTCGATGAACTGGCCGTTCTGGACCACGTAGGTGAACCGTCGCGATTCTTTCAGCCACTCGGGCGGGCCGTTGAATTGCCCGGTTTCCGGGTCGTAGACGCCGAGAGCCGCTCCAATCCTCCGGCGGACCTCCTCCCGCTGCCGCCGGGCGGCGTCCTCCGCGGCGCGGGTCTCGCTTTGCCGGGCCGCTTCGCGCTCGGCGAGCTTGCGCAGATGATCCGGGGCCGTGCGATCGTAGATCGGGTCGCCGGTATCCAGACACTGCCGGGCTCGCTGGATCAGCCGGATGACCGTGCTGAGGTACTCGGCCTCCGTGATGTCGTGCAGCAGGAAGCCGGTCACTTCCTCGGCCGGGCCGCGATAGACGCCCCCCTCCAAAGCCGGCGCGGGAACTTCAACCTGGCGGTCGGGCGGAACCGGCACGATCAAAAGGTCCCGCTTGGGATCGAAACGATCGGAAAAGGTGCTCTTGAGGTCCGGCTCGACCAGCCGCAGCAGTTCACCCATGTCAATGTGGTCGAGGGTGTCAAGAATCGCCTGCCGGTGATACTCGGATTGCAGGAATAAGGGCAGCTTGTCCGGATGGGATTGAACGAACACTTTGATGTCCGGCGGCGCAAAACGGGCCGTGAACCGCGGAACGACAGGCTGCCCCCGCGCGGCGGGCGCCGTTGCGTCACCATGCGGTTGGGTCTGTACCGGTTGAGTCGCCGGTGAAGCCACCTGCAGGCCAATGGCTGCCAGGAGGACCACCTGAAAATTGGCGCAATACACCCCCGTCACCTCCTCATACCTCCAACCCCAGGGGCTGGAATGCTTCCTCGCTCAACGGGTTCATCGGCAAGAGGCCCGAGGAGGCAAGAATCTCAAGTTTTGTTGTGATCTGTAAAGAGAATCTGTCCATCCGCCCCTGGCGGGTCACAGGGAGAGCTCGCGGCTCACTTCGCCAGAGCCGTCAGAGGGAGTGACTCGGCTCCTCGCATTCGATGGTCTCAAATTTGATCACCTGGACGGGACACTCCTCGGCCGCATCGCTGATCATCTGGCCACGGGACTGGAGAAACGGCGCGTGCAGGGCCTCCGGCCGGATAACGCAGGTGGTCTCCCGCACCTCGAACACGTCCGGGCAGGTGGTCTCACAGGCCGAGCAAACAATGCAGCCGGGATCAATCCACACTTTAGCGACAGGCTTGTGCCTAAGCATGACCAAAACAGCTACCCGGTGGGCCGGGTTCCGAGGTCCGGCCCACCGGGGGAAATAAATGGGTCATTTCAGGAAAGTCCCCACAAGACGTTTCTGAAGTTGTATCACATCTGCTACAAAATAGCCAGTCCCGGTGTGGCGATCAAGAGCCCCTGATTGTTGGGACGATCGTTTTTAACACGCAATCGGACCCTGCTGCATTCTTTGCACCCTCGCCGTGACAGCCGCCCTCCGCGCTGGTAGGCTCATCCATATGAGCGCGCCAATGCCCTTGACCGCCGCCGGCTTCCGCATCTGCCCCCTCTGCGAGCGCAGGCAGGCCAATGTCATGCTCTATCGCGCGGTCGTCTGCGAGAGTTGCCGGACCGAATACATCACGCGGCGTCTGTCGGCGTTCGCGGTTGACGTTCTTCTTGTCGGTCTGGTGGCTGTCGCGATCTGCCTGCTCCTGCCAAGCAACCCCCTGCCGGCGCTTCCCCTTTCAGCCGCGCTCTTCCTGCTGAAAGACGCCTTGGATGGCCGTTCTCCCGGTAAGCGGCTCTTCGGGCTGCAGGTGATTGAGGAGCCCACCCGTCGGCCGGCCGGCATGTGGGCCACCGCTATACGCAATGCGATCTTTCTCGTCCCCGGCCTCATTTTGATCGAGCCCCTGATCATGACCACCGGCGAGCGGTTGGGGGACCGGATCTCCGGCACCATGGTGAGCTGGCGGCGCTACGCCCGCAGCTACCCCTTCTCTCTTCCGGGTCGCATCTGCGGCGAATGCGGCTATAACCTCAAGGGCAACCGCTCGGGCCGATGCCCCGAATGCGGCCGGGAAATCCTTGGCGGGCACTACGCCACACGATGACCCGAGGCAGACGTTTTTCGAGATTGTCACCACTTTCTGCCGCGGGTTCATTTTGCGACACCGCCCCTGGAATCTTTTGGTACAATTGATCTGCGCACATTTCTCGCCATAAAGTTCTCATGGTGTCGGAAGAGGAGATCTATCATGGCTACCGTCCCATCCACTCGAGAACCGGTCACTCCGGCGGCGCTCTCCATCGGCCCGATCACCGGAACCGATATCGGCCTGCTGGCCATTCGACTCATCATCGGCATTGTGTTCATCTATCATGGCGCCCACAAACTCTTCCCCTCCGGCGCGTTGAGCCAGTTTGCAGACATGCTCTCCGGGATGGGCGTACCCTTGGCTTTCGCCAGCGCGACCGTCTCGGCGTGTGTGGAATTTTTCGGTGGCCTGGCCATCCTGTTGGGCCTTGCGACCCGCATTGTGGCCGTTCCCATGGCCATCAACATGCTGGTGGCTATCCTGCTGGTTCACAGCAAAGCCTTCGACATCCGACATGGCGGCATGGAATACGCCCTCACGCTGGGCGTGGTTTTGTTCGGCCTGGCCTTTACCGGCCCAGGCAAGCTGAGCCTTTCAGGCCTGCTGCGCCGCAGCGCTCCTCTGGCGAAGTTGGGCGCGCAGCCCTGAAATGCCCCAGGGACGGCCGGTTCATCTGCCTGATCATGTCACGGTGACCGGTCATCTCCTTTCCGGCCCCCCGGATCCGAACGGGGGGCGGGCATCCTGCTGGCCTTTAAGAATCTGAACGCGGGCAGGCGTTGTGTCCGTGAAACGGCCGGTGTGGCTAAAACGGCCGGTACAGAGCCCGGCGGCTACAGATATTTATGGAAAACGGCCGGTACGGAGTCGGGCGGCGGCCTGACCAGCGGCGTATGGCTGGCTCCCATTGGCATCCTGCTGTATAAGCCTGGAGATGCCTGACGAGCGTCTCATCCCACTGCCCCAGCCAGGAATGCTGCGAGTTGGCGCGCCTCCCTACTTGCGCGCCGGCCGGGGGCTTTCGTCCGTGACCCGCATGTTCATTCTGGCCGCCGCCATCGTGCTAGCGTCCGGGTTGGTTCTTTTTGGCTGGAATACCATTCGCGTGCTGGCCATCTGCGTCGCGTCGGCGGTCCTGATCGACTCGGCCGCCCGCGCGGTGCTCGGGCGCAGCGAGAGAGGCGCCGAGGGCACCGCCGCCCTGGTGGGCATGCTGACCGCATGTACCTTGCCGCCCACCGTCTACTGGCCGGTCCCGCTGCTGGCCGCGGCGCTGGCCGTTTTGGCCGGGCTGGTCATGACCGGCGGGCTGGGCAATTATCTCTGGCACCCGGTGGCGCTGGCCCGGGTGGTGGTTCAGATACTCTTCCCCGCGCAGTTGACGCCGCCGCACTGGCCGGTGCTGGACAAGGAATACCTGCTGTGGGGCAACCTGAGCGCCGCGCGTCCCCTGCCCCCACCAGCCACCTGGGCCTGCGAGCCGCTGCCCTATGGCGCCCAGGCCTGGGAGGTTCAGCGTCCGGCCGATGTGCTGGCCTCGGCCATCCCTGTCCCGGAGAACGCGTCGGCCGCCAAGGCGCTGGCCGCCCTGGTTCGCGATGCGCTGCCACCCTGGTCGCACACGCTCACCGGCGTGGCCGGCGGCGCCATTGGGGAGGCTTGTGGGCTGGCGGTCATTCTGGGGGGTCTGCTGCTGTTGTGGCGGGGACTGGCGCGCTGGTCATTGCCGGTGGCCGGGGTGCTGGCGGTTGCGATACTGGCGGCCATCCTGCCGGTTACGCTCCAGCCGGCAAAGGGGCCGCAGCAGTGGCACTGGCTGCCCGGGATCAGTGTCTACGAGGGGCTGCCGGTGGGTCTGGTCTACGTTTTGTACCACTTGACCGCCGGCGAGCTCCTGTTTGTACTGATGCTGCTGGCCGCCGACCCGACCAGTTCGCCGCTCACCACCCGCGGGCACGCGCTGTTCGGGGCCCTGATCGGCGGATTGGCAGTGGGCTTGCGTATTCTCACCGGCGTGCCGGCGGCGGGATACTGGGCCCTGTTGATCGCCAACACACTGGTGCCGCTGCTGGACCGTGCCACCCGCCGCCGGGTGTTCGGAACATGAACATGAAATCTCCAGCCTGAAGCGGAGAGAAGAGTACGGTCTCAACAAAGACGTTGACTCAGGAAAGTCAGGCAGATCGCTGCGGCAGGCCTGGCCGATTTTGACTCGGGCGTCGGGACTGGGAACTCGATGTACCGATGAGGAGGACCACGATGCTGAATTCCGTCGCTCGATACGTCGGCCTGGTGTCACTGGCCGTAAGCGCCAGCGTGCTGGCGGCCGAACCGGCCGCGCCGAAGAAACTCAACGTCCTCCTCATTCTCAGCGATGATCTCAATGCCTCCCTGGGCTGCTACGGTCATCCGGTGGTGCAGTCGCCCCACATCGACCGCCTGGCCCGCCAGGGCGTGCGCTTCGATCGAGCGTATTGCCAGTATCCGCTGTGCAATCCCAGCCGAGCGTCCTTCATGACCGGTCTGCGCCCCGCGACCACCGGGGTGCGCAACAACCAGGTTCACTTCCGCGAGAATGTGCCTGATGCGGTCACCATGTCGCAATTGTTCAAGAACCACGGCTATTTCGCCGCCCGGGTGGGCAAGGTCTTTCACTATGGCGTCCCCATGGAAATCGGCACGGACGGCATGGACGATCCGCCCTCGTGGACCGTCTCCATCAACCCCATCGGGCGGGACCGCACCGAGGACGAGGATGACCTGATCAACTACATGCCCTGGCACAAGAGCCTCGGCTCGGCGCTGGCCTGGCTGGCCGCCGAAGGCACGGACGACGAGCAGACCGACGGCAGGGTGACGCTCGAAACCATCCGACTGCTCGAAAAGCACCGCGACAAGCCGTTCTTCATCGCCGCCGGCTTCTATCGTCCGCACCTGCCCTGCATCGCCCCGAAGAAGTATTTCGATCTCTACCCGCTCGAAAAGATCAAGCTGCCGGAGGAGCCGCCGGAGCACATGAAGGACATTCCCCCGGCGGCCCTGTGGACCCAGCCACTCAACCACGGCGTGGCCCCTGACGACTGCCGCCGATTCATCCGCGGCTATTACGCGTGCGTGAGCTTCGTGGACGCCCAGGTCGGCCGGCTGCTGGAGGCCCTCGAACGTCTCGGCCTGGCGGACAACACCATCGTGGTCTTCTTCGGGGATCATGGCTGGATGCTGGGCCAGCATGGGCAGTGGCAGAAGAACAGCCTGTTTGAGGAATCCGCCCGCGTGCCGCTCATCATTTCGGCCCCGGGCATGAAGGGCAACGGCCACAGTTGCCCGCGCACGGTGGAACTGGTGGACGTGTATCCCACGCTGGCCGAACTGGCCGGCCTGCCCGCGCCCAAGCGTCTGGAGGGCGTGAGCCTGCGGCCACTGCTGGAGGATCCGCAGCGCGAGTGGACCCGCCCGGCCTATACGGAGGTGTATCGACGGCTGGAGCGCCCGCCGTTCCTCGGCCAGAGCGTCCGCACGGAACGATGGCGTTACATCGAGTGGGACGAGGGCAAGAAAGGCACACAGCTCTACGACCACGAGACCGACCCGCAGGAGCTTCGCAATCTTGCCACGGACCCTGCAAAGAGGGAGACCGCCGGGCAGATGCGGGAGCTGTTGCGCCGCTTGCCGACTACACGGCCAGAGCGGTAAGAGGGCTTCGCCTGCGAGTTATCAGTTTTCAGTTCTCAGTTCTCAGTTTTTTCACCGCTTGAAGCGCAGCATGGCCAGCGAACGTGGCTGGATCTTCAGCGTCGCGCCGTTCTCTGCGGCCATTACCTTCGTCGAGCCCGCCGGCAGGGCCAGGGCCAATTCCGGCCGGGATGCGCCCCGCAGCGTCACCTGGGCCTCCACCTCGAAATCGTTGAAGTTCTCCACCGCCACGAGACCCTCGTCAAACAGGTACAGGGCCACACGCGAGGGGGCTTCAAACTCCATGCCCAACGGCGTCAGCAGGTGTTTGCGAATGGCACGCAGACGTTCCCGCGGTAGATTCACCAGCTCCCAGGCATCGGCAGGGATGTCCAGCACCTCCACGTTCCCCTCCAGCCGGAGATCCTTCGGAAGTTTCTCCGCAAGCTGGCGGGTCAGCAGAACCGGCGTTTTCGCCTCCATTATCTTTGCGATGACGGCCGGTGTCTGGGGGTGCTTGAGCGCCTGCACGGGCAGGAACGCCGCCTGCACGTCCGCCCGCACGCGCGCCTCCGGCACCAGCGGCAGGCCCAGCATACCGATGAAGCCATACACGTACATGTTGCCGTGCGCATCGCTGTTGGGCGGCTTGGGCGCGGCGATGCCCCAGGGCTTCTTGCCGTGAACCAATTCGGCCAGCTCGAACAGTCCGGGTATTTCCTTGCGCAGCGCTTCCACGTCCGCCTGGCCGCCCGAGGTATGCAGGCCGCCGTAACAGAACAGCATCGCCTCACGGGCCCCGCCCAAAACAGTCTGACGAGCCTGCTCCAGGTAGGTGGGCGGGGTCGTGCCCAGGTAGTCGAACCATCCGCCGCCGCACTTGGCCCCCCCTACTTGGCCCAGCCAGCGCATGATGAAGTAGGCCTCGTACTGCGGCTTGTGGCCCCACTCCAAATTGTCTGGATCGCGGGTTTCCGTGCCCACCCACATCTTGTCGAACATGGCCGTCTGGCCGGCCACGTCGTACCCACCCTGGTGGAACGCGTCGTACCAACACGGGTACTTGATGATGAGCTTCACCCTGGGATTGATCCGACGCGCCGGTTCAAGCACGTACCGCCTGGAAACGTCCGCCATTTGTTCGAGGCGAAACTGGCTCCAGGATTTCTCACCGCGGGCTTTGACGCAATCCTCGCACTCGCACATGGTGGCGAGGAAATCGTCGATCATGATCTCGTCAAAGAGCCCGGCCGTGTATTCGAAGATGCGCTTCAGGTTGTTCAGTCCCGCCTGCTCCGAGAAACAGGGAAACCGCCACCCGCGGACGCTTTCGCGCCCGATATCCGTGGTCGTCACGCATCCGCTGACCAGCAGACCCGCCTCCTTGAAAGCGTCCCTGGCCCGCACCAGCGTGTCGCGATCGGCGGTGTAGCCGTCGCGGAACGTCTCCACAAAGACGCGGGTCACGGCGGTGGCCCGGCACCAGCGGATGGCTTCTGTGATTCCATCCGGTTTGGACAGCCAGTCGCGCACCTCCTGCGCGGTAAACAGGGTCGAGAAGCGGAACGTCTCCGCATGCTTGCGGGCCAGGGGCCAAAGATCCGCGGGAGCCTCCGCGGGCCGGCTGGGGGACGCACCCGCCGGCACGTCGGCCAGCGCCGCCGGCACACAGGTTCCAACCATCAACGCAACCAAAAGAACCTCACGAAGCTTGTTCATGATCCCACCTGTTTGCAAGACCTGTCTGCGGGCCGCCTTGACCCGGGGCCCGTTTAATGAGAGATTGATCGCCGATCATAAGGAGCTGTCAGATGCTGCACAAGAACGTATTCACGCTCGGCCTGCTTTCCCTCCTCATCATCGCGCCCGCCGGCGCACAGGAACCGGCCACGTCGCCTCCGACGATACCACTCTGGCCGAACGGCGTCCCGGGCGCGGTCGGCAACGAGGCCGCCGACAAGCCCACCCTCACGATCCACCTGCCGCCCGCCGACAAGGCCACCGGCGCTGCCGTGGTCATCTGCCCCGGTGGCGGCTACGCGCACCTGGCCGTGGAGAAGGAAGGCACGGCCGTTGCCCGGTGGCTCAACTCGCTGGGGGTGGCCGGCTTCGTTCTGCAGTATCGGCTCGCTCCGCGCTACCGCCACCCCGCCCCGCTGCAGGATGCACAACGGGCCATCCGCACGGTCCGGGCCCGGGCCGACGAATGGAAGATCAACCCCAACCAGATCGGCATCATGGGTTTCTCGGCCGGGGGGCACCTCGCGTCCACGGCCGGCACGCACTTCGACGCGGGCAACGCTTCCGCCGAGGACCGCATCGAGCGCGTCAGCTCGCGCCCCGATTTCCTGATCCTCTGCTACCCGGTGATCACCTTTACGGAGCCGAAGCTCCACCGCGGTTCGCGGAGCAACCTGATCGGCGATCCGCCCGACCCCAAGCTCATCGAGGAGCTCTCCAGCGAAAAGCAGGTCACACCGCAAACGCCCCCGACGTTCCTTTTCCACACGGATGCGGACACGGGCGTCCCGCCGGAGAACAGCGTGCTGTTTTACCTGGCCTTGCGGAAGGCCAAGGTGCCCGCCGAACTGCACATTTACCAGCCGGGGCCCCACGGCGTGGGCCTGGCCGCGAACGACCCGTTCCTGCGATCGTGGCCGGAGCGCTGTGCGGACTGGATGCGCCTCAACGGCTGGGTGAAGCCGCGGACCGCCACCGCGCGAGAGAATCCTGAGTAAGGGATGATGAGGGGGACTCTATCCCCGCTGGTGATGGACAGCTCATCAGCTCTTGCCGGGACAATCTTCGGAGACGCGCTTACACTAAGGGCGATATGACCACCAAGACGCTTACCATAGACGTTCCCCACCGCCTGACCCAAGACGAGGCGCGTACACGGATTGCGGCGGGCGTCACCGAGGCCCGCGAGAAATACACCGGCAGCTTCGCCAGGATCGAGGAACGCTGGACCGGCAACCACCTGGATTTCCACGTAGGAATCCTGGGGCAGTCGGTCACCGGGCGGGTGGATGTCGGTCAAGACGCCGTGCACATCGAGGTGGACCTGCCCTGGCTGCTGGCCGCCCTGGCCGGCCGCATCCATCCGCAGCTCCAGGACCACACCCGCAAGATGCTGGAAGCACCAAATAAATCGTAAGTCACTTGAAACATCCTGCCCGGTAGCGTGTCTATCCCTGCAGGCGTACTTTGCGCCCGGATCGCGATTCCTTGATGCGGGAGATACGACATGACTCGGACAACAGGATGGATCGGGATTGTGGCCGTGGGCCTGCTGGCAGGTTGCGGCTGGCGGGGTGGCTCCAGCCGGGTGGAGACGGGTTTCCATCAGAAAGCCGACCTCCAGGGGGTGAGCCTGGTGGTAGTGGAGACGCAGAACGGCCGCATCGATGTGCGCTGCAACGGCTCCGGCGGCGAGGCCGACATTGCCGGAGACAAATACGTCCGGGCCTCCAGCCGTGAAGTCGCCCGCCAGCGGCTGGACCAGATTCAGATCGAAGCCCAGCGGGAGGCGGACAAGCCCGAGGTGCTGCGCATCAAGGCCTCCATTCCAAAATTCCCGGATGGCAGCGCGGGGGCCAACTTCCAGATATCCCTGCCGGCCAACCTGGCTTTACGGCTGCGCACCAGCAATGGCAGCGTCGCCGCGGCCGGCGCTCGAGGGGATGTCGATGTGCGGACCAGTAACGGCCCGGTGGAGGTGGAAGCCATCGAAGGCAACCTCGAGGCAAGGACCTCCAATGCCCAGGTGATTGCCCGGCGCATCGCCGGCGACGTACGGGCCGTCTCCTCCAACGGCGACATCGACATCGAAGCGTGCGGGCGGCAGTGCGTAGTCGCCAAGACCAGCAATGCCCGCATTCGTGCGATCGATCCGCGCGGCGAGGTGACGCTGGTATCGAGCAACGGCCCCGTCGAGCTGAGAGCGCCTTCGCTGGCCTCCGAGCCTCAGATCCGGATCGAGACCTCCAACGCGCACGTCCAGGTTGAGGTGCCGCGCCACGTGCGCGCCGCCCTGGACCTGAACACGACCAACGCTCGCATCCGCGCGGACCTGTCCGGCGCCCAGGTCGCCGACCGCGAGGACGGAGACGACGCGCTTTCCGCCATCTTAAACGGCGGCGGCGGACGCATCGACGCCGAAACGAGCAACGGGCCGGTGCATTTCAAGCTGATTGAAGCCCAGCCGCTCACCGCCGAAGCCCCCGCCACGTTTCCGGCCGGCAGTGACCAGTAGAAGCGTTGTGCGGATCAGGCAGGCACAGGGGTGCCGGTCAGACCGATCGGACTGATCCGACTGATCCGACTGATCCGACTGATCGGTCTGTTCGGTCTGTTCGGTCTGATCAGTCTGAGGAGAAAGCCGCGCTAATTCCGGGCTGTCAGGCGTGGATGACCGCGTCGGCCACCAGCACGCGCAGCAGGTCGGTGACGGTCACCATGCTCATGAGCAGATCGTCGGGGGTGGTGATGGGCACGGCGGTGAGTTTTTCCTCGCGCATCAGCCAGGCGACGCGGTCCAGGGTCTCGTCGGGCCGGAAGGTGATGCCGGACACGATGATGTCATCGATGGGCCGGTCGAGCCATTGGCCCACCTGGGAGCGTCCGATGACCATGCGCACATCCCAGTCGGAGATCACCCCCACCAGCCGACCGTCCTCGACCACCAGCACGTGGTGATGCTTGCTGCCGTTCAGTTTCTCACAAACCTTGCGCAGACGTTCGTGGCGCGTGACGGTCCGCAGCACCCGCGAGCTGTGGTTGATCACCGGCTCGTCGCGCAGCATGGCCGCGGTCGCGCAGCTCGGATCATTGAACAGGCCCAGCAGATCCATCTCGGTCACAATGCCCACCAGCTCGCCGTCCTCCACCACCGGCAAAGCCGTGCGCATGCCGTAAATCATGTGATGGGCGGCATCGGTCAGAAGGGTTTCGGGCGTGACGCAGATGGCCTCGGCGTCCATGATGTCCGCGACCAGTATCTCTTCGCTCGCGCCGGGGAACAGGCATTCGCGCTCGGCCCGCGTCAACATGCCCACGCTCTCGAGCAGGTCGCCGTCGGTCACCAGGCCGACGAATCCATCACGATCCGTCACCAGCAGGTGGCGGATGTCGTTTTGCCACATCAGGTCGATGGCTTCGTCCGTGGTGCTGAACGGTGAAATGTGCACCGGCGGGCGCAGACCCAGCTCGCGAATGATCATGGCTGCTCCTTCTCCAGCAATTCCTCCTGCCCGACAGTGGAGGTTGCCCGGAACCCTCTTCGGCTATTTCCGGCTGCAAATTCAGCACGCGCGGATTTACCAGGAGAAGATTTGTGAAAAATGGAACGCGCATTCGTGAAAGATGTCGCGAAGTCTCGTGAAAAGCGGAACGAGCAGGGAATTCCGCACGTTGAGTCGGATCGGCGCACATGCCCGATAAGAATCCGGTGAACTCCACCCGCGCTTTCGACGGCCGCTCGATAAAATATGTTGCAGTTTTTATGCAACATTAGCCGACCGGCACTTGAAAACGCCGGGTGATGCGATAAGCTGAAGAGGTTTCAATTCCGGAGACGATTCGGTGGGCCTCCGCGAGAACCTGTGCTATGACAACGTCACCCAGCTCCCGCTGGAGGAGCCGCTGATCGTTGCGCCGGAGACAAGCGTACGGCGGACGGTGCAGGTTATGCGCAGTGTCCGGGCCGGATATGCATTGATCTGCCGCGGCCGGCGCCTGGTGGGGATCTTCACCGATCGCGACCTCATCAAGCGCATCCTGGTCCGTCGCGTCGATCCCGCTTCGCCGATTGAACCGTACATGACGCCCGAGCCGGTCACCATTCGATGCGGCGACCCGATCGCCTCGGCGATCCGTATCATGTTTCAGGGGCACTATCGACATTTGCCCGTCGTGAGTGAGGACGACGTGCCGGTCGGGATTGTCTCGGCCAAGCACATAGTGGCGTATCTCGTGGATCACTATCCGTCGACGGTCTACAACCTGCCCCCGCGGCCCGGACAGGTTCAGAGCACGAGGGAGGGCGCGTAAAAGCCCGCCTCGCGGCCGGAATCCCAGGATGGGGTTGGCCCAGAGGGTCCGCAAGAACGTGAGGCAAACGTGTTAGAACTAGTCACGCAAGAAGCGAAACAACCGTTCCGCAAGCGCGTCGAAGAGCTCCAGGCGGTGACCATCCGTTTTGCCGGCGACTCCGGCGACGGGATGCAGCTCGCCGGGACGCAGTTCAGCATTTCCTCAGCGATCTTCGGCAACGACATCAGCACGCTGCCGGACTATCCGGCCGAGATCCGTGCTCCGGCCGGCTCTCTGGGCGGTGTGAGCGGCTTCCAGATTAATTTCAGCGCCAACCCCGTTCACACCCCCGGGGACCGCGTCAATGCCCTGATTGCCATGAATCCGGCCGCGCTCAAGACCAACCTGCCGGACGTGGAGCCCGGCGGCCTGGTGGTGGTCAACAGCGATGCCTTCACCAAGAGCGATCTGGCCAAGGCCGGCTATACGGACAACCCCCTGGAGGACGAGGCGCTCAACGCACGGTATCGCCTGGTCAAGGTGCCCCTCTCGCGTATGAATGCCGAGGCGCTGGCCGGCAGCGGCCTGACCGCCAAGATCGTCGATCGCTGCAAGAACTTCTTCGCCCTGGGGCTGGTCTACTGGCTGTACGACCGGCCGCTGGAACCCACCCTGCGCTGGATCGAGGAGAAATTCGCCAAGAAGCCGGAAATCGCCGATGCGAACATCCGCAGTCTCAAGGCCGGCTACAGTTTCGGCGAGACCACCGACGCCTTTGCGGTCAGCTACCGTGTGGCCAAGGCCAAGATCGCGCCAGGCCGGTATCGCACCATCACCGGCAACGAAGCCACCGCCCTGGGGCTGGTCACCGCCGCGAAGAAGTCCGGTCGGACGCTCTTTTACGGCACTTATCCCATCACCCCGGCCAGCGAGATTCTGCATCAGCTCTCACGTTACAAGAATTTCGGTGTGCTGACTTTTCAGGCCGAGGATGAGATTGCGGGCATCACCAGTGCGATCGGCGCGGCCTTTGGCGGCGCGATGGGCGTGACCGGCACCAGCGGACCGGGCATGGCCCTCAAGACCGAAGCCATCGGCCTGGCGGTGATGACCGAACTGCCGCTGATCATCATTAACGTCCAGCGTGGCGGACCGAGCACCGGCCTGCCGACCAAGACCGAGCAGGCCGATCTGCTCCAGGCGGTCGTCGGGCGGAACGGCGAGTGCCCCGTGCCGGTGCTGGCCGCACAATCGCCCACCGACTGCTTCTGGACCGCCATCGAAGCCTGGCAGATCGCGACCCGCTTCATGACCCCGGTCATCGTGCTCTCCGACGGCTACATCGCCAACGGAGCCGAGCCGTGGCGGATTCCGACGGAAGCGGAGATTCCGGCCATTGAGGTCCCCACGCCCCAGGCCGTGCCCAACGAGCAGTTCTATCCTTACGCCCGCAACGCGGACCTCGCCCGTCCGTGGGCCCTCCCGGGTACGCCGGGCCTGGAGCACCGCATCGGCGGCCTGGAGAAGCAGAACATCACCGGCGCGGTCTGCTACGAAGCCCAGAACCATGACAAGATGGTCCGGCTGCGAGCCCAGAAGGTGGCCAACGTGGCCAAGGTCATTCCCCCGGTGGAAGTTTCCGGCCCGCCCTCCGGCGATCTGTTGGTGATCGGCTGGGGCGGAACTTACGGGGCCATTACCGCCGCCTGCCAGGAGGTCCGGGCCAGAGGCCGGCAGGTTTCCAATCTGCACCTGCGACACCTGAACCCCTTCCCGGCCAACCTCGGCGAGGTGCTGGCCCGCTTCAAGCGCATCCTGGTGCCGGAACTGAATCTCGGACAATTGCTCCTGCTGTTGCGCGGCCACTTCCAGGTCAATGCGATCGGCTTCAGCAAGGTGCAGGGTAAACCGTTCCTGATGAGCGAAATCGAAGCCGAGATCCTTCGGCTTCTTGATGGGGAGTAATGGCCGGTAGCGGCCGGGCTCCGCACCGGCCG